>DASZCH010000048.1:0-47394 GCA_035943235.1 Candidatus Acidiferrales bacterium
CGTCGCGACATGTTGTCGCGCCTGTTGGGGCGGTGCCGCCCAGAGGTAATTCCCTGCCGCGAATGGGCGCGCGCCAGTCGGCGTATTCCTGTCCGCGGATACCGGCTGAGGATTTGTGTTTATGAAAATGGTGCGGGCAGAGCCTTCGACCGGCTGGCCGACGGGCGGGGCTGCCAAAGGAGCCGCTATGAAGGTGTTGCCGGTGTAATTGCCGGAAGCGCCGGAGCCAGTAACGTTGTGGCCGCCGCTGCTCGATGACATTCGCGCGGGGCCAGGCACGTTTGCGGAACCGGATTGCATGGAAACGCCCGAACCAGCATAAGGTCCGTGGGCATTGGAACCGCCATTGCCATGGAATCCGCCACCAGAACTGGCGTGAGATGCGCCGCTACTTCCACCACGAGAGCCGCCGCCGTGCGAGCTTCCACCGTGGGAACCACCACCGCCATGCGAACCGGAGCTCTGGCCAAACGCGGCAGGAGTAAACGTAGCGAGGCAAAGAGACGCTGCGCAAATCAAAGTGAGTCTGAAGATCGATTTCGGGGCGGCTGAATTCATGGCCGTCTCCCCCTTTACCCTGAGGCGAGACCCGAACGATTTAGCCCGAGCCGTTGCGCCAGAGGGTCCGCGAAGCGCATGCGGCGCCTTGCGGCCAACTATCTCTAGTATATGAGACCGCAGGCGAACTGAAAAGGTTGCAAAAATCGCAAAACTACGGGACAAGAGGTGAGGTTGCGATAAGGGCGTTGGACGCGTTGAAAGGTCGCGCCCGCGATTGAGGGCGCAGCGGCATTTCCAAGCCGGGCAGCGGCACCGGCAACAAATCACTTCTCGAACGAGAGGAAACATTTTAGAGTGGGATTTCGTTTATCCAGACAGGACTGTCCGGGCAGAAGATTCAGGTGAAATGTCCCGCGTAAACTGCGGGTGGCGGCGCGCTTTGGCGCGGCAGCGAGGAAAGCGATGAAACTGCGAAATGCGATTGAGATTACACCGAAGGCGCTGGTCAGTTTGATCTTTGCCGTGACGCTGGGACTCTGCGGCTGCATTATTGGCAGCGGGCATGGGCCGTTGGCGAAAACGGGCGAGATGCAAACCGAAAATGTCTCTGTCCCGCTGGGCGCGGCGAAATCGGTGTCCGTGCATCTGCAAATGGCCGCGGGCGAGATCAATATTTCCGGCGGCTCGCCGCAATTGCTCGACGGCACGATCAAGTACAACGTCCCGGACTGGAAACCCGATGTTAGCTACAGCGTGAACGAGGGAAAAGGCGCGCTGATGGTGATGCAGCCGGAAGCTTCGCACACGACAATCGGCGGCGTGAAATATACGTGGGACTTGCACCTTAACAATGCGGTGCCGCTGGATATAGCGGTCGAGATGGGCGCGGGAAACTCGACGCTGAACTTCAGCAGTCTCACGCTGCGGAATCTTGACGTGCAGATGGGCGCGGGCAATTCCACCGTGGATTTGACCGGCGATTGGAAGCAGAACGTGACGGCGTCGATCCAGGGCGGCGTCGGCGAAGCGCATATCAAACTGCCGCGCGACACTGGCGTGCGCGTGACCGTGGATGGCGGGCTGGGTTCGGTGAGTGCGCCGGATTTCAAGAAGGACGGCGATGCTTATGTGAACGACGCGTATGGAAAATCGAAAGTCACGGTGAAGGTGCACGTTACCGGCGGGATCGGTGAAGTGTACCTGGAGCTCGCGGGCGCGCGGGCGATCGTGTAATAGAGCATAAATTATGAGTTGCACATATTCGTGCAAAAGTGTATATTTGCATGAAATCGTGCAATGGGTAAAAAACTCCACGGCGTATTGATCGCCGACGTTGTCTCCTCGGGCTCGCGGTCGCGCTTGCCCGCCCTGCTGCATGAGCGGCTGCGGCAGGCGACACGGGCACATCGCACACGCAAACTGATCTTGTTGCCTTACGCAGTCACTGCGGGCGACGAATTCCAGACCATCACGGCACGGCTCGAAACCATTCCGTGGCTGCTGCTCGATTTGCGGCGGCGCTTGCAGCCGCTTTCTCTACGCATCGGAGTGGGCATCGGCGAAGTCGCGGGACGCATCACCGCGCCCGTGAATGAACTGGATGGCGCAGCGTTTCGCATGGCTCGGCAAGCGCTCGAAAGTTTGGGGAAGCGAAGCGGACGGAAACGCCCCGCCCTGACGGCCTTCTGCACGCGCCATCCGGATTTTGATTCCGTGGTTAACTTGATTTATGAGCTGCAAGACACGCTGGTTCACCGCATGACGCAGAAGCAATGGAAGACCATCGGCGCGCGTATCGAGCATCGCAGGATCGAGGACACGGCTCGCGCTATGGGATTGAACATCTCCACCGTATCGCGAAATCTGAAACGCGGCTATTATGGGCAATTGATTGCGGCCGCGGCAGGGGTGGAAAAACTGATTGCCGCGCGCCTTTAATTTCAATAGACGAAATCGTACTTGCACAATTCCATGCAAATTATGATATTTGCACATATTGATACAAATCAATGATTGGCAACCTTGCCGCGATCGCAGCTTACATCCCTCCCACACATTTTTTATCGAGGCTCGGAATCACGGCTGCCGTCTACGCGGTTACTATTTTCGCCGGCGGGTACCTGATCCGCGCCCTCACACGTCCCCTGGTGAGCGCAGATTCCCGCCCCGCCGAGGAAACCGCGAAGCAACTGCGCAATGCAGGTATGTACATCGGATGGCTGGAACGGTTTTTGATATTGACGGCGCTGCTTTTGCGCTCTCCCGCCACGGCGGGACTGGTTCTGACGGCCAAAGCCATTGCGCGCTATCCGGAATTCAAGCACGTGCGGTTCGCGGAATATTTCCTGATTGGAACGCTGCTCAGCCTATGCGTGGCGATGATCGGCGGACTGATCCTCCTCAAGCTGCTCTACGGGAGCATCACGGTTGAGCCGTGACGGACCGGCAATCCGGCTCTGCGTGTTTGGCAGAGAGAACGAAAGTTCCGGAAGAAAATCACAATGACACCGTTCATTCATATCGGGCCCCTTACGCTCGCAAGCTACGGATTGTGCGTGGGCTTCGCGATGCTGATTTCGTATTTTGTGCTGGCGAAGGATATGGGGCGGCGCGGAATTCATGCGCCCGCAGACATGATGGTCGCTGTGCCATGCATTGCAGGACTGATTGGCGCGAAGCTGTATCACGTGTTCGAAACGCCGCGGGAACTTTTCGCGGATCCCAAAATTCTGATCAGTCAATATGGTTTCGCGTGGTTCGGCGGATTTTTGGGAGGCCTGATCGCGTTTGTGCTGCTCGCCAGGCATTACCGGATTCCATTGCTGGAGATCTTTGACGCAGCGTCTCCGGCCGCGGCGCTGGGTTACGGGATCGGGCGCATCGGATGCCTGATATCCGGCGACGGCGATTACGGGATTGCCACTTCCCTGCCCTGGGGCATGAGCTTTCCGAATGGGCTGGTGCCGACGACCGAGAAAGTGCATCCGACTCCGATTTACGAATTGATTGTCGCGATTTTTATTTTTTGGTGGCTGTGGAAGCTGGGCGGCAGACAGGCGCTGCTCTTGCAGGCGCGAACTGGAAAGACTGCTATTCTTCGCGGAAGCAATCGTCTGGCAACCCCCGAGGAACTGGCGCTGCTCCAGAACACCTTTCAGAATCCGATAAAACGGCGGGAGAGACGTGGGTTCTTTCCTATGAAACTTCGTATGTGGAGCCGCCCGCCGATAGGCATGGTCTTCGCGCAGTATCTGATTTTGACCGGCGTGGCGAGATTTCTCGTGGAATTCATTCGCATCAATCCGCGCTCGTTTTTCGGCATGACTAACGCGCAGACGGCCAGCCTGGCTTCGGTCATCATTGGCGTCGCGTTGATGTGGCACGGAAGAGAACAGGCGAAACGAAAAGTTGGGAGCGTGTAGTTCTCTGCGATGTTGAATTAAGGATGCGTTTTTGAAGCGGATAACGACTCGACCGCATATCTAAAATGAAAAAGCCGTACCTTGAAGATCCGGCTTGCGTCAAAATTGGCTTTACTCGATTTTTACGCTGCGAGTTTCCGCTTTCCCCAACCGATCAGGCCAACCAGTCCTGTCCCCAGCAGAAGGAACGAAGAAGGTTCGGGCGTGGGTGTGGGCGCGCCCGGAACGATTATCTGGTAGCCGCTGGCGGACGTATCGATCGTAATGCTGCCGGAAAGGAATGTGGGGTTCGAAACGCCGTCCGCGGCGCTCGAGGTAAAGAGTTGCCCACTCGGCTGGAAGATGCTCCAGAAGATGGGCGACAACGAGCCGTCCGAGGGACAGACTTCGCCGACGCAAATGCCCAAACCGCCACCGATGGATGATTGAAAGAATTCGACTTCGCTGGTTCCGAAGGTGGTCCCGTTCAGGTCGAGGCTGATGTCCACGCCGAACTGGCCGTCAGGACCAGGTATAACACTCACTAGCGAAGTGGGACTGCTGGGCACGGAGAATGTAAGTGTGTACGCCGCGCCAGGAGCGCTGAAGGCCGTGGTGGCCGTGCCGGCAGTGTACACGCCGGTGATGGTAAAGTTGGTCTGCGTGCCGCTCGGAGTGAGAGTCAAGGTGGAGACGCCATCTGCAAACGCCGCCGACGCGTTGAAGGCTGCGGCCAAGAAAAGAACAACAGCCAAGATCATAGATTTTCGCATTACAAGTCCCCCCAAGCCAGCACCCCATGGAACAGCCACGAGTGCGACAGCATAGTAATCCACGAAGCGTGAGGCAATTTGCTAGCCACAGCATCGATTGTAGATAAAAGACTTAGCGTTTAGGGTAACGGGAAACTGAAAAAGTGTGCGCTAGTGTTCCAATTAGGTGCCTCGGGCTACATTGGGATTGCAGCCCTGCGAAACCGCCAAGGAACCTCGGTTTCTTAACGGACGCCGGCTTCGACGACAAGCCCAAGCCGAAATACCTGCTGGCGCACGGCTCAAGTTGTGCTATAATGGAGGTGCGTTTGTTGCTCTTGTGACTGCTTTTTGAGACATCGACGAGGCTGCCTGGGCTACCGCCCTTGCGGCCTTTTTTTTGCTCCCTGCGCGAGCAGGGGCTCGAGAGGCGACGACGAGCGCAAATAGCTTTACATTCAGAGGAGTAAGAAGTTGAGTAGAGAACAAGGAACGGTAAAATGGTTTAACGCCAGCAAGGGCTACGGGTTCATTCAGCGGCAGAGTGGCGAAGATGTTTTCGTCCACTACAGCGCCATTCAGTCCGAGGGTTACAAGACCCTTAACGAAGGGCAAGCTGTTGAATTTGAAGTGAAAAAGGGACCCAAGGGCTTGCAGGCGGAAGCCGTCGTCGGCCTCTAGTTCCACATACGGGCGGAATGATGTCAAGGGCACCGTTCCGCCTGTTTTGCGACACCAGTTTCACGGCATAGGTTCCGGGCAGTAATCGTTTCTCCGAACAATTTCGGCGATTCGCGGGTGATTTTTCTGCATCTAAGTAGCGGGTAGTATTCTGCCCCTTTTTCGTGTGCTTTCATTGCCCGCCGGTAAGTTCGGCCGGGCTAAACGCCTTACTATCAAGGAGGGTTACGTGCAAATATTGGACGCAGGGCAAACTGTTCGTCACATGCAGTACGGAGTCGGCACGGTCACCGAGTCTGACTCTGATCGCACCACGGTGGAATTCGATGATCACGGAATGAAGAAGTTCGTCACCAGTATTTGGTCGGCAGAAGTGGTTGGCGAGATTGCGGGCCGTCCCACGCGCCCGAAGCGCCGCCGCAAGTCCTCAAAAACCGCGGTAGCCAAAGCCGCGAAGAATTAAGTTCCGGCAAGTTTACATCGCAAAATGAAAGCCTCGCGTGACACGCGCGAGGCTTTTGTGTTTTTCGGTTTCAAGATCGCGGAAGACTGCCTGTTAATGCGTGTAGCCCATTTGGACGATGTGCTGCATGGAAATGAATGAAACTCCGGTCATCACGGAAACGGCTTTTCCATTGAAGTAGAACGGCCGGAATTTCCAATGCGATACGGCCTCTCGGCACGCCTGGTCGAAGGCATCGGAAGAGTAAGCTGCGCTCGTGGTTGCAGAGGTGACGTTACCAGCCTCGTCAATCACAACTTTCACAAACCCAATTTCGTCAGTAGCCGACGGCGCGGGGAGCGTGTAGGACACGATGTGCGCCACGGTCGCTTGCGACCGCGCCACAAAGGACCCGGGCGATGGCTGGATGACTTCGGGCAGAGATTCGGTTGTGTCGGGGAACATGAGCTTTGTAGCCAGGGTGGCCATGGTGACTTTGGATTCAGTCGACACGATTCCGTTTTGGATGATGACATCCTCATTACAGATGACGCGAGTGACCAATTGTCCGTTGAAGTTGACTGTCACTGTCGTGCCCGGTGGGACGCGAGCGAGCATCATGAGGATTCCGTGCAGTGAGTCCAGACCATTCACCTGTATGGAATTCGTTGTGGTTTCTATGTTGTTCCAGTCGGTCAGGGATACAGGTATTGGATGGTTCATCGGCGCCCCAGACGGACCCATGATGGTGTCGCCTACCAATGCGCTTCCACTCTCTCCGTTAGTCCTGTTGATGCCGATAATATATTCTCCGCCGGACGGCATCGCATTCAGGTCGATTTGGAGCTGCCCTTTTGCCGAGAGAGGCACCTTTGTCTTTAGGGTGAACATCTTGGTTGCGGTGTGCCCCTGCTGGGCGAGGCACGGGGCGGAACCTATCGCCATGGAGCCAAGCAGGACGGCAAAAAGTGTGGGGCCGAGCCGAGATAAGAAAGCTTTTGTCTCCACAGACTCTCTCCTTCTATCTCTAACTCGTTGCGCTTGTCGCAGATTTTCCAACGGAGCCGGAGAACAAACGGATATTGCCCGTCCCCAAGACCGTTTGTCAAATACCGATTAATAAACTTGTATTAAGTGAATCTATGTCCACGCGAATAAGCCATGCGCGGCGGGTCGTTCTACATCGATAATTGCGGCAAAGGATGAACATGGGAAGGCATCAGCGACGAACAGCCCGCAACGCGCATGACCCTGTCGGCAAAAACCACTGGACCCATAAAGCGCGGAAGCTGTGCTATTCGACGGCCGCTTGTCCCTGGCCGAGCAGATCGTACAGTGCGCGGGATCATAAACACTTGAGGAACTCGTCGACCGTGAGGCCCGAAAGGCGGATCAGCGCCCGGAGTGTCCCAACCGAAAGCTCTTTATGTTGCGGAATTGAAAGGTTCACCCGCAAACCAGGCTTCACCATGACCAGATGGCTTCCAACCTGACCTATTGCGTGCCAGCCCGCGTTCTGAAAGGCCTTTACGGCTTCTTTGCCGGAGATGTTCGCAAGCCTTGCCATGCCTTTTAGACAGCAACTACAACCGGCTTTTGATCACCTGGCATTCCCTGAATCGCCTTCTGGTCCTCGGCCCAAAGCCACGCGGTGATGGCCTCCTTGATATTGTCCAGGGCCTCTTTTTCGTCGCGACCCTGAGAAACGCATCCGGGAAGCGCGGGACATTCGGCGACGATCCAGCCGTCTTCTGCTTGTTTGAGCGAAACATGGAAGATCATTGTTTCTTTCCCTTCGCCGGCAAACTGCGCTCGATGCGTTCTATTCTACTCCAATAGGCTTTGGCCGTTTTTCGGAATCTCTCGAAAGTTTCACGAGGCGCGGTAGGGATGGTCAATGAGGCGAGCGGCGGTGCGGGCCGAATCTGAGTTGGGGGCGATTTGCATGGCGCGGTGGTAGCACTCGATGGCTGCCTGCCGGCGGCCGAGCAGGTCGTACATTTCGCCCGCACTAAGCGCGGCGGGCGCAGCGATTGCGACGTTCGCGTGGGGGAAGTTCACGGCTTCCTCGTAGGCACGAGCAGCGCCGGCATAATCCTTCTTGTCCTGCAAGGCGCGGCCCAAGGAATACGCGGCTCGTTCGACGCGCGCGTCGGGGAAAAACCCGTCGCGTCCCAGTTCGACCAGTTTGCGATACGCCGCGATGGCTTCGTCTTTCTGCCCCGAAGCGTTCAGTAAATCCGCCCGCGCCAAACCGAGGATGAAATTGTGCGGGAAGTTCGCATACGACTGGCTGATGATCCCAATAGCCTCGGGATAATGTTTTTCGCGCGCCAGGAAAAGCGCCAGAATCGTGCCTGCATCAATGCTTTCTTCCCCGCCGCCATCGGCCGCCTGGCGAAGTAGTTGCAGGCCCTTTTTCTTGCTGCCGCGAATGTCCGCGACAAAGGCCACGCTTTTTTCCCACCACGAAAGGCTGCCGACGATGTATTGGTACGTTCCGACGACGAGTTTTGCGTCCGAATAATGTGGATCGAGTTTGAGGATGCGTACATCATCGTGATAAGCGCCGAGCGCCTGCTTGAGGGCGCCCATCCATTTCTTCTCGATCACCGCGGAATACACTGTTGCCAGGCCGCGCGCCACGCTACGGGCAAATAACGCATCCACGTCATTGGGATTTTTCGCCAGGGTCTGGTTCGCGAGTTTGAGCGCGCGCTGCGAGAGTTGGCCAATTTCCGCCTTCACGCGAGGATCGACGGGCGGCACCTTGAGCTGCAAAAAGCGGTTGCCCATGTACAGAGTGGCGTCGAGCTGCCCTTCGCGATTCAGTTCCTTGGCAAGGACGGCGGCGAGCAGATGATTCACCACGAAAGGGTCGTCGGGCCTGGCTTTACGTTCTTCGCGGAAAAGCTCAATCGCTCCGTCGTAGTCCATGTTGTAAAACTTCTCAAAGGCGAGGCGCGTGAGCGCGTCATCGGGCTGCGTGCGAAACGGCAATCTGGCGGAAGCGCCTTTTTGAGCCTTTGGCAGGGGCGAGCTTGACCTTGGCGCATGGGCGCGCTGCCTGACGGCTACAGGCCCAGCGCCGGTCACAAAGCCACGTGAGTTCCCTTCCGGCAGGGCTCCCCTCGGGCTGCTCGTTACGGCCAGCGTTGCGGCGATCAAAATCGGCAGGAGTCGAAGAGGCATGGCGCGCATATTCTACTCCGCCCATGCGCGACGGCACCCCCAAAAGCCCCAAAAACTGATAGTACGCAAAGATTTGCGTACTACCTGAGGGCCCCGGCAGTACCTCGGTACTATCCCAAATGAGTCCGACAGGCCAGTGCGTCGCCCAAGAGCAAAATACTATCCTTAGGGCCGTTGAGCGCGGCCTGACCGAGCATGCCCGACGGTCGCTGGGCGGAGGATTTGAAGCTTAACCCGGACCTGAGGGAACGAAATGAGTGCCGTGACGCGACTATTCGACTTTAAGAAAACACAGGGTTCGGCCCGCTCCAAAGCCAAGAGCGCGTGCGCAACTATGGAACCGGCTCCAGATGCGGCACGGGCCGAAGCCGCTGCAATCATGGCCAAAATCGAAACAACCGAGCGCTGCGATCATGCGGGGCAGAGCGGCAAGGCGACAATGGCGGCTCTGACCGCCAAGCAGGATCGCCGACATCGCCGCCGTGTGAAGATTTCGGCCCCGGTGCGCATTCGCCAGGCTGACGCGTTTATGGGCAACGAATACGACCTGACGATGACGATTGACGTATCGCGCGAAGGCGTCCTATTTGAATCTTCACGCCAAACCTACGCCGCGGGACAGGAAGTCGCGGTCGTATTTCCGTATACCCCAGGAACGCGGGAGCCCGGTATGGAGCAGCGCGGGCGAGTGGTGCGCGTTGCGCGGGCGAGCGAAAAAAGATTCGGCATTGCCGTTGCGTTTCTGGAAGGAACGGCAGGATACGAAATCGTGGATTCCGTGGGACGTCCGCTCGGTCGCGCTCCGGCAGCGGAGAAACCGCTAAGCGCTCGCAGTCAGCGTCCCTTGATTCTGATTGTGGACGAGGACCCGCGCATCCGTTTGCTTTTACGAACGCAGCTTGAGGCAGACGGCTACGCGGTTGAGACGGTTTCCGATCCCAGCATGGCCGTGACGATTATGCGCCATCGCTCACCTGTCACTTTGATTTGCGAAGCGGAAGCGTTCCCCGGCGCGATGCCGGGCGGCGGTGAGATGTCGGGTTACGATTTGTGCGTCATTGTGCGGCGCAATACAAAGCTTGCGCAGATGCCCGTGATCCTGACGACGCGCACGGGAATGCCCTCGGACTTCGCCACCGCGCATGCGCTGGGCGCAACGGTGTGCGTTGCAAAGCCCTACGACCTGGATCGCGTCACGAACCTGGTGCGCATGCTTGCGCCAGTCGACGCGGCATAGCGCACGAGTTCAAAGCGCGCGAGCATCTTGAAAGGACGGCATCGCGATGGCACTTATGGCTCTGCTCAAAGAGAGAAAACGTCAGCGGCGTCATCCGCGAATTAAGGTTCGGAAAATCTTGTTGGTGGCCTGGCAAGGCGCCGGACACCGTGACGCTTGCCGCGCGCGCAACCTTTGCCTGGGCGGAATCTACATCAACACTCGGGATCCTGTCGACGTCGGGGAAATCGTGGAATTATTCTTCGACACGCCGGATGGCGAAGTGCGCACGCGCGCCGTTGTGCGCAGCATGCACTTCGGCCGCGGCATGGGAGTGGAGTTCATCGGCATGGATTTCCTGGAGCGCCGCCATTTGCATGCCAGATTGAAAACCCTCCTGACCAGCGAAGAACGCGCCGAGGAACCAGTTTCCGCTTGATTCGAATCGCTGCTTAACCCAGCCGGAATGCGTCTTTTCTAGCTTTCTGGTTCGGCCTGCGTCGCTTAAGAGATTTTCCAAGACCATATTCCCCGACATTGCTTCGTTTGCGCTGACGTGCAACCTCAGCGGCTGGGGCGGGCATCGCAGCGGAGCGGGGATTCGTGTCGGTTGGAAGCCGCCAAACGGATGCCATTGTCCAAATATTTCGTCCGTGGCGTGCATCATTGCGGGACAATCGCGGGACAATCCATCGCGAATCGGTTAGAATTTTTGCCCTGCGGATGCGACAACCGGGAAGACCTCAGGTCAGCCCGCAAAAGGCGCGGTCGGGACGTGAGCTACAGGGCCCGAGAGTAAAGAATCGGGCAATCGTGACGCGATGAAATTTCGCGAGCAGCAATCGTTCGCAAGGAACAATACTCGGAGGCGAGGGAATGCGGCAAAGGTTCGTGCTACCTGGAATGTTTCTGGCGCTTTGCCTGATGGTTTGCGGCGGCTGCGGCAGCTCGAACTCAAATTCAACCACGCCTGTGATTTCCTCCGTGTCGCCGTCAACGATTCCCGCGGGTGAAGGCCAATTCATCCTTTCCGTCTCCGGCACCAATATGAACGGCTCTTCCATGGTGCATTTCGGCACGGATAATTTGACTCCAGTGCAAGTCCTGAATCCGCCATGTCCTACGGGCATGAACTGCGTCACGACGCTGGAGGTGGTGGTGCCGCCGGTGGACGTGGTCAATGCAGGAACGGTGAAACTCTCCGTGACAACGGCTTCGCAGAATTCCACGACGACGGATTTTACCGTTGCGTCCCCGCAGATTCTGACGATTTCTCCGATGGCCGCGGCGGCAGGCGGAGCAGCTTTTCCTTTGACGTTCACGGTGCTCAACGCGGCGCCGTCGGTGCAAATCAATTTTGGAACGATACCGCCATTGGTGCCGACAGGCCCCATCTCATGCAATCCCGCCACGGCGTGCGCGGTCACTGTGATCGTGCCGGCGAGTGCCATCACCACGGCGGGAACCGTGAAAGTAACCGTCGCGAATCCGAAAGCGGCGAAGGGCGGAACTGCCGACGCGAGTTTTGTGGTGGCAGGCTCAGGCCAGTTCCCTATCGAGGAATCCGTGAATGCAGGAACGCCGGGTGATGCGGCGAGCACGCATTCGTCCGTGTCCGATGGCGGACTGTTTGTAGCGTTCGATTCCACGGCGACGAACTTAGGCGGCGCAACGAACGGCCTTTCGCAGGTTTATCTGGCGCAGAATTGTCTTGGCTCGGGCGGCAATTGCACTGCAAAGCTCACTTTGATTTCGGCGGGCTCCGGCGGACCCGGTTCCGGAGGAGTGATCGGCAGCGATCGGCCCGCTATTTCTGCCGACGGGCGCTATGTGGCGTTTGAAAGCGACGACACGAACTTGGTTTCCGGCGCGATCCAACCCATTGAACAGATTTATCTCTACGATAGTTGCAACAGCATTTTCGGCACCGTGGCGAACTGCACGGCAAAATTGACGCTGGTCAGCCAAGGCTCAGGCAGCGCGGAAGGAGACGCTGCGAGTTCGAATCCGTCCATCAGCGCGTTCGGCCTTTACATCGCGTTCCAATCCGCCGCCACGAATTTGACCTCGGCGACTGTCCCCGCAGGCACGCAGCAGGTATATGTCCAGTCCGCTTGCAATGCGATGGGAGGGACGGTGAGCGGATGCACGCCGGGCTTGCAACTGTTTTCGGCGGACGCGAATGGCAATGCGGGCGACAACAACTCGGTTCATCCGTCGGTCGATCCGGCGGGACTCAGCATTGCGTTTCAATCGCTGGCTGACAATATTGTCTCCGGCATCGCGTCGAATGGCGCTCAGCAGATTTATCTTCGCAGCACTTGCCTGACGGGCGAGCCATTCTTGCAGGCTGCGTGCCAGCAGCAAACTGTGCTTGTCTCCGCCGACTCGGGAAACAAGCCCGGCGTCAGCGACAGTGTCACACCGGCCGTCAGTGGCGGTTCGTTCGTGGTGTACGCAACGCGCGCGGCGAATCTGCTGCCGGCAAACGCTTCCGGCCAGCAAATCCTCGGCGCAAATATATGCCTGAGTATTCCGGCAACGGTTTCCTGCACGCCTTCGGGAAATTTGATGGTTTCCGTGGACCAAACAGGTTTGCCTGGACAGGGCGACAGTTCAAATCCAGCCATCGCCGGTACGCGCGCCGTGTTCACGTCGCTCGCCACGCTGGCGCCGGGAGTGACCGGCCAACAAGTTTACGCGGCGAATGCGTGCATCCCTCCGCTCGCACCATGCTCAGCGAGCACGACGTTGATTTCGGCTGATGCTCAGGGCAATCCGCTCGGCGGAGATTTTGGCGCCGTGGGCGGCGGAGGCTACGCTACATTTTCAACGGCTACTTCGACGCCGCCGCAAATCTTTCTCGCCGCGCCGCATCCATAGCGCGAGACGATTCTTCCCGCACGTTCCGCAGACGTTGCCTTCCTGCACGGATACCCATGACAAGAGGCAGATTTCCGCGTGCGCGCTTTAAGCGCGTGGCTGGACAGAAGTGTTTGTAATGACAAGAAGGCGATGTTATAAGGCAGTTACGTCGGGTGTGTTTTGTTTCTTGCAGTCACTTGCGAACCAGGCAAACGGAGGACGTGGATGCGCAGTCTGCTACTTATAATTTGCGCCTTGGCGATGCCGTGCGTTTCATCGGCTCAATCGAAACAGTCATCGTGGGCAAATCTGAATACCTTACAAACAGGCGAGAAAATCGAAGTCGTCGAGACGAATCTCAAAAAAGACACCGGGACCTTCGCCGCTGTTTCCGACGACGGAATTCGTTTGAACGAATCCACGGGAGAGCAAACCATTCCGCGGGCCAACGTCATGCGCGTCACCCTGCGCCGAAACAAACACCGCGGTCGTAACACGCTCATCGGCATGGCCGTCGGCGCGGGTGCAGGAGCGGTGCTCGCCGCGGCGACGTACAAAACGTGCTCGTCTTCTCGGTCGTTCTGCATCGACCCTTTAGGTAAAGGCGGGGCCGCCGGGATTGGCGCCGCTTTAGGTTTGGCAGGCGGAGCGGCGGTCGGCGTCGTGTTGCCGAGCCACCCAACCATTTATCGCGCAGCGCCCACTCAGTCGCACCATTCCTAAGCGCGTACGCCTCGCGACGACGCGCTAATGCGCGTGGCGGTGGCTGTGGGCGTGGCGTAGCGCGAAGCGGCGCGCGTAGATCGCGATGTTGATCACGAAAACGGCGCCTGCTCCGTACTCCAGCAGCCACAGCGGGAAATGCGGCGCGACAATGGCCCGGAAATAATGCAGCTCGAAGTTGCCGTTATACGGTTGGACGCCTGCGTGACTCTGGCACCACTTTTCGAGCACGGTCAGCGGACATTGAAACGAAGCGTTCTCTGCAATCACGCCGTAGAACAGCGACAGAATATGCAGAATTTCCAGCCCCGGACGCCCTTTTGTTACCAGCGCGCCGAAAACGTACCAGAGATTGAACAACAGGTGCAGCCCCAGAACCGCAATGCCCGCGGAAAGCCACAAGTCCTGTGACAGAGTGTGGTGAACCATGCCGCGATCTCCTCCATGAACAATTGCACCGTGGACACTTCCCTGCTCTCAATTCTATTAGATTCGCAGGTGGCAGCATGCGTCTCTTTTTATACACTTTTATCATGCAGACAGGCTCGTGCTATCGTACGGATTCAACTGCGAGGAGATCGCGAATGAAAAGAACGGCGATTGCTCTAATAATTCTGGTGAGCAGCATTGCCATGGCATCGACTGCGCGGCAGAGACCCCACACAAGCAGCGCGACGGAGCAGGTCTGGGCGCAAGAGCAGGCATACTGGCGCATTGTGAAGAGCAAAGATGCAAAGGCCTGGGCCGAGTTGTGGAGCGATGATTTCGTGGGCTGGCCGTTCCCGAAAGACCACCCGGTAGGCAAGGCAGACGGCGTTGCGGAATTCCGAACCGGAAAAATGTTTGCCGCGCAAATCCTCGATTACGAACTGCAGCGCGAAAGCGTGGAGAAGCACGGGGACGCTGTAATTACGTTTTATCGCGTCAAGGAGCGTCTACGGAATGCGGATGGCTCCGAATCTACGCACACCGCGCGCCTGAGCCACACGTGGATGAAGCGCGGCGGCCGGTGGCAAATCGTGGGCGGAATGAGCGCCGGGGACACGCCGCCGGCAACGAATCCGAATTGATTCGCTCAGCGATCATTAACCAAATCGCAGCGCCCGCTGGTTGACCCTAAATGCTTTTTTCCTGTATAAAAGCGTGGGACCTTTCGAGATCTGATGCGTCTAAGCACAACATGAGACGCGGCTTTCTTACCTCCATAGCTCTCATCTGGGCACTCGCCCTCTCAACCACGTTGTGCGTCGGAGGATGGTGCACGGCGCCCTGTGCGTCGCCACCTCAGTGCGGCACGCAAGCGAACTGCAGGCCAAAGAAAGCGGCGCTGCATTTTGCCTGGCGCGGTGAATGCAGCGACAGTCTGCGCGCGCCAGCGGCAAAATGCGCATTGCGAAACCTGGCGCAAGCGCAGCCCGCAATTTTGCATATGCCGGAAATTTCCGCGCCCCGGGAAATCGCGTCCGGCAAAATTCCAGCGCATTTTGATTTTGGAATTATTGTCTCCTCCATCGGCTCTCCTCAGGCCGACCGCGGCCCTCCTCTCTCCTAGAAATCGAACGCGGTGCGCGCGTTTGGCCGGACGTGTGTCCGTCTACGTGCGGCTTCAGAACCAAAAAATCTGACTTTTATGGAGGAATTATGCGAAGGATGCATTTCATTGTTGCACTTGTGTGTTTGTTGGTTTGCGGAGGAATCGCTCGGGCACAAAGCACAAAAAACAGCACGCGCCTGAGCAATCTGCGGATGAACGGGATCGTTCCTCCGGAAAGCCGCAGCAGCGTCGCGGGAGGGACGCAGACCGCCACGGAACAGCGCGGCATCGGAGAGGAGCTCGAATGGATAAATATAACCGCCGAGCTTCTCGTGCCGGCCGCGGACGCCATGCCGGAAGAAAAATATTCTTTCGCGCCGTCAGCGGGAGAATTTCACGGCGTGCGCACCTTTGCCGAACAGGTCAAGCATCTCTCCGCGACGAATTACATTAACGCTGCGGCCGCACTGGGCGAGAAGCCTCCGCACGGAGAGGCGCACGAGACTGCGCCAGATTCCGTGCGCACCAAGGCGGAGATCATGGAATACCTGCGCGGCTCGTTCGATTATTTGCGGCGCGCCGCAGCAGGCATAACGGCCGAGAACCGCGCAGAGGTGATCGGCTCGAGGCCACGCGGGACGCGCTCCGAACTCATCATCGACGCGCTGCTGCATTCGCAGAATCATTACGGCCAGATGGTTGAGTATCTGCGGATGAACGGCATCGTTCCGCCGGAAAGCCGAAAGTAGGCTATCACTGCAAACCGCGCGCCATCCGGCACATCGGCAGTGCTGGGTGGCGCCATGCATCTACAAATTGTAAATCTGTGAATGGCGTTGACAGTGCTTGACGCTCGCCATAGAATTCGCGTCATTAGCAACGCCTCACCTGCCACCGCGCAGCACCGGCGAACGCAATTTGGGGCGCGAAATCGAAAAGTTATATTGAGCAGACATCGGGTTGAGACTTATACCGGTTGAGCTCCAATTCATATCTGCAATTTCTGAACAAGGAGAAAGTTCCATGAATATGGACAAAGTTCACGAGATGGCCTTCCGCGTCATCGGCGACACGGGCGGCGCATTTACGATTGCTCTTGGATACATCGGCGACCAGTTGGGCCTGTTCAAAGCCATGGCCGGCGCGGGACCGATGAACAGCGTGGAACTGGCCAAGAAAACGCAACTCAACGAACGGTATGTGCGCGAATGGCTCCGCGCCATGGTGGCTTCGGAATATATAGACTATGATCCCGCCACAGCTAAGTACCGCATGACAGAAGAGCAAGCTTTTGTGCTAGCCAATGAAGACAGCCCGCTTTTCGTCGGCGGCGTGTTCCATTTTTCGGCGCCCTCGATCCGCAATGTGGACAAGATTGCGGAGGCGTTCAAAAAAGGCGGAGGCATTCCGTACACCGAGATTGGCGACGAAATTCCACACGCCATCGAAAGACTGTTCCGACCCGGCTATCTGAATTTCCTCGCCAAGGACTGGCTCGGCGCGGTGCCGGGACTGGTCGCGCGGCTCGAGAAGGGCGCATCGATTGCGGACCTTGGTTGCGGACGCGGGCAATCGTCGGTGGCCATGGGGAAAGGCTATCCGAAGTCGAAGGTTTTGGGCATCGACTATCACGGTCCCAGCATCGAGAACGCGCGCAAACTCGCCGCGAAGCAAGGTCTGAGCAACGTGGAATTCCTGCAAGCGGGGGCTCATGAAATTCCCAAGGGCCGCAAGTTCGATCTGATCTGCAGCTTCGACTGCATTCACGACATGGTGGATCCCAAGGCGACTCTGCAAGCGATCCGTTCGGCGCTTGCCGACGATGGCGTTTACGTGTGGTCTGAGCCGAACGCCAAAGCCAATGCGCATGAAAACCGCAATCCCGTGGGCAAAATGTTCCATGCGATCAGCCCGATGCATTGCATGACCGTTTCTCTCGCGTATAACGGCGCGGGCCTGGGCACCGTCATTGGCGAAGAGGGAGCCCGCGCGCTGGCGAAAGAAGCGGGATTCTCGCACTTCGAGAGACTGCCGATCGAGCATCCGCTGAACCAGTTTTTCGCATTGCGGCAATAGAAGAGTCGCGATTCGAAACGTCCGCGCCACTCCCTTTGTGTTTCCGGCACGGGAGCGGCGCATCGTGTCGTGCAAGGAGAAACGCGTTGAGCGACTGGCACCATGCACAGGAAAACCGCACGGAGGAGTTGAGCGAGCTTCGCTTCTTCACGATGAGGAAGCAACAGCCGGACGGAGAAGTTGCTTTCCAGATCACTGTGAAGGAATTCGCGGCCCCGCCGCCGGGCCAATACATGCGATTTTTCGCGCAGGCGGATAAGGCCGTCAATCAGAAAACGGCGGCAATCGTGCCGACAGGCTGGGGCGATACAGTGTTAAAGGCACTGGCCGACTGCATGCGCATGATTCGACAGTTCCCCTACGAGGGCGAGCCGCGCGACTGAGGTGTCCATGGATCTAAAACGGAAGACAATTCATCCGGACATTGCCGTAATCGAGATGAGCGGCCGTCTGCTGATGGGGCCGGACTGCAAGCGCATCGAAAAAGAAATCGATGACGTGCTCGAGAAGAACCAAAAGCGCGTGATCCTGGACTTCACGGGAGTGACGCAGATCGACAGCGCCGGCGTGGGTCAGGTGGTGAAGTCATTCACACGGATAAAAAAGGGTGGCGGCGAATTGCGTATCGCGGGAGTCAAGGGAATGCTCGACGGCGTTTTCAAGATGACGCAAGTCCACAAAGCCATTGCCATGTATCCGACCACTCAGGACGCGTCGACAGACTTCTGACCCGTCGAAGGAGAGTGGAGACAAGTTCACATATATCTCAGCGAGGACACATACGATGAGACCGTTTCTCGTTCATGCCACGCTCATCGCATCGCTCGCGGGCGTCGCGGCACTTTTGGCCTCCGCTCAGGTCGCAACTCCTCCCACTGCGCAAGACAAACACACTGAGGAACAGGTCCGGCGACTGAATGCCGAAGAAAGGGAAGCCTTCGTCAAGAAGGACCCTAAAACGTTGGCGAGATTGTGGTCTGATGATCTTGTCGTTACGAATCCCCTAAACAAGTTCGTAACCAAGCAGCAGGTTCTGGGATTGATCGAGTCCGGCTTCCTGGTGATTACTTCCTATGACCGTCAGATCGAGTATGTGCGCGTCTATGGCGATACTGTGATCGTCGCCGGCAGCGAAACCGTGACGTGGGGCGGACGCATGCCCAACGCCGGAAAGGCTGAACATCTCCGCTTCACCGGTATATGGATGAAGCAGCGCGGCCGGTGGCAAGAGGTCGCCCGGCATGCCAACATCGTCCCGCAGCAATGACACGGCCGCGCGCTCGTCGAGTCCGCTGCGCCGCGGCGACAGGCCTGTTCGGAAGAACAGTTCGCCTCGCGGCACAAAAACGCGCGTCAGGCCGAACGCCACGCCTGCGAGCGCTAAAATTGCAGTATGGAATGTCCCAAGTGCAAGGCGCCGAATGGCGACTCAGAGCGATTCTGCCGGCGATGCCACGCTACTTTGCTCTTCAAATGCCCATCGTGCGCCGCGACGCAGCGCCATGGCGGTACGTGCGATAAATGCGGCGTTGATTTTGCGAAGTATGCCTACATGCTCGTCGCGCAGGAGCAATCGCGAACGAAGCTCGAGCGCGAAAAGATGGTCGAGAAGGCCGCCATCTGGAAGCAGATTATCTTGCTGCCCGTTACGGGAGGCTATTCGCTGATCCGCTTTTTCCTCAGTCGCAACCGCGCATGAGCCTTCCTGCCCGTGGTTTTTGCCCTTACACAAGACGTGCCCGGTCCGGAAATGCATCGGACCGGCCTCTACGCAAAACGGTGGCGCGGTTTTGCCCGTGTAGCGGCTGGCCGGCGGTGTGTGCCGACTCGGCAGCCGTGCCCCTCGTATGTCGCAAAACGAAAAGGTTTTTTGAATGGCAGCCGCGCTTGAACGCGTGGCATAAAGCCGCCCTACACCAACCCGCGACATCCTTCCTTGTAGGGGTGGGTTATACCGCCCGCACTTTTCCGCGGCCACCCGCGGCCGACCCTACTACGGCAGCACGACTACCTTGCCTACCATTCCCAAATTGTCGTGCAACACGCATCTGTACGGGTACGTGCCCGGCTGCGTGAAGGTGACGCGGAAACGTGTGGGACTTATCGGATTCGTAGGGTAGCCAGGCCCAGGCGGCCCGGGCTTAGGCTCGTCTTCCAATATCGCCGCGATGAACCCTGAATGCACGTTGTCGCTGGGGGAAGTGATCGTGGCGTGGGGCGTGCCGTCCGGGTCCACGGTTACGTTCGCGGAAGGAAAAGGAAACGTCGGAGGCGGGGGCTCCGCGCCAAATGTGATGGTATGCGGTTCATCCGGGTCATAATTGGCCCACTCGACGGTGTCGCCCACGTGAATTTCAATCGTGCCCTTCAGGAAGCGCACGATCGACATGGTCTGGTTTCCGCCGGGAGTCGATGAGATTTCTCCGCGGCCTGCGATCACGTGCTTTTTGTGAGAGATGACGCTGACCGAAAAGGCGTCGTCGCTGTCATGTTCGCCGTCCATCTCCATCTTTTGATCGGTGTCAGTGAGCAAGGCCTTGCGCTGCGCGGCTGCCTGATCGTTGTAGAAATCCTGACCATGGGGCAGCGGCTGCGTCACATTCAGGACATGGATTACTCCGAACATGGACGGATGCACCAGGCATTCGAACTTGTAGGTACCAGCCTTGGAGAACATCACTGTGAACGCCTGGCCCTTAACAAGAGGTGGGCTGGTGACGCAACTGGAGCCGTTGAAGGCGGCTCCACTGGACGAAAAGCCGGGGCAACCTGCGCCGGGGCCCTGGAAGGGCGGATATCCCTGCCCCGGGGTCAAGAAGGTCAAAGTGTGAATTTCGTCGCTCTGGAATGTCCACGTGATGCTGTCGCCGACGTGAATCCAAATCTCGTTGGGAAGAAACGCGAGAGCCTGCCTTCCCATGTCTTTGCTCTCAGCGCCGACGCTGGCTTGCCAGGTCTGCTGCGCGCGAACCGCTTGAGGAACGGCGAAGATTGCCAGAGCAAACATGCACGGAAGAAAAACTGAAAATCGGGCAGATCGGAAAAGCTTCATGTGGCGTCTCCTGGAGGTCAATGTGGCTCGAATTCTGGGGACATTAAGCTAAACGACTGCTGATGTCAAGCGATGGTACATTCACGCACCAGCGCAGGCCGACGCTCTGTTTCACGGACCGGCCGCTGCGCAAAACGGTGCCAGAACTGCGCCCCGGCTGGCACATCGGCATAAAACCGCGGCGCGAAAAACATCGAGCGGCGATTATCCGCCGGCGATGGCGCCGATGACGAAGAAAGGCTCCTTCCCTGCCGCGACCGCTTCGGGCAGAGGCGCGTCGGGTGAGTCATGCGAGAGATCCTGTTCGCAGGCGAAAAAACGCACGAACGGGCGCCGCTCCTGCGTTCCGTGGTCGCGAATCGTTCCGCACAGCATGGGATAGCGCGCTTCGAGCGCGTCAAGCACACTACGCTGCGTGACGGCGCCCTCGACTTCCACCATCACGTCGCCGTGTTCAACGTGCGCCAGCGTCCGTAAATGCGCGGGCAATGCGACTCGAATTGTTACTCGGCTCATTTTTTTAGCTCGTCGCCTCACTTCGCCGTTGAGTTTATGGCAGCGTTTGCGCTTCGACGGAAAGGACGGCCGGCAAATCGTGCACGATGGGCAACCATCTGTCTCCCGCATCAGGCGACACGTAAACCTGTCCGCCGGTGGTGCCAAAATAAACGCCGCACTTATCGAGCGAGTCGACGGACATCGCGTCGCGCAACACATTCACGTAGCAATTACGCTCCGGCAAGCCCTTCGACAGCTCCTGCCACTCGTTTCCGCCCGTGCGGCTGCGATACACGCGCAATTTCCCGTCGAGCGGGAAATGCTCGCCGTCACTCTTGATGGGTACGACGTAAAGCGTCTCCGGCTCGTGCGCGTGGACGTCAATCACAAAGCCAAAATCCGTGGGCAAGTTGCCGCTGACTTCGGTCCACACGTCGCCCGCGTTGTCCGTGCGCATCACGTCCCAGTGCTTTTGCATAAAGACCGTGCCGGGGCGCGACGGATGTATCGCGATGTGGTGAACGCAATGGCCGACTTCCGCCTTCGGGTCGGGAATGTACTGCGAGCGCAGTCCTTGATTGATGGGCTTCCACGTTTTGCCGCCGTCGTCGGTGCGAAACGCGCCCGCCGCGGAAATGGCGATATAGATTCGCTGCGGATTGCTGGGATCGAGAACAATGCTGTGAAGGCACATTCCGCCCGCGCCCGGCTGCCATTTCGGTCCGGTACCGTGGCCGCGAAGCCCGGAAAGCTCCTGCCAGCTTTTGCCGCCATCGCTCGAGCGGAATAAAGCCGCGTCTTCGATTCCCGCGTAAACGGTATCAGGGTCCTTCAGCGACGGTTCGAGATGCCACACGCGCTTGAATTCCCACGGATGCTGCGTGCCGTCGTACCACTGGTGCGTGGTGAGCGGCTTGCCGGTTGCCCCTGACGTGTCGTAGACGAATTTGTTGCTCTCGCCCTTGGGCGATCCGTCCGGCGCGGTAGTTGGCTCGCCCGGCGGCGTGCCCGGCTGCATCCAAGTTTTGCCGCCGTCGTCGGAGCGCTGAATCACCTGGCCGAACCAGTCGCTCGTCTGCGAGGCGAAAATGCGGTTCGGATCAACCGGCGAACCTTTCAGATGATAAACGGGCCAGCCCGCAAAAAACGGGCCGCTGACGTCCCACTTCTCGCGCTTGCCGTCCGACGTAAGAATGAATGCGCCTTTGCGCGTGCCCACCAGTACGCGTACTTTGCTCATCCTCGTCTCCTTGTCGTATTCTGCGTGCCGAAAAATCTAGCACGACGAGCCAGAATTCCTCAACTGGTTGCGCTATTTTCGTTGCTGCTTATACGTCTGCTCCAAATCCGACTCTATTCCATTTGCAATCGAATGTCAGTGCCCGACTGCGACTGCGGACGTTCCGTCGGACCACCGGCGCACACGAACCATGTACATGCTTATGGGGCTTGGAGCGCCCGGAATGTGTTGTTGAAGCACCTCAACCGGGGATCCAGCCAGATCTTCACCCCAAGCCGTGCCTTCCGGAACGTAAAACATCAAGTGGGCCACGTTGTGGCTACCGGCGTCGGTCAGGTACGCTTCCTTGGACAACATGTAGCACATGGCTCCGGGCTGCAAAGCGGGTACTTCTTTTTTGCCGAATGCCTCAACTCCTTCCTTGATTTGATCTTTTGACTGACCAGCCAAGGCCAATTCGGCCCTCTTTAGAATCAGGGGCAGTATGGCGCGGGCAGCCGGTGGGTTGTAGCAGTCTGGACTCCGATTTTTCGGGTTCCAGAACTCGGGGTTATCAAAGGGAGCATTCCATGCTCGTTCCACCAGGCATACGAAACCGTTCTTGCCTTTGACTGCGGTTTCGTAACCGTGTCTCCCGAGGACCAAAACCTCGGCGTCGCTGGAGATGGACGCCGGCGCGGCCGTGCGCGCCAGTGCGATTTCGGCATTGCGATCCGGTATCAGGTACTGTTCAAGCGGGGCCATCGTTGGATACGGCGTTTTGGCGGTCTGGGCTTGCGCCGGCCACGCCACACTCAACACGATGACCAGCACGAACACCAGCGCGAAGCCTGCCAGTGCGATCGTCTTCATAGTCTTTGACATCATGAATTTTCTCCTTCCACTCGTCGCGTCATCGGATGTTGCTCGCACACGTTTCTCCTGCCGCTTGACCTGCGGCGTCAAGCGCGCGCGAAATCCTCCATCTCGAAAATCTGACGAAGCTCGATCTCCGCACCTCCGTCAAACGGGGCGCGCTTGAGCCACTCGATCGCTTCTTCCTTCGACTTCACTTTCCAAATCCAGTACCCGGCAACCAACTGATCCGTCTCTGGAAACGGTCCATCTGTTACCGTGGCTTTTCCACCGGAAAATTTGACGCGCGCGCCCTTCGAGCTCGCCTGGAGCCCGTCGCCCGCAAGCATCACGCCGGCCTTGAGCAGCTCTTCATTGTACTTCCCCATTTTGCGGAGAAGGTCCGCGCTGGGCATCACGCCTGCTTCGCTGTCTTTGCTCGCCTTGACCAAAACCATAAATCGCATGTCCCTGTTCTCCTGTAAGCGCCAAGTGACGGCGTTATTTCTCGTTCTCCTGTGATGTTTGCTTTCCGGTTTGTCAGTAGCCGAGCAAGGGACGGCGGAACTTCGGTTCTGTGATTCCGCCGTCCGCTCGACTTCGATCTTGATTCCGAGTTACGCCTTTGCCGACGCGGCCATTTGCGCGCTCATCTGCTTCATCATCTGACGCATGGCCGCCATCTGGCCGGGCGACCGCTTTTCGCTCCAAGCTTCGAAGCGCTCGGCCGCCTTTTCCAAATGCGCGGCGAAGCCTTGGTTCGAGAAGCGCTGGCGAGCCTCCGGCATGGCGGGTTTGAGCCGCTCCCACACGCCGACAAATTCACCGCTGGTTTCAAAAAACAAATCCTCGTGGAGCAAACCGTAGTTGAGCATGGCGCAAGCCTGGTCCCAGTAGCTGACCACCATCATGAAGAAGGCGCCCTTGTCCGTTCCCATGGGTGCGATCTTCATGGCTTCGTCGAGAGTTTCCGCGAAATAGTTCTTGAAGAACCAGTCGCGTGCCTGGCGCAAGCGGTCCTCACGGCGCAAATCGTAGAGTTGTAGTTGAAGCTGCGCTTGGTCGTGCGTCGGTTTCGTTTCCATGTCTTCGTTTCTCCTTTTTTATTTTCCTGCCAATCAGATTTCCCATTTCTCCCGCCCGGTAGACCCGACGGCTGTGCCAAAGACATTGCGGCAAAAATCAGGCAGCGCCGCCAGCAGTCCGTTGCTGCGCCTGCTCACAATTAATCATCCACGGAATCCCGAATTTGTCGACAAGCATGCCAAAACGCACGGCCCAGAAGGTCTCCTGAATCGGCATTTTGACGTTGCCGCCTTCCGACAACGCCTGAAAAAGGCGATCGGCCTCTGCCGCCTGTTTGACGCTAAGGGTTACGGAAAAGCCCTTCGGCTCCTGGTAATGTTCTGGCGGAACGTCCGAACCCATCAAAACTTCCTCGCCCACAATCAAACGAGCGTGCATGATCTTCTTGCGCCATTCCGTGGGCACGTGACCCTCCGCCGGCGTGCCTTCGTGCGTAATCATGGCCGCTATTTTGCCGCCCAAAGCCTTCTCGTAGAACTTGAAAGCCTCTTCGCATTGACCCCGGAAATGAAGATACGGATTCAGTTGCATGGCTCTCTCCTTTATTTAGTTGACGGTCACAAATCCTGTACGCAATGGCATCGGCTCGCGAATGCCTCAAGCCCTTCGTCGCGTTCGATCTCGTGGCGAATTGCGCTCGCCGCCCACGTCTGCGAAGCTTGGCAGGAATGGCACCGGATCCCGGTCGCGCCAGCGCCTTCGCACTTCGGCCAGCACTTCGTCGCGATTCGCGGCCATCTTTTCGATGACGGCATTCGGCGCGCCGGTTTCCTCGTGCCGCGCTCCCCAAACCAGCAAATCCAAAAGCACGGGCGCCAGGTCAATTCCCTTCTGCGTCAACCGGTAATTCACTCGTCGTCCATCGGACGGCTCGGGCTCCGACGTGATGATTCCCGCCGCTGCCAGTTTTTGCAGACGGTCCGCCAGAATGTTCGTGGCGATCCCCTCATCCGATTCCTTAAATTGTTTGAATGTGTGGAAGGCGCGCACCATCATGTCGCGAATAATCAGCAGCGACCATCGGTCGCCGAACACTTCGAGCGAGACGCAGACGGGACAGCCGGAGCGCTGTTTCGGCTTGGGGGTTCGCTTCACGGCCCGCACGCTACCAAATATCACTTGCGCATTGCAAGTGATATTTTACCTTACACGAATGCGACGAGGCGAGATTGTCTTCCGGATAATTTTATGGCTGGCGGTGCGGAAGGAAAGAAACCCACGCCCGTCCCGACGACGATGCCGGGGCGGACGTGAGTTGCCGAGCGAAAGTTACCTTACTTCTGGCCGATGTGGTACACGAGTCCGATCGAGATGCGTTCCGAGTTCTGCGTGACGCCATTCGAACGCATGCCGATGTAATCGATTTGCGGCCGCACAGCAAGTTTGCCGCTGCCGCCGATTCCAACATCCACGCCACCGCCAAAGCTGAAAGCAAAGGGAGTGGTTGACGCCGTCACGCCTCCCGCGGAAGCGGAAAGATGCGAACCGCCGAAGAGCGCTTGTCCGAACGGCACGAACTTATCCGATGAGCGGAAGTTAATCCGCGGACCGAACATGAACGTCTCCGTGGTCAAGCCCACGCCGCTCGGAGAACCATGATAGACACCAAAGTCTCCGACGATGCCGAGCCAGTTATTGGCGTTGAATGCGACCGATCCGCTAAAGCCGTTAAGATTCGCCCCCGACGCCCCACCGGAGCCATTCAGGTGAAGATAGGAATACCCTCCCGCGACGTCCGCAACGGGAGTGTTCTGCCCGTGCGAGGTCATTGCGAAGAACGAGAAGGCAAGCGCTGCCCATACGAGTTTCTTCATCTGTATCTCCTATTCTGTCTGTTAGTTGCGTATTGCCGGCCAGCCGTCCGATTCTGCTCCGGATGCGGCCTTTGTGCGTCGCCGGGCCCTTCACCCACAGGTAGCTTTGCTGCGGGATTTAGCTGCAATCCAGCGTAGAGGACATGCCATTTTTCGTCAATTTGTCTTCGAACCGAGCGTTCCTTAATGAATAGCTGTACGAAAGAACGGGTAGCCGCCGATTGCGCAGGGCATCGTTGATGTATGATACCGGGCGATGGCTCATGGCAATGCCCGAAGCGAAATGACTGGCGTGCAAAAATCTCCCGCAGGGACCGGCACCCTATGTGGCGCGAACGATTTGGTTTGCACCGGTTGGGCATGTGCGGTCTGGTGCGCGTCCGGCTTCGCGTTCGCCGCCGGATTCTCCACGGAGCGCTGGCGGCCTGTTTTGTGGATCGCCAGCCTGGGCGTCACCGGCGCACTGTGCCTGGTGAACGCTGCGCGTTGCCATCGGCTGCACTGCTACATCACAGGGCCGGTAACCTTACTCGGCGCCCTGCTCACGGCGCTCAATGCAACGGGCGTGACGCACATTCCGTGGAGGCGCATCGGCTGGGGCGTGGTTATCGGCGTTGCGCTGGGATTTATCGCGGAACTGCTGGGCGGCAAATACGCGCGCGGCGCGCCTATTCCGCCGCATTGAATGACGCCGCGCAGAAATAGCCTGCATCCAAATGAGGGAAACGAAGCGTACCGAAGAATGCACTGAAGATATGTCCCTGCGAGAGCCAGTGAAGAAAGCGCGCGAGAGGAGACTGCCATGAAGGGATTTATCCTGGGGATCATCGTCACGCTCGTGGTGATCGTTGCGGTGGGGCTTTTTGTGTTGGAGACGGGGCGCGTAAACATGCGGGCGGACGTTCCACCGTCGTCGCTGGAGACGAGGGTTGCGGGGCACGCGATGGACGCCAGCGTCGAGCGGAACGCGCCGAAAATTGCGAATCCGATTCAGCCGACGGAGCAGAATCTGGTCGATGGCGCGGAGATTTATTCGTTCAAATGCGCGCAATGCCACGGCGACCCGGCGCATCCGAAATCAAAGCTCGCGGAAACGCTCAATCCCCCGCCACCGCAATTTTTCGGCGACGACCGTCCCGACATGCCGGAAAACCAGAATTACTACATCACGCTCCACGGCGTGCGCCTGACAGGCATGCCCGGTTGGAAAAACGCGCTGACCGACGACCAAATCTGGAAAGCTGTCACGTTCCTGTCGCACCTGGACAATTTGCCGCCCAAGGCCAAATCCGTCTTCGGCCTGACCGGCGCCGCGCCCGCCGCGCCCGCGCCCGCGAAACCAAAAAAATAGCCTCGCCGGTGAACTGTGGCTCACGTCCCTCCCGGCATGCCGTCGCCCTGTCGCTCACGTCCCGCACGGCGCCGTTTGCCGGGCTGACGTGAGTTTTGCCGCATGTCATTCCCCTCCACCCAACATGCCGCCGCATAAAAGTCTCAGGTCAGTCGCGGCACAAACAGCCGCAACGGGACCCTCCGCTCAGGGCTTCTCCGCGCGCGGGCGGCTTAGGAAATACAGCGCAGGGCCTAACGCGATCAGCACCGCGCCGACGGCGAGCGAGCTTGTCGAGCCAATCGTTTCGGTGCGATTGCGCAGCACCGCGATGACCATCAGCACAAGCGGCGGAATCGCAATCAGCACGGCGCCGGCGATTCCTCCCGGGACGCGAAACGGCCGCGGCAACTCCGGTTCGCGGACGCGCAACGCCACCAGCGCGCCAAATTCCAGCAGGATGCTAAAGCCCGTCAGCAACACGTCTATGATGACCAGGTGCTCGAAATTCAGGAACAAGCACGCGCCCCAGCAGAGCGCGCACGCCGTAATCGCCACCCATGGCAATCCGGTCTTCGACGAAACGCGCGCGAAGATGCGCGGCAAGTAACCGTCCTGCGCCATCACCAGCGGCAAGCGCGAAAACGAAAGCATCAGCGCGTTGAACGTGCCGACCGCGCCGATCGCGCCGCCAATCGCGATGGCAATCGAAAGCCATTCGCCGCCGAGAGTGCGTCCTATGTCCACCCAGCCTCCCGTCGACCATCCCGTTGCGCTGATCCCCGAGCGCGCCACTGCGCCAATTGGCAGAATGTAGCTCACAACAACGAGCAATACGCTGAAGAGCATCGCCAGCGGAAATGTCCGCTGCGGGCGGACCACTTCTTCTGCAAACGTCGACGTGTTGTCCCAGCCCATGTAATTCCACATGGCGATCAAAATTCCGCCGAGAATGTCGAATTGCCCGGACCCGGCAACCGCTGCGCTGTGTGGAGACGCTGCCGCCGCAAACGAACCCCAGCGCGACACGGCGAGCGCGGTCAAAATCACGAACGGGCCCAGCAGCAGCACGGACATCCAGATCGAGCCTTCGCCGACGGCTCGCGCGCCGCGCAAATTCCAAATCGTGCACACCACAATCAACGCGAGCTCGATTGCGATTCCGCGATGCCCTGCCGTTATCGCCGGCGCGAAATGCCCCACGTAATCGACGAACAGCGTGGGGTACAGCGCCATTTCAAAAACGCTGCCCGCAAGCGACAGCCACACTTCCTGAAATCCCCAGAAGCGGCCCATCCCGCGCCGCACCCAAATGTAAAAACCGCCCTCTTCCGGGATCGCGCTCGAAAGTTCGCTGACCATCAGCGCGGCGGGCGCGCTCCACAGCAGCGGAGTGAGCAGCAGAATCGCGATGGCGCCGCCGTAGCCCGCCATCTGCACGATGTCTTCCAGGCCGTACGGGCCGCCCGACACCATGAAGTAAGTCGCCGCAATCAGCGGAAGCAAACTGATCTTGCTGCGCGCACGGACGCGCGCCGAATGGACATGGCCACGCGGATGGGGGGCGGGGGTGGGGATAGGCGAATCGACGGTGCTCATTCGGGATTCAAGCAGCGAAACACGATTCGCGATTTATACGCGCATTGCCGGTGCGGCGCTACAAAAATTGAACGGAATATTGAAGTCACGAAGACAGAGACGACGGGACAGACGTGCGGACCGATGAAGGTCAAGCGATTGGCCGCGCGCCGAACTGCGCTGAGGCAAAGGGGCGTCAAGCCGCCGCACTCCATAAAAACGAACGCATAGTCCACCTGTGCCACACAAAAAGTCGCAGAGTTCCAAGAGTGCGAAATTCTGCGCTAAAAAAACGGTGCATGTTGCCTGATGCGCGGCAAGGCGGAGCGGCGGCGCAAACGGCACGGCAGAATTCGATTAAAATCGAGAAATGCGAAAAACAGGACTGCTTTGGCTTCTTGCAGCGGCGGTGTACATGGCGCTGAGCGCGGCAGGGGCCCACGGGCAGACACTCGTTTACATGGTGACCTATGTGAACACTCCGGCAAGCTTTCGCGCCCAGTATCCGAATGGAGTTTTCGGGACGACGCAACAGCAGAAGGTGGCCATGACCCGCCAAACGCTCAAGAACGAAATCTGGAGCGTCTCGGCGCAGAGCGGGCGACGCACGCTGCTTTTTTCGGACGCGGGCATGGGCTTCGAGATCCTTCCGAGCAACGGAACGAGTTACGCTGTGGACGATGCGCGGAAAGTCGCTTATGTGGTTGGCGTAGAGCGCACGTGGGAAGCGCCTCCGAAGCGCGCAACGCCGGGAGTCTATGAAACGCCGCGCGGGATTTACGAAATTGCGTTGGATGGCTCGAAGCATATTCGGCGCCTCTTTGATGCGACGCAAAACATGTCGGCAGCCATGGTGAACATAGCGGGAACACGCGTGGCATTCTACGGCTGGGAAGACAAGGGCGGCTACTTTTTGTACGTACACGAACTCCCATCCGGGAAGCTGCTCACACGGACGAACATCACGAAAGTACTCCAGGCGCACTGTGCAAACTGCCTTCCTCAAGAAGCGGGGTGGCTGGCGGATGGAAAGAGACTGTATTTCACACTGGAGGAGGGCGACGAGGACGGCGATCCGAGCGTGGCTGCGGCGGATGTGACGGGAACGTACCTCGTTTCTGAGCAGGGCAGCGATCTGGGCAGCTTTCCGGCGCATGCCGGCGAGATCTACTCGCCGGACTACGTACGGGAAACTTCGATTGCGCCCTATCTGATTGCGCAGGTGGCAGATGGCACTCTTCTTTTCCGCGACTATGGGGAGAAGAGGGGGCCGATGTCGAAACGGAGCGCCGTGCTCGATGAAGTTTTGGTGTTCACTGACGCGCAATTCAAGGTGCGAGAGCAGATTCCTCTAGGGACACGCAACGCTTCAGCGTTTGCACTCGCGCCGGATGGGAAATTTCTGGCGTTCGTGGAGGACAGGCACGTTCCGGATTACAAAACCGAGCGGCACATGTGGGCCAGAAACTTGAAAACGGACGAAGAGAAGGAATTGCTGTACGTGCCGCCGGTAAATCCACCGAATTCGCCCAAGCCGAACGAGAACGCGGCGATTCTGGGTTGGCTGCAAAATTAAACTTTGCCCAAAATGCGGCGTGGCAAATGCGGAAGGCGTGCAATTCTGCACGAACTGTCACGCGACGCTGCTTTTCAAATGCCCGAACTGTGCACACACTCAGACGCATGGCGGCACGTGCGAAAGTTGCGGCGCGAATTTCGATCTTTTTTGGGCCAGCTATCTCGCGCTCAAGTCGAAAGAAGAACAGCGGGTCCAAATCGACAAGTTCAAGGCGGAAGCGTCCATGTTTATGCGAATTCTGACGCTGCCGCTGGCCGGCGGCGCTTCGCTCACGCGCTTCCTTTTCAGTCAGGCCGCCTTCCAAGCCATCGGCCGCATATTTTCCCGCCTCACTTCGCGCTGACTGGAAAAAGCCAGGCGCGGGCATCCGGAGCCTCGTGCGCGGGAACGAGTGGAACGTGAAACCGGGAAAGAGATTTGCCGCGAAGAGAGAACTTAAGCCCACTCTACGTGGTCTTAGAGAATCGCAGTCAATTTAAAGCTGACTACCCAAGCAGACGACGCCGAACCCGACGCGCCCCACCGAAGCCCAGCAGCCCTCCGGTTCCGAAATGGTCTTCCACCAAAATGATGCGGGACCCAGCCTGCGCTGCTCTGAGGCCCGCGCTTGCGGGCCCAGAGCGGAGCGCGTGACTTAGCCTAGAAGAAGACGCCGTTTTGCTCGCGTCCCAGCACGGAAATCAGATTCCGTGAAGGGTCGGGCGCTTCGGATTGGAATAGAAAGCCCGGTTGTTGAGCGGACCATTGGATCGTTGCCGGAGTCTGGAAGAACGAACCTTTGAACCGCTGCACGCTGTTTTGAATCTGCGCCATCGCGAGCACGCCATTCCATTCGACGTCGAAGGAAACGGTCGCTTGGGACGGAAATACCGACGGAATGGGCGGGTATGGAAAACCGAGGCCGCCGGGAAGCCCCAGCCCCAGGGTGAGTGAGTTGGCTATATCATGGTCGTCGAAGACGTCGAGCTTCCCTACGTGCAGACTGGCTCGCGCGTTGTCGAAATCAACCTTAACCGCGTCAGAATTGACGCGGACCATCCAGAACACGTCATTCGCGTCGATGTGCACGTTGTAATCGTGGATTTGCTGGGGGAGATTGGCCGATCCAGCCGGACCGGTATAGACATCCAGTCAAACAAAGGCAAACGTGCCCTCGTGCTGGCGGCCGTCTGTGCCAATGAACTTGCCTTTGCTGAATCCCATGTCTGCCTGGTACGACATGGGCGTGGTAACACCGGTGCCGGTGTCAGTTCCGGTCCCGCCGCCGCGGATGTGCGTCAAACCAACAAATCCGTCGAAGTCTGTGATCTGCGACGGATCGCTGATATTGGCCAGCGGATGGGAGGGATTCAGCGGGTTATGGTGGATGAAAACTCCGAAGGGAACAAACGGCGCGACGCCTCCAGGAATCGAGTTGGGCTGAGCGCTCTCGTCGTGTCGCTTGTCATCATCGTTGCCCTGGGCATAGGCCAACGTTGGAGACAATAGACCGGCTCCGAGCACTCCGCCTGCTGTTCCAAGAAAAGCGCGCCTTGAGGAACCTGAACGATGGAAGCACGTTCCGTTCATATTACCTCCTTGGCACTTCAGAAATTGGGAATTTCGGTTTCGAGATGGCCTGTGCGCATACCATACTCTTGCCGGTCTGCAGTGTCAAGCCGAGGATACGCAGCGCGAAAAGCAGGAGAAAGCCGGGAAACTTTAAGGCGCTCGATGAGCCGGGAATCCCTGGATTTATTCTTCATGACTAGAGTGCCTGGTCGACCGATTGCCGCATATTTTCCCGCTTCACTTCGCGCTGATTGCCCTTATACGATTTCCTCGCGTCGCTTTGGTCGATAATATAAGCGACAGCTTCGCAGCTTTTTTTTGCCGACGGGACTGGCCCAATGCGTGTTAGCATCCCCGGCCATGCGCTCGTTAGGCAAAGAAATCCTCACCTTCCTCGGTTTTGTGTTCCTTTTCAGCTCGGTGCCGTACGCGCTGATGATCCACACACACCACATTGGCGCGGGCGGAGGCCTTGTGGTGCGAATGGTGATGTGGTGCCCGGCCACTGCGGCCTTCATGACCTGCTGGCTGCGTCGCATTCCCGTCGGGACGCTCGGCTGGAACTGGTTGCCCGCCCGCTACGAAGCCTATGGCTACTTTCTGCCGTTGCTCTACGCGGTTCCCGTGTATGCGCTCACATGGATCTTCATACGAGGTTCGTTTGTATTGGGGGAATTTGAGCGGACGACTGCGACCTCGTTTAGCCTGCCGCATTCGCCGCATCTCGCGACCTTTGCGCTGGGCATCCCCCTGCTGGCGACGGTTGGAGTGATCGCCAGCATTGCGAGCGCGCTCGGCGAAGAGATTGGCTGGCGCGGATTCCTGCTGCCTCGTCTTACCAAACAATTTGGATTCACTCTGGGATGCACCGCGAGCGGCTGCATCTGGGCCGTGTGGCATTATCCGGGGCTGCTCTGGGCCGACTACAACGCCGGAACCTACGCGCCCTATGCCCTTGGCTGCTTCACACTCATGGTAATTGCAATGGCCTTCGTCATGGGCTGGCTACGGCTCAAGTCCGGCAGTCTGTGGCCCTGCGCGTTGCTCCACGCCAGCCACAATTTGTTCATTCAGGCGATTCTCGACCGCATGACCGCTTCGGTTGGCCGCGCGCCCTACGTGACTACGGAATTTGGTTTCGGTTTGGCGCTCACCGTCAGCGCCGCGGGATTTTACTTCTGGCGCAGGCGCAAGGAGCTGCCGGCAAACGCGCAATGAGTAGATAAATCTGCGGACGACTGCATGTCCATGCGCTTGCTGTGTTGCCAGGCCGCTTCCAGGTCATGCTCTCGTTGTACAATGCGCGCGCTCACTTGCAACCGGCGCAAACGCGCGCCAGGAAAGGATCCGCGAATGCGACAGAATCATTTGTCAGTGACGGCGAAATCAGGCGCGGCGATATCTCTATCACGCGCGATTATTCTCTCCGTGGGATTTTGCGCTGCGTCGGTCGCCTGCGCGCAAACCCCTGGCGCGTCGCGCGCGGATAAAGTTGACGCTTACGTCCTTCAAAGCATGCACGAGCAGAAAATTCCCGGCCTCGCGCTCGCCGTCGTGCGTGACGGCAAGATCGTGAAAGCCAAAGGCTACGGCCTCGCCGATATCGAATTGAATGTTCCTGTCATGCCGCAAACCGTCTTCGAGTCGGGCTCTATCGGCAAGCAATTCGCAGCCACCGCGGTGATGATGCTTGTCGAAGAGCGGAAAATCGGCCTCGACGACAAAATCACGAAGTATTTTCCCGATGAGCCCGCCACCTGGCGCGACATCACTGTGCGGAATTTGCTGAGCCACACTTCGGGAATCAAAAATTACACGGACGGTAAGGAAGTGAATTATCGCCAGGACTACACGGAGGGCGAACTGCTGAAGATGGCGGAATCGACGCCTCTCGATTTCCTGCCAGGCACGGGCTGGAACTACAGCAACACGGGATACGTCGTGCTGGGAATTTTAATTCACAAAGTGACTGGTGAATTTTACGGCGACTTTTTGCAGCAGCGCATTTTCCGCCCGCTGGGCATGAATACGACGCGCATCATCAGCGAGACGGACATTATTCCCAATCGTGCATCAGGCTACCAACTCGTTAAAGGCGAATGGAAAAATCAGGACTGGGTCTCGCCTTCCCTCAATACCACCGCGGACGGCAGCCTGTATTTCAGCGTTCTTGACCTGGCGAAATGGGACGCTGCCCTTTACACCGACAAGCTGCTCAAGCGCGCGAGCCTCGACCAGATGTGGACCATCGCCAAACTCAATAACGGCCAGCCCAACAAAGGAGATTATGGCTTCGGCTGGTTCATTCACAGCGTGAATGGCCACCGCTTAATCGAGCACGGCGGCTCGTGGCAGGGCTTCACAAACGTCATTTCGCGTTACGTCAATGACAAGCTGACCGTGATTGTGCTGACGAATCTCGATTCCGCGCATTCCAATCCCGGCAAAATCGCTCACGGCGTGGCGGGTCTGTACGTTCCCGCGTTAACGCCGCCTTCACCACGCAAAGCGGCCGCGCCGCACAAGTAATGCAGCCGCGCCTCACTCTCGTTCTTGTTTGCCCGGAATTATCGTGCGGACGCCGCAGCCGGACTATGCCGCGGTGGCTTTTTGGCTGCGACCGTCGTCGCGAATTGCGGCGCGCACCATCGCCGTAATTTCGGGCGTGATCCGCCGTATGTTGTGCTCGATCCGCGCATGTTCCGCCGCTTGCCGCATAATTTCCTCTTCTGTGGCGGCAGTGACGACGTAGCTGCATCCGGGAATCACGTCATTGCACTGAAGTGACTTGGCCATCGGGAACTCCTTTCGGCTTGCGCCGATAACTCGCTATGGCCCGGGGCTGGTCAAACTCTGCGCCGTATTGTACGCTCGTGAAATTCACAGCACAACCGCCGCATATCGCGCGGGCTCCGCCCCTAATCTTGGGCTCCTTCGCTTCCCGCGTCATGAATTGCCTCAATCATGCGGCGCTGCACTTCAGGCGTCAGTTCGCGCATGTCATGCTCCGCGAAAACATGGCGGGCCGCGCGCACGATCACTTCATTGTCGTTTATTCCCCGCGCGACAAAGTCGCATCCCGGGATTACGTCGCTGCAGCGCAATTGTTTTTTCACAAGCGCCCCCCTGGGACTTCAACGCTAAACCAAAAATGTTCGTGCCTTGTCACTGTAGGGAGCCGTCGCGGCCCGCGCCATACGCATTTCCCTGTATTTTATCGGCTTACGGTCGCGCCTGTGCAATATTGAACCCTGTGCAATACTGAACAGAGTCCCACTTCCTGTTCAATATTGCACACTACTCAAATTAGGAGTAGAGTTGCGCCTAAGTCGTCATTGCAGGGACGGAGTTCCCTATGTACCCAAGCGGTGACCATACCTATGACATCTTTCGACGGCTCCCGGACGGCACGCCCATCTGGGTGGAGGCCGTCAAGGGCGAAGAATCGGCGCGGCAACGAATGGCTTCGCTGGCCAGGATGAACAGCTGCGAATATTTTCTTTACGACGTGCCATTGAATAAAATCATGGCAAGCAGCAAACCCTCGTAGCGAGCGCGTTGATAACCCAGCCCCCAGAACAAGGCTAGTCCGGCCCGCGTCCGGTTCCCTGCGGCCACCATACTCTTCCAGCATGGCCGTCGGTTGCACCGTCGTGGCCGACGTGACTCGCGGATTTTGCGCGTTTCTTCAGCGGCGCGTCTTCTTCCTCGTCATAGATAGCGCCGCGAATAATCGCCACCACTCCGGCGGACATTTTTTGCAGATTGTGTCTTGCGCGGACATGCCTCGAAGCTTCCTCGATCACCTCTTCGTCACTCTCTCCGCGCGCAATGAAGTTGCATCCGGGAATCAATTCGCTGCAACGTAAAATCTTGGACATGGCTCCTCCGATGATCTTTAGGCTGGAGGCGTTCTGTTTTGCCGGGGAGTAAATAGATTATGCGGCGGCGGGCCACTCTTGCCCATCCGTAGATTACTGTACACGCCGCGGCCTGCGCGGAATCGGCCTCAGTCAAACGGATTTTTCTTTTCGCCCGGCATCAAACAGCCAGCGAGTTGCCGTCGTGGGAAATTTCTTTTCGTACAGCCCGAAAACCACGCGCGGCGTCACGCAATAGAAGGGCTCGTTCATTCCGCGGATGTCGATTTTGTACTTCTTCTGATATTCACGCGCGAGCTCTTCGAAGCGCCCTGCATCCTTCCAAACGCCGGCGCTGCCTTCCACGATGACGCCCTCTCCCGAATTTTCATTGCACACGATGCAATTCGGGTTCGCTGCAAGATTTCGCCCCTTGCGAGAATGCGCGCCCGTACTGAAATAGAATGCGCCTTCCCTCCACAGACCCCACACGGGCATTACGTGCGGACGCCCATCGGGCCGCACGGTCGCCATCCAATACTGCCGGCTCTTTCGCAACCGGTCTTCCGCCCATTTCCACGGCAACATGCCTTTCTTCGTGGTTGCGATTCCGTAGCCGGGCATGTTCGGACGCGTCGCGCGCGGCTCCTTCTTACTGCTCGTGTTCTTCCTCGCAGACATAGTTCCTCTTTTTTTCGACGATCAGAAGTGTTCCTTTTCCTCTGCCTCGGAGAGCGGCGTTTCGATATCCGTCGAGATGCGCGCCCACGCGCTCGTACGCCAGTTGTCGACGATGGCTTTCGACGGGACCCACTTGCCGACGGGCATCAGTAGACGGCTCGAGAGCGCCTCAATATAAGGTTCATACATGCGCCGCAAATCGCCCAGGCGCTGTTCGTCTTCCTCGCGGTTATCCACGCAGCATTCCGATAGGTTTGCGGCAATCAGCAACGTATGCAGTTTTCGCAGCTCGTCCGCGGGCAAACGCTCGCCATCGGTGCGCTTCGGAGGGCAGTTCAGCACTTGCGCCAAATCCACCACGGCGTGACGCGAAATAGCGAACGTCAGTTTCGCCTGCCAACGCAAGGCGCCTTTGCCATACGCAATCAGCAGCGCGGTCACGTCGAGGATGGTTGTCAGCGCCGCCAGCCACGATTGGTTGTTGTGCTGTGAACGGAAATAACACAACACGGGGTACGACAGGTGGCTTTCCATCAGCTCGGCCGCCCACGTTTCCCAGTCGTGGAAATATTGCTCGAGCGCCGCGACGCTGTGCGGCTGCGTGTGCCGTCGCAGCAATTCGGAAGCGGTTGGCGGCGAACCGGCGCGCGCGTCCAGCAACGAAATATTCACTTCGCGCGTCGAGAACGCGCCATAGAGCACCGGCAAATAGCTGATCACCACCGCCAGAAAGCCGAAGCCGATTCCCGCTTCCATTACCGTGATCACGCGCGCTAGTTCTGTCCGCGGCGTCACGTCGCCCAGGCCCAAAGTGAAAAACGTGGTGCCGCTCAGGTAGAGATCGGTGCGGAAGCCGGGATGGCCCATGGGCGCGATCGGCGAATTGATTGCCGAGCCCGCGCCGAGATGCAAAAGCGCAAACGCGACAATCAACCCAGCGGCCCACACCACGAACAGCGTCAGCAGGGACAGCGGCCCAAAATAACTCAGAAACGATTCGCGACGGTTCCCTGCCCGAATCGCGCGCGCCGCCCGGCTCCACGGAATCCACGTCGACCGGTAGAATAGCCGCACAAAACGGAATCGCCGCGTCACGCGTCGCGGCAAGATAATTGTCTCGAACACGTCCCACAAAACCAGCACAACCACGGCCAGCCCAATTATCGTCGCCGCCATCGAATACGTCCCTCGCGCAAGCCGTCGCGCGCCACGCTATTCTAGCCCGATTCGGCGCGGAACGTGAAAATCGGCGCGCGCCGGTACAGTTCATTTCGCTGCGTCTAGGATGGCGCCGTAGAGTCCGCGATTGCTTGAGAATCCATCTCGCAAACGATCCGCGTTAGGCCAAGGCTTTAGCCGTGCCGAGAAGAGGTGGTATTTTACGGGGCTTCAGCCCCTGAGGTCAGTTGCATAGCGGTGAGCGATCGAAGAGATTGATAAGACGGGTTCGAGTTATGCTCGGTTCTTTTCCCGGGTTCTAGGCGTGGACGGGCTCGCGGCGCTTCAGTGTGGGGAGGGTCTTGATGGATTTTCCGGCTTTCTGTCGAGCGAGCCGCAAATCGTAAAGACTTTGCAGATTGAGCCAAAATTGCGCGCTCGTGCCAAAGAAATGTCCGAGGCGCAGTGCGGTGTCGCCCGTAACCGCGCGAGTCCCGTTCAGAATTTGCGTCACGCGATTCGTCGGCACGCCGATTTTTCGCGCCAGTTCAGCCGCGCTCATATCAAGGGCTTCCAATTCTTCCGCCAGATGTTCGCCTGGATGAATCGCAGTCAGTGCCATAGCAACACTCCTAGTGATAATCGACAATCTCTACGTTGGATGGTCCGGGTGACCGGTCGAGCCATTCGAAGCAAATCCGCCATTGATCGTTAATGCGTATGCTGTACTGGCCTTTTCGGTCGCCCACCAGCGCTTCAAAACGATTGCCCGGCAATGCCGCAAGGTCCCTCAATGACGCCGCTGCTTCCAAGCGGTCGAGCTTTAGCCGTGCCGAGCGCTCAAAACCGGAGAACGCCTTGATTCGCTTTCCGACGGCGAAGTCTCCCGTTCGCTTGTCCCGATAGCTGACAATCACCGAGTCAATGATAACTGGAATTACGCATTACGTCAAGCATAACGAACGGACTCTTGCGAATCAATCGATTCGTGCAGCAGTCAGCTTCCGTTCAGCACATTCCTTATCGCCGCCAAACGGGAACGATTTATCCTCGCGCCCCACTTCCTCCACCAAACAGGTCCGCCCACTGAGACTCGCTTCAGCCTGTGCACCTTGCCGTCACGATGACGCACGCAGCGCAACGATATGCCGCCGTATCAAGTCCGAATTGCCGCGGGGCGGTTTGCCCTTGCGCCCCGCGCATCCCGGCGCGATAATGGCCGCGCTTGCCGGCCGCCAGCCCGCCGTGACGGGTGGCCCGTGTCGTCTGGACCGCGTTTTCGGAGATTGCTCATGCGACTTCTCTTCCCGGCCCCCGAAAAGCACGCCCCATTTTCATTTGCCGCCCGATTCGCACTGCCGTTGGCTGCCCTCTTTGCGCTGATCGTTATTGCCGCTTCGCCCGTTCGCGCCCAAAATTTCGCCGACGATTCAAAGTGGGAGCTCGGCGGCCACTACGCTTTCCTCACGCTTCCCTCGCAATGTACCAGCGGTTCCACATGCCAGAGCAGCAACTCCGGCCTCGGCGCAAACCTCACGTACAATTTTTCTTCCTGGGTCAGCATAGACACGGAGATGAACTTTTTCGGCAACAATGGGAACGCTCCCACGAGTCTCACGGGAGGCAGCGTCACGGAAGGTCTCTTCGGTCTGCGTTTTGGGCCGACGACGCGGCGTTGGGGATTCTACAGCGTGCTTCGTCCGGGCTTCGTGAATTTCGGCCACGTACTCGGCCCCGTTGCCGGCGGCGGAACTCCCGCAGCTTCGCCGGATGCCGTGCCATCGCTTGCGCCAACTTCTGCGCCGCGGTTTTCAGCGGTCTTGAATTATCAGGCTTCCTCGACAGCGCCCATCGCCATGCTCGGCTTCACGCGCGCCACTGACTTCGCCTTCAACTACGGCGAAGCCATCGAATATCGCCCCACCAAACACGTCGCGCTTCGCCTCGATGTCGGCGACACTATCGTCAGCTACCCCGGCGCGACGCTCGGCTCGCAGTACCACCAGCACAATTTCCAAATCTCCCAAGCCATCGTTTTCCGCTTCTAATTCCAGCCAATTTTAGTCAAACCACAGCCTTGTTCCTCTAAAGCATCCACCCAGCGCATCACGCGTGAAAAAACTTGTAATCTGCGGGCCGCCAAACCAGTAAGACCTGATAGAAAAGGGAAAATGGAGCTGCTCGAGCGTTTCGCACAGGGAGACATCGATGCCTTCGAGGCGCTGTTTCGGCAGTTCCAGCGCGACGTATACGGCTGGATTCTTCGCATTGTTCGCGATCCGGCCGCGGCGGAGGATTTGACCGTGGAAACGTTCTGGAGAATTTACAAGGCGCGGGCGCGATTCGATCCGCAGGCTCCGTTTGGCGCGTGGGCGCGGCGCATCGCAACCAATCTCGCCATTGATCATTTGCGCTACCGCCGTCCGGAACAAGAATTGCCCGCGCAGCTTGGCGCGCCTGACGCGCCGGATCCTGCGTTGCAGCGCGAGACACGCGACCAGATTCAACGCGCGTTTCGACGCTTGCCCGCGAAGCTGCAGGCCGCCGCGACTCTCGCGTTCATCGAGGAGAAATCCTACGACGAAATCGCTGACGCGCTCGGCGTGAGCGTCGGCGCGGTGCGCCTGCGGATGTTTCGCGCCGTGCGCATTTTGCGGAAGGAATTCAACCGATTGGGCCTGAAACCATGACGAAACCCGAAAACCACTACGACGATGTGCGCGCGATTGTAAAAAAAACGTTTCCGGCGATTGCGGGCGACGAACCACCCCGCGATTTGTGGCCCATGATGCTGCGCAAGCTCGACGCGCGCGCGCTTCGTCAACGCGTCCCGTGGTACGACTGGGCCTTGCTCGGCGCGCTTGCCGGAACGCTGGCGATTTTCCCGGACCTGATTCTTGTGGTGATGTACCACCTGTAAGCCAATGCCGTGAGCGAAACATTTGCTGGAAGAATGCGAAGGAGACTGCGATGAACCGTCACATTTATTTGCGCGCGTATATGGCTGGAGTCACCGTGCCCGCGGCGGTGCTTCTGCTGGTCTTCACCATTTTCGTGATCGCTCGATTTGTGTATCAGGTTCCCATTCCCATCGAGCGCGTGATCGTTTTCCCGATGGCGCTGATCCCGAATGTTTTTGGCGCGTGGAATATTTTGTACATCGCGCTGGGCCGCCGCTGGCCGATCGGCCTGCACGGCGCGGTTCTCCCTTTTCTTCTCGCGCCGGCGGGATATTTTGTCGCCGCGCATTTGCATTTCCTCGCGGCGGAAAGGAGCGGCGTTACATACTTCGAGGCCGTCCACATTCCCTACGGGATTATCGCCGTGGTCTTCCCCATCGGCGTCGCGATTTACTACCTCATCTGGAAATATCTGGTCGGCTTTCTGAACGAACTCGTTGGCCTGACGGAATAGTTGGCTGCGCTGGCGTTACTCGGTGAGCGGTGAACCGGCGCGCCGCTCGGCCCGCAGCACCACCAGCGCAACTTCCAAATCTCCCAAGCCATGGTCTTCCGCTTCTAATTTCGATTCACGCTTCATCGCGCCTTGGCGCCTCTTACAACCCGCGACAGAGATTGCGAATCAACTAACCCGTACCCCGGCCCTCACCCTCATTCCTTAAAGGGAGACGAAAATGAAATACTTCCTCCTGGGTGTACTCTCCGCCTTGGCCGTCATGGCTCTCGTTGTTTGCGGATACATTCGGCTCGGCTTTGCGGAAGTCCGCGGTGATTTTCCTCCATCGCGTTTCGAAAGCTCGCTTATGCATGCTGGAGTCCATGCATCCGTCCGCCGCGAGGCGCCGCAGCTCCAAAATCCGATTCCGCCGACGGACGAAAACTTGATCGCAGGTGGAAAACACTACCTGGGCGCCTGTGCGGGATGCCACGGTACGCCCGGCAAACCATTCGGCAACAATGGTGTCGCTTTGTTTCCGCCCGTGCCTGAATTTCCTGTAGTTGGCACGGATCTCACCGAATCGCAAGTTTTCTGGGTGGCGAAACACGGGATTCGCCGTTCTGGCATGTTTGCCAACGGCGTCTGGGCAAAGGACGATTATCTGTGGACTATTGCGGCCTACATCAAACGCATGAATTCCCTGTCTCCCGATGTGAGGGCCGCCATCAATAAGCCCGCGAGCACCCAGAAGTAGCGCCGCGCTAGCCTGCGCGTGGCAAGCGCTTGCAATTTGGGACGCACGGATCGCACGCTTCGCATTGTACCGGAACTGGGCGTCGCCGCGGTGAGGCTCTCAGTTATGGGCGAGTTTCTGAATTTTCTTCGAGAGCTTCTCAATCTCTTTCGCGTTCTGCACAAAATCCACGGACAGGGTTTGCATCGAGTCAGTTTTGTCGGACTGGCCCTTTAGACTTTGCGCCAGCGTCAGCAATCGCTCCACGTCTCCGCGAAGCTCTTTGCGATTTGCTTCGAGCAAAGCTTTCTTGTCAATTGCATACGGGTCAACCACTTTGGCCATCGGTGGAATTTCAAGCCGTTGGCCGGGCTGCAACGTGCCCGCGCCCTGCTGGGGCGATTCGCGCGCAGCAGTTCGGCCCGCAGCACGATTGTGAGGTAGCGTCCATTTTCGCGGCAGGCTTCTTCGCGCGAATAAAAGCGCTCGCGAATTTGCCGTCGACGTGCGGCGTAATCGCGTCCGCATCGATTCCCGCGGCCGTCAGAAACTGGCGCGCGTCGGCAATGCTGTAAACACGCGTCGGCTCGATTTCAATTTCCGTGAATCCCGCCGCGCCGAGCTTCTCGTGATACTCCGATTCCTTCATCGCGCCCGCAACGCAGCCGACCCACAGTTCCACGCTGCGGCGAATGTCCGCGGGAACAGGCCCGCGCACCACGACGTCAGAAACCGCAAAACGTCCGCCGGGCCGCAGCACGCGAAACGCCTCGCGCAGCACGCGCGCTTTATCCGCGGAAAGATTGATGACGCAGTTCGAAATCACTACGTCCACCGAATTCTCCGGCAGCGGAATATTTTCCATGTCTCCCTTCAAAAACTCCACGTTCCCGACGCCCGCCTTTCGCTGATTTTCGCGCGCCAGCTCCAGCATCTCGTCTGTCATGTCAACGCCGTACGCCTTGCCCGTCGGGCCCACGCGGCGCGCCGAGAGCAGCACGTCAATTCCGCCGCCTGATCCGAGGTCGAGAACGATCTCGCCGGGCTCGAGTTTCGCCAGCGCCGTGGGATTGCCGCAGCCGAGCGACGCCGCAACCGCCTCCGCAGGAATCGCCGATTTCTCCGACTCATCGTAAAGATTGCTCGTGATCGGATCGCACGCGCTCACCTCTCCGCCGCCGCAGCAAGCCGTCAGCCCCGCCAGCGCGGACTGCCCTGCCGCCACGCGTTTCGCCGCCTCGCCATACTTGCTCTTCACTTCATTCTTGATGTCGCCGCCGGACATAAAACCTCCTCGCGTTACGTATTCGCCTGTCCGCATATGTTCAAGGGACTTTACTCCGCCGCACTCACATATGTCAAGGCGAATATGTCATGCTATAATGCCCCCGTGCCAAAGCCCAAGAAAGCCGCCGCTCTTCACCGTATTTTCCGCGCGCTCGCTGACCCCACGCGTCTACGTCTCCTGAATCTCATCGCTGGCCGCGAAGTCTGCGTGTGCTACTTCGTTGAAATTTTGCGCCTCAGCCAGCCCAAAGTCTCCCGGCATTTGGCGTATTTGCGCCGGGCGGGCCTGGTAGCTTCGCGCCGCGACGGCAAATGGATGCACTACAGGCTGGAAATTCCGAAGAGCGAGGCCGCCGCGAAAATTCTTCGCCAGACGTTGAATCACTTGAAGAATGAACCGGAGATGCGCAGGGACGTCGCGCGCCTGGACTCCGCCTGTTGCGCCCCGCAAAAACACGAAATCCTTCGCGACGCGCCCCAGCCCGAGTTCGTGAACTAACGAATATCAGCGGGCGGCCGCACACGACTCCGCCTCAGAAATACCCACCCATAGCGGCCGCGACCGCGCTACACAACCAAAATTGGCGAATCAAAACACACGCGCCGTATTTCGGTTTTGCTCAACGAAAATGTCCCGGCGGAATTAACTTGCAGCGGCGGAAGCGTCCAGCGGAATCGCCGCGCGGACGGTAGTTCCTTGACTCGTGGATTCAATTTCGAGGGTTCCGCCGAGGTCGCGTAGGCGTTCACGCATTCCGCTGATTCCCACGCCCGTTCGGTTTCCTGTGTTCTGCTCCAAATCACGCAGCGGCAACGGCATTCCCTTCCCCTGATCGCTGACTTCCAGGCTTACCCGACGCTCATCGGCTTCCACTTTCACGGAAGCGGTTTTGCTGTCCGAATGACGGTGAATATTCGTCAGACACTCCTGCAGCACGCGAAACAGCGGCAATTCGATCGACGGCGCCAGCCTCTTGAAGCCCGGCGGCATTTCCAGCTTCACTTGCACCTTGCTTCGCGCGCCAAAACCCTCCACGTACCACTCAATGGCCGACGCCAGCCCCAATTCTTCGAGCAGCGGCGGATGCAGCAGATGCGAGAGCGTCCGAATTTCCGTTGAAGACTTCTCGACAATCCCGACCGCCTCTTCGAGTTTCCGCACAGCCGACTGCGGCTTTTCCTTTGCGACTCGCTTCGCCCCTTCCAGACACATACTCAGCGCCGCCAGATCTTGCCCCACGCTATCGTGCAACTCGCGCGCGATTTTTCGCCGCTCGTCGTCCTGCAATCGCATCAAGCGGTTAGAGAGCACCCGAAGCTGACGCGCCTGCTGCACTACTTCGGCATTGCGTTCTTCCAGTTCCTTCGTGCGAATGCGCACCTGCTCTTCGTTCGCTTTATTGCTCTCGCGTAAGCTTTTCTCCGCCTGCTTCTGCGCGGTCAGGTCGACAAAGCAATTGATCGCCCCTACAATTTCTCCGCGCTCGTTCTTCAACGGTTGAATATTCACGCCAACGATGACCCTCGAACCATCGGGGCGCTCGATCTGCACCTCCTGATCGCGCACCTCAGGAATCCTGCCGGACGCCACGTCAGCCATGGGGCAAAGCTCATGCGGCAGGAAACTGCCGTCGGGACGGTACAATTTGTATGAGCCGCACCAGCGCTCGTCCGTATCTCCACGTTTCGGTTGCCGGCCCCACAATTCGACCGCGCGCCGATTGAAATTCTGAATCACGCCCGAGGCGTCACAGGAATAAACCGCAATCGATCCCAGCTCAAACAGCGTCCGGTAGCGCTCCTCGCTTTCGCGCAACGCGCGTTCGGCCTGCTTGCGCCCCGTGATGTCCCGCGCCACTTTCGACGCCCCAACCACGCGGCCCGCGGAATCCCTCAGAGGCGAAATCGTCACGGCAATATCGAACAGCGTGCCGTCTTTGCGTTTGCGAACCGTTTCGAAACGCTCGATCCGCTCGCCTCGTTTGAGCCGTTCGATAATTGTCTCTTCTTCGTGCAGACGATCCGGCGGAAGGATGATTGCGATGTTCTGGCCGACGGCTTCCGCGGCGGTGTAGCCGAACAGCCGTTCCGCGCTTTTATTCCAACTGGTGATCTTTCCGTCGAGATTCTTGCTGACGATGGCATCCTCCGAGGAGTCCACGATGGCTGCCAATAAATTCCCCGTCAGTTCGCCCTTCCTGCGCTCCGTAATATCCAGCAGCATGTTGATGCCGCCCGTCACTTTACCCTCCGCATCGCGCAGTAATCTGGGATACGGCATGAACCAGAACCGCGTGCCATCCGGACGCTCGGCAATCGCTTCTACGCCTTCCACGATGCGGCCTTCCTTCAGCGCAACGGCCATGGGGCATTCGTCGTTCCGCATGGGAGTGCCATCCGGCCAGAAAAGTTTCCAGGTCACGCACCACTGATCGGTGCCGAGTTCAGGGGTTCGTCCGGAGAGTTTTACCGCGGCAGGATTGAAGTGTGTAAGGCGGCCTTCGGCGTCGGTGGTGTAAATCGCCGCCGGAAGCGCGTCAATCATTTCGCGGAAACGCCGCTCGCTCTCGTGCAGCGACTCGTAAACGCTCAGCAGCTCGTCGTGTTGCTCCGTCCGGGCGTGCAGTTCCTTCAACCTCGCCAGCAGTTGATCAGCGCTTTCTGATTTGGCCGGTTTTCCGTGACGCAGTTCGGAGGGGCGCGTAGGGTTTTCCGGCGTGCTGTGCGAAGGGGACGCGCGTTGCGGTTCGGCCATTACCGACTCCCAAGCTTGCAGAAGCTTGCCAGCGCTCAGCTGCACAAACTGTATAAAAGGGAACTAAGCCAGGATACTAGCCCCTCCGCACGCGCAATGTCAAACGCGTTTGAAAATGTCCACTTTTGCCCTTCCTTTTGTGCAATTTGCCCTCGCGCTCCGGATTCGCGTGCGCCTATGCGGAACTGCGCCGCCGCTTCGCATTCTTCCGGTTGCGCCGCCGCTTCCCTGCCCCGCGATGTGCCGCCTTTTCAAGCGCTTCCTGAGCCGATCTCGCGACGCGCGGCTGTGCCATCGCGGTCTTTGCGCGCGCCAAAATCATTTTCTTCCGCTTGAGTTTTGCACTCCTGCTCATGCTCGGAACAACGCCTCATTCACTGGCGAATACTACCAGAAATGGCGAAATCAATATCGTTCAATAAGGTACATTCGCCGTCCGCGCGTCCCGCAGTAATTCGACATGTCATTCCGAGAGCCACCACGAAAGCAATTCGAGATTGGCGAAAAAACCATCCGAGATGTCATTCCGAGGAGCAATCGCGACGAGGAACCTGCTTTTGCCTTGCGGCCATCTGGCGCTAATTCGACATGTCATTCCGAGGAGTTTACCTGCCGGAGGCAGGCAGCCGCGACGAGCTTGCCTGCCGCGGCAGGGAATCTGCTTTGCCTCCTGACCCGAAACGCCGCCGCCAAAAGAAATCGAGGTATAATGGACTCCCGCCCAGAGAGGAAACCACCATGCACAAAAACAAATACGCGAGCCTCACCTCTTTTTTCCTGGCCGCCGCATTTTTCCTGTCCACAGTAACGATGGGTTGCGCTGCTCGAGGCTCCTATCGCGTCTATGACCCGGAGTATCACGATTATCATCGGTGGAATAACGGTGAAGTTGTGTACTACCAAAGGTGGGAAGTTGACACTCACCGGCACCACGAGGATTTTCGCCGCCGCAATCGCGAGGAGCAGAACGAATACTGGCACTGGCGCCATGACCACGATCACGACCGCGATCGCCACCACGACCGCCACTAATCGTCGCGGCGCAGAGCCATCGCCACACTTCTTTGCCGCTGTAGCTCAGGTCCCGTTGCAGCGCATTCCGCTGCAACTGACCTGAGGCATTTCCCGTCCGTCAGGCGTGTGCTCGACTCTGTGGCGTCGCGGGCTGACGTCAGGTTTCTCTGCAACCACATCCGCGCGCGGCATCAATCGTGCAGCAGCACATTCAACAACGACCCGTGAACCTGCATTCCGCCGTTGTACTTGATGAACCCCATCTTGCGGAATTTGTTCATGAAGAAACTGATGCGCGAGCGCGTCGTGCCCACCATCGACGCCAGCGTCTCCTGGCTCACCTTCGGTATGGTTGATTCGGCCGCGCCCTCGCGCCCGTAACGCGCCATCATCAGCAACGTCCGCGCCAGCCGCTTCTCGCTCGAATTAAACAACTGATCAACCAGATCCGCTTCCACGCGCGCCTTCCGCGTCAGCAAATATGTCATGAAATAATCTGAGAAGTCGCGCTGCTGATGCAGCGCTTTTGTCATCAACCGATTCTCGATGCGGATCAGTACGC
>DASZCH010000049.1:0-10024 GCA_035943235.1 Candidatus Acidiferrales bacterium
CGCCAGTGTCTTGCAGACCAAGGAATCGGCCGCGCAGAAGCGGAATTTTCATCACGTGCAAATAGCCCGGGCCAGCGATATACCAGACGGCGTCGGGCATGCTGTTTTCGTTGGCGGGTTTCGGTTGCCCTTCCAGCCAGAACGGTAAGTCCGATTCGCCGTTCATAGGGAATGCTCCGTTCATCAGGGAAACAGCACTCACGCCCGGAACAGCAGCAATTTTTTCAGTCAATTGCCGGACTCCGGCGCGAAGTGTGTTTGCGCTCGTGCTGGGCGCCGTAGGCGGAAAACCTACGCCAAATGAAAGGACATTGTGTGGATCAAATCCAGGATTCACGCTCCAGAGACTCATCAATGTGCGAATGGTCAGACCTGCGCCAACGAGCAGCACAACCGCAAGCGCCATTTCAACAATCACGAAAACATTTTGAGTGCGGTAACGCGCGCCGCTTGCGCCCCGGCCGCCTTCCTTGAGCGTTTCATGCAAATCGGGCTGAGAAGTCTTGAGCGCGGGGACGAGTCCGAAAAGCACGCCCGCGACAAGCGAGATGATCAGCGTGAAGAGGAGCACGTGCGGATCGATGCGCACGCCGTTCGTGCGCGGGAGGGTGCTGGGGAGGATGGCGAGCGCGGCGCTCGTTCCCCACGATGCCAGAAGCAAGCCAAGCACGCCGCCGGCGAGCGAGAGCAGCACGCTTTCGGTGAGAAGCTGGCGCACGACGCGGCCTTGGCTGGCCCCGAGAGCCGCGCGAATAGCGAATTCGCGGGCGCGTCCTGTGGAACGCGCAAGCAGCAGGTTCGCAACATTGACGCAGGCAATCAGCAGCACGAATCCTACGGCTGCGAGCAGCACCAGCAGAAAAGGTCGAATGTTCTGAACCATCTCTTGCTTCACGGGCGTGACGGCGATGGAACGGTCTTTGTCTGCTTCGGGAAAAGTGGCGGCAAGATTGCGCGCGATGCGGTCCATGTCGGCGCGAGACTGCGCGAGCGTGACTCCCAGCTTGATACGACCGACTGCGAAGATTCCCGGGTGGACTTTGCGGTCCAGCATCAGAGGATTCTTGGACGCGCCGAGCGGAACGTAAACATCACTAAGCTGAAAGTTGATATTTCGGCAGCAGAAGTAGAAATTCTGCGGCAGAACGCCGACCACCGTGTAATCAGTGCCATCAAAGTTCAGAGTTTTTCCGACAATGTCACGCGAAGATCCGAATTTGCTTTTCCAGAAGCCGCCACTGAGGATCACGGCGGGCGCGCCATTCAGTTGATCTTCGGCGGGAGTGAAGTTGCGCCCGAGAATCGGCGTAATGCCGAGGGTCGGAAAGAAATTGGCGGAGACTTCCACGGCGGAAACGCGCTGCGTGTCCGTTTGGCCGATCAGGTTGAAACTCTGAAATGATTTGTAGGCTGCGAGCGAGGTGAGCGTGCGATTGTCACGCACCCAATCCTGAAAATCAGGATAAGAGATGGAGCCTTGGCCAAATTGGGGTTCGTAACTGGCTACCGTGACGAGCTGATCAGGATGCGGATAGGGGAGCGGATTCAGCAACACGCCGTTGACGACGGAGAACAGTGCGGTGTTTGCGCCGATGCCGAGGGCCAGCGTGATTACGGCTACGGCCGTGAAGCCCGGCGACTTCAGCAGCAACCGCAAGGCGTAACGCAAATCCTGCCAGAGAGCTGTCATAGCTACGCCTCCCTTGCGTTACCGTACGCAAATTTGGTTCCGAAAGGGCATCTCAGTAAAAACGCACAGAATCAATGGGTTGGGTAGCGCGCGAGAACAATTCCCGAACGTAATTTGTGCGATTACGGAGCGGGGCGTCGCGGAAACGGACAGCCGACGCAAGGTCGCAAGACGGCTTTCGTTTCGTCGGAGCGTATACTCGGCTGCCGGAATATGTTATCGAAGCGAGGCGACTGTAAGCGGGAAATGGCGCGAGACGAGGAAAGTCCAAAGCAAACAGGCGCAACCGGGCGATGCTCTGAATGCGGAGCGGAAGTCCAGGGCGGAAACGCTGGGTGCGAAGCGCTCTTCAATCAATTTGGGGCGCGCGATTTCAGCGATCCTCGCTATGGCGCCACGCACGAATTGTTGGTGGACGCGTATTGCCTGCAACATCCCGAGCGCTATTGCCACTCAGCGAAATCGTATGCGGCGCATTTGACGCGGATGTGCTGCGGCATCGAGCACGGCGGAAAGCGCGAAGTTTACGCGGCAATTCCCCGCTGGTTGAGCGGTGCGTCGAAAATCGAACGTCCGGAACCACCAGAGCGGCGGGGGACGATGACAATCGCCGATCTGCGCGCCACAGAAACTCCGGAAGAGCACGTCAAGTTGGTTCGAAAGTGGGCCGAGGACGTGTGGCAGGCATACGCGCCTCAACATGAAACAGCGCGACGCTGGCTCAGTGCGGCGCTTGGACGCGGCTGAAACGACGAACAAAAAAAAGAGAAAAACACCACTTCCGAGGCTCGAGTCCGGCGAATCATTTTTGCGGCCATAAGGAAAGCGGCGAGTCCTGCCGGTATTTCGACAAGATTCGCCGCTGAGAGCAGACTTTAGTACAAAGCAAAGGCTCTAGTGTTTGCGGACCTTTTCGGCGAGCAGCACCGGAGCAGGCGTCGAGTTGAAGAGCAGGCCGCCGACCGAAACCGTGTCGTTCGTGGTGAGCGAAGCGACGCCGGAGACGTCGGCGAACTGAGTCTGGCTCGATGTTTGCACCTGGATTGCGGTGACTCCCGCTCCCGTAAACAAACTCGACAGATTGCCCAAAGTGAAGTTGGCGCCCGTTACGGACATTACGCTGCCGGTTACCTGAGTGCGGTGCAAGCGGACGCGGTCCGTTGTAACCGCGATGCCGGAGCCACTGACGGTGATGCCGGCAGGATTTATTTCCACCGACTGGCCGGCGATCATGTCACTGATACTCAGGAATTGCAGGCCGGACGGAACCGTCAAGCCATCCTGATCCACGTCAAAGGTTGCCCCGGTATTTACGGTGATGGTAAGCACATCGCCGAGAGCAACGCCCTGCAAAGCCTCGGCTTCGTCGTGGACCACAAGCTGGAACTGGCCGCTTGCGGCGTTCACCGAAGCGACTTTTCCTTCCAGTTCCTTCTGGAAATGATCCTTCAATTCAACTTTCTTTGCCGTGAGGGACAACGATGCATTGGAAGTCGAGGATTCGTCGTTATCGTCCATCACGCCGAGATCGACTGAAACAATCTGGTTCATCTGCACGCAGGTAAAATTGTTTGCCGCGCAGCCCGCGTCGTCGAAATCCTCGAACCGAGTGTTGTTATCCACGAGAATGGTTAAGGCGGGGCCGAATAATGGCTGGAGTGTGAACTGATTCATGCCGACCGCGGTCACCTGGCCGGCAAGATCGTCCGCTTCCGCCATCTCACCCCGTGCACGCGATATGGTCGGCGTGACGCTGACCGTTGGCGTGACCGACAGATCGTTTTGCAGGGACGCGTCTACGTCGAAATCAATGTCGAGACTCAGAGCCGTGCCGGAAGAAAGCATCAGCGGGAAAGGCGAGGCGCTGATTTTCACCGTGGCTTGATTCAGGGCAGGTTGGAATTGGCAAATCGCACCGACCGCGCACGACTTCCCGCCCACAGTTATCGTGGCCGCAGTGCCATTCTGTATGGTCATTTCGGGATTGGCGAAGGTGAGGGTGAGGCTGTTGTAGGTCCCGCTGGGAGCGCCCGAGGTTCTGAGCAGGGCGCTCTCGGTTTCGAGGTGCCGCAATTCGATTTCGAGATTGCCGCTGACGAGCGAAACGTCCGCTTTGCTCGTGTCCGCGGGCTGCAAGGTAGCGCCCGTAACGTGAACCTCGAATGCCAATACCGTAACACCTGCCGGAGGCGTGTCCCGCATCGTCATGCTTACCGGGATCTGGCCCTGCACGGGCGGCGTGTTGCTGCTCATATTGCTGCTGCAACCGGAAATCATCAGGCCCGTGAACAGAACTGCAACTGCCGCAATGGTTCGTGTGCGCACGAAATCTCCTCCTCCAACGGAATGGGTGCGGGCTGTGGTTGCCTGGTTTGATGCACGAAAGGGGCTATAAGGGCGCATGAATTCCGAGAAAAATGAAATCTCAAAAATGGGAAAGTACTATCGTAAAAATGGGATTTGAAGCATGACAAATTTCGCTTATGGCTGACAAATTTCGGCCACGCGGCAACGTGTTGTGAGAAGGAACTTTTTTTGGAGAGGAACGCATTTGGGGCCCCTAACGAGCGCCGAGAGTTTGGTGTTGACGACGAATGGGCGGGCCATATAGTGTCGCGCGGACGGACACGCTACTTGAAGGGGCACGGTGGAGGAGCGAGAATGAAAAACTTACTGCGGGTAGATCCGAATGCGGGAGGCGCGCTTGCGATTCGCGGCGTCGCCGCGTTGGCGATTATTTTCGCGATGGCGACGTTGACCGTTGCGTCGGGCGCGCAGAAACAGACCGGGCCGGCGACTCCGTTGCAGAAACGCGCGGCGAAACTCGCACCCAAGACATCGAGCGAGGGCGGCGCCATGACGTTGCCGCCTTCCCTGCCCCCGGCGCAACTGACGCAAGCCGACCTCGAGGCTTTTTTCGACGGCCTTGTGCCGCTGCAAATCGAACGCGACGACATCGCGGGCGCGGTGGTGGCCGTGGTGCGCGACGGCAAAGTGATTTTCGCGAAGGGTTACGGCTACGCTGACGTCGCGAAGAAGAAGCCTGTTTCGGCGGAGGGCACGCTGTTCCGCTGCGGGTCAATTTCCAAGTTATTTACGTGGACGGCAGTCATGCAGCTCGTCGAGCAGGGAAAAATCAATCTGGACGGTGACATCAATCAATATTTGGATTTCAAGGTTGCAGAGCCGTTCGGCAAGCCTATTACGATGCGCGATTTGATGACGCACACGCCGGGTTTGGAGGAAACGATACGCGACTTAATCACCGCAGATCAGAAAAACATTCCATCACTGCGCGATTATCTGGTGAATCACGCGCCGAAGGAAATTTTTCCGCCGGGAACGACCGGCGCGTATTCGAATTACGGGGCAACGCTCGCGGGGTACATCGTGCAACGCGTTTCGGGCGAGCCGTTCGACGACTACATCGACCATCACATTTTCGGTCCCTTGGGAATGACGCATGCGACATTTCGCCAGCCGCTGCCGAAGGATTTGCAGCCAATGATGTCGGAGGGGTACGAACGCGCTTCAGGAGGCGCGAAGAAATTCGAGATTGTGACGCCGTCTCCGGCGGGCAGCGTGGCGATTTCGGCGATGGACATCACGCATTTCATGACGGCGCACTTGCACGATGGAACCTACAACGGGGCGCAAATTTTGAAGCCGGAAACGGTGAAGTTGATGCATTCGCGGCAGTACGCGCCGGATCCACGCGTTCATGCCATGTGCCTGGGATTTTACGAGGAGACGCGCAACGGACATCGCATCATCGGGCATGGCGGCGACACGGAATATTTTCATAGCGACCTGCATTTGATTCCGGATGCGGATACGGGGCTTTTTGTGTCGTACAACAGCGCCGGACGCGGGGACGTGGCGCCGCGCGGACCGCTGTTCGAAAAATTCCTGGACCGCTATTTCCCGTACACGCCTCCTGCGACAAAGCCGTTGGCATCCGCGCAAGCAGACGCGAGGGCGGTGAGCGGCCCTTACATTCCGAGCCGACGCAGCGAAACGACTATTTTCAAGCTGTTTTCGGTGCTGAACGAAGAAGCTGTCGCGCCCGGCAAGGACGGATCGCTCGTGCTGGGGGGATCCAAGGGAATCAACGGGCAGCCCATCGAATGGCATGAAGTGGAACCGCAAGTCTGGCAGGACAGTTCCGACGCGCAGAACCGGATTGTTTTTGCGAAGAATTCCGCCGGGCGTTGGCAAATTGCGCTCGGCTTTCCGGCGGAAGTTTTGCAGCAAGTCTCGTGGTACGAATCAAAGAATTTCATTCAATGGTGCACGATCTTCGTAATCGCGGTCTTCGCGCTTACGCTGATCCTGTGGCCGGTGGCGGCGCTGGCGCGGCGGCATTATGGGCATCCGTTAGGAATGGACGCGCGAGAGCGGCGGGCGCGCTGCTGGGGACGGACGGTATGTGCGCTCGATCTGGCATTTTGGTGCCTGTTTCTTGGGACGGTTGTCTACGGCGCCGGACATCTGGGCGTCCTCTCAAAAAGCCTCAATCCCTGGCTGCGCTTTGTTCAGGTGATTGGGTGGCTGGGAATCGTTGCCACGGTGATTGCGATCTGGAATTTCCTCCGATTGAGTGGCGTGAGCGGTCGGTGGTGGTGGAGCAGGCTCCACGGAATCCTGATCGCGTTGGCGTGCTTGGTGAGCGTTTGGGTTGTGTGGTTCACGCACATGCTGTCGTTCACCTTGCGCTACTGAATTTCTGTCGTTTGTTCTGCTTGGGGGCACCTTGCCCGAGCACATTTTGTATGATTCTGCACAATTTCGACTACTGAGTTTTCGCGATAGCGGAACCCTTCCGTGACCCTCTACACCCTTGCATATGAATAGCTTACGAATGTGGTGCCAGGCGATTTGCGTGCCAGGGTACAGTACTATTAGGACAAAGCCGAGTACTACTGTTCCATTGTGTCCCGCCTACAGTGAAATCCACAATTGACTTTGTAATTTAGGGCGTACTGTATTCCCGCCCAAAACACATGCTCAGTGAATCCTCGAAAGCGAGGGCCCGACTCTGGAGTTGGACCAGATTCGCAATGGCGCTCGCTTACTCCGCAGTGGCGCCGGCGCGAATTACTTCACTGCGAGCGCGCACGGCGGCGTTGGCGCGACGCGGCACCACTTCCGTGCTGCGAAAGTCAGTGGCGATGTTGCGGCGGTGCGGAGGTTTCGTCCGCTGGAGTATTTCTGCGCTGGTGAGTTGCGTGGAGCGCATGCGACGAAGTGCGCGCGATACGTGGCGGAATCACGTTTCGCCGGCCGCTGCCGCCCTGTGGCGCAATTATGTTCAAATGCCGAGCATTGCCGCGTTCCGAACGTTTCAAACCAAGGTCAATTTTCACCTGCGAACCAAGTTCCTGATCTCCCTGATACTGATCACCAGCGGATTGACGTGTGCCGCGCTTCTGGTGGTTGGACGCACGGCCAAGGAAGAGGCGCAGCGCCAAATCGAGGAAGAAGCGCACAACGCCATCCTGACGTTTCAGGTGATGCAGCACCAGCACGAAATCGCGTTGCAGCACAAGGCGGATTTGCTGGCGGCGCTAGCCCTGATGCGCAACGGAGACGCGACAGCGATCCAGGAAGCCAGCCAAGACCCGTGGCAATCGGAAGACTGCAACTTGTTCCTGCTGGCGGATGCGAAGGGCAAAGTGGTGGCTCTGCATACGGCCGGCGAAGAATTTCCCGTGAGCACGGCAGAGACGCTGCTGCGAAAGTCGCCGCACAGCAAAGAACCGACCGGATGGTGGTTTAGCGGCGAGCGACTCTATCAAGTTGTGGTGCGTCCCGTATTCGGCAGCTCCGAGCAAAATCATGCGCGACTGGGAACCGTGGTCGTTGGGGAGTCGATCGATAGCAGCGCAGTCAATGAATTGCGACGAATTTCGTCCACGGAAGTGGCGTTTCGCTATGGCAAGAAAATCATTGTAAGCACGCTCGCTCCGTTCGACGAAGCGAATTTGGAAGAGGAAGTCGGCGGCCGCTCCATTCCCAACCTCGTCCACATTGGCGATGAGAAGTATCTGGCGACTTCGGAAGACCTGACGCCCGGCATGGATGGCGGCATAAGCCTGATCGTTCTGAAATCGTATGACGACGCATCCACGTTTCTGAACCGATTGAATCGCTTGCTGCTGGAATTGCTCTTTGTAGCGGTACTTGTGGGCGCCATTCTCGTATTTGTGATTTCGGATACGTTCACGCGGCCGCTGGCAGCGTTGGTCGGCGGCGTGCGCGCCCTGGAGCAAGGCAATTTCAACTATCCACTGGAAGCAAGCGGTGGAGACGAAGTGGCGCAGGTGACGCGCGCTTTCGACGGCATGCGTACGACCCTGCAGAAAAACCAGTCGCAACGCGAGGAGCTCGAAGGGCAGTTGCGCCAATCGCAAAAGATGGAAGCGATGGGCCGGCTGGCGGGCGGCGTGGCGCACGACTTCAACAATTTGCTCACAGTGATCAAGGGCCACAACGATCTGTTGCTGGACCGCATGGACCCTGCGGAGCCTCTTCACAACAGCAGCCAACAGATTGCCAAGGCAGCGGACCGGGCGGCGGCGCTGACGCGCCAACTGCTGATATTTTCGCGCAAGCAGGTGCTGTTGCCGAAAGTCCTCGACTTGAATTCGGCTGTGTCCGAGATGGGCAAGCTGCTCAAACGCCTGGTGCGCGAAGACATCGAATTCTCTTTCCGCCCGGGCGAATCTCTATGGCGGTTGAAGGCGGATCCGGGCCAAATCGAACAGGTGATCATGAATCTGGTGGTGAATGCCTGCGACGCCATGCCCGAGGGCGGCAAACTCTCGGTAGAGACTTACAATTGGACGGTTAATGGCAACCTTGCAAAGGAGCGGAAATCGATTCGGCGCGGCGACTACGTGGTGCTTGCCGTAGCGGACACGGGATGCGGAATGGATGCGGCGACAAAGTCGCATATCTTCGAGCCATTTTTCACCACGAAAGAAGCAGGCAAAGGAACAGGATTGGGCCTGGCGACTGTCTACGGCGTGGTGAATCAGAGCAACGGTTACATCTGGGTCGAATCGCAGCCGGGGGAAGGCGCGCGATTTGAGATTTACCTGCCGCGAGTGGATGCGCCTTTATTGGAGTATCATCCGGAGAAACCTGTAACGAACCACCGGGTGCGAACCGAAACGGTGCTGATCGTCGAAGATGAAATAGCCGTGCGGGAACTGGCTTCTGAATTTCTGAAGACGGCGGGCTACAACGTCCTTACCGCTGAAAATGGCATGGATGCCCTGGCGATCGCCGAAGGCTTGCAGCAGCCGATTCATGCGCTGGTGACGGATATTGTGCTGCCGAAGATGCCCGGGCCGGAGCTCGCCGAACGCGTTAAGCGGATTCGTCCTGACGTCAGGATCGTGTATATGTCGGGCTACATGGAATACGACAAGAAAGCGGAACAATTTCTCGAAGAGGGCGTGTTCTTGCAAAAGCCGTACGCGCGCGATGCATTGGTCGCCAAAGTCGATGAAGTCCTGCGGCGCCGCGCAACACCGAAAAGAGAATTTGTGTCATTTACTTCCGTCAATACATAAAAGCAACCGGAGCGCCGGTTGTCATGTGTATGTGCTTGACTTCCCCGGCGCTGCCATTCAGAATCCGCGAAACTCACCATGCTCAGCGCTCCATCGATGTTTAATGCGCCCGCGGCGTCGAACGCTGCCGCTCCGCCTTCGAATTACATTCAACCGACGCTGAATCACGGACTGCGCATCTGGTGGGCGTATTACTGGCCGACTACGCTGGTTGTCGCGGTGCTAAGCTTCTGCGTGTCGTATTGGCTACGCGTGCTGTACCAGAATCTGGTGGTGTCCGCGGCGGTTTTTATTTGGGTGGCGCGCCTGCAGAACTATGCGCTGACTTATCTGGTCGCCATCTTCGGAATTCAATACGTCTTGCGGAGGCGATTCCGGCGCTTTCGCATTGCGTTGGTTTCAACATCGGTGGCCGAGACTACGGATAGGCTCGCGGTCACCGCCCGGCGCGGCTTGCGCGTCTGGTGGACATTTGTATGGCGGACGCTCGTGTACGCCGCGATTGCTTACGTCGTGGTGATTCTGCCGTTGGGTTGGTTCGTCGGGATTTTCGCGCCGGGGCTGATTTTGATGACGATTTTCTTCTTGGTTGTCGGTATCGTCATTAACGGCGCGATTTCGCTGTTCATTATTTATTCGAATATTTTAGACGAAGATTTCGGAGACTTCCGCGTGGTACTGCTCCCTCGAGAGCCCGCTGCCCAAGATGCTGTCGCGGCGGCTCCGCCTGCCGCAAGTCCAGCCACACCGTAGG
>DASZCH010000050.1:0-2374 GCA_035943235.1 Candidatus Acidiferrales bacterium
GAAATACAGGCGCGCGACGGATACACCATTGAAGCCGAAGTGGGCACGGTGCTGAATGGCATGGGCTTCAGCAAAGAAGACTGGCAGCGGCGGACGGAAGAGTTCTCCGGCGGCTGGCAGATGCGCATTGCGCTGGCCAAGCTGTTGCTGCAAAAACCCAACCTGCTGCTGCTCGACGAGCCCACGAACCATCTTGATCTCGAATCGCGCAACTGGCTTGAAGAATATTTGTCGAACTATCCGTACGCCTTTGTTCTGATTTCCCACGACCGGTATTTTCTCGACGTCACCGTTAATCGAATCATCGAAATCTGGAACAAAAAGATTTGGGCCTACACCGGCAATTACGAAAAATATTTGACGCAGAAGACAGCGCGCCAGGAGCAGCTTGAGGCCGGGTATCGCAATCAGCGCGAGCGCATCGATCAGCTAGAGGTCTTTATCAACCGCTTTCGCTATCAGGCGACCAAAGCCAAGCAAGTGCAGAGCCGGATCAAAGAGCTGGAAAAAATGGAAAAGATCGAGCTGCCCGAAGAAGAAAAGACGATCCATTTTTCTTTTCCGCAGCCCAAGCCCAGCGGCCGGAACGTGGCCGAATTCGAGGGCGTAGCGAAATCATACGGCGAAAAAGAAGTTTTCCGCGACGTGAACTTCATTGTCGAGCGTGGAGACCGCATCGCTCTGGTCGGCGTAAACGGCGCGGGAAAATCCACGCTGATCAAGCTGCTCTCCGGAATCGAGCCACTGACGTGCGGCGAGTATCGCCTGGGTCACAACGTCCAGGCTGATTATTTCGCGCAAGATCAGTACAAAGAACTCGACCAGGATGCCCGTATTATTGACGACCTGGGCCGGGTCTCGGCATCATCGCGGGAAACCGATCTTCGTAACTTGCTGGGCTGTTTTTTATTTTCCGGGGACGACGTGTTCAAGCGCATCGCCGTCCTTTCTGGTGGGGAACGCAACCGCTATGCGCTGCTCCGCATGCTGCTGCATCCGGCGAATTTCCTTCTGCTTGACGAGCCCACAAACCACCTCGACATGCGCGCCAAAGACGTGCTGCTCGAGGCATTGAGTAAATACACTGGCACCGTCGTTTTCGTCTCGCATGATCGCTACTTCATCGATAAGTTAGCGACACGGGTGTTTGAAATTGGCAGCGGCCGGGTCGAAGTCTATCCCGGCAATTACGAGGATTTCTTGTGGCGCAAGCAGGGCGGCGCGGAAACACTCCAGCAGCAAGTGTCAGCATCTGTCCGCGCACCCCGTAATGGCCATGTAGGGGCGGGTCTCCAGGGCAGTCCAGCACCGGATACGCGAGATGGTTCTCCGAAGGACGACAAGCAAACCAAACGTATCAATCCCATTAAACGCAAACAAATGCAAGATCGAGCGCAGGAGCTGGAAGAGGAGATTTCCAGCCTTGAATCCGCCATTGCTCAATGCGAAACCTCGCTGCAGACCTTCGTCAGCGCGGATGAGACCACGCGGCTCACCCGCGAGCTCGCGCAAAATCGCGCCCAACTGCAGGAGCGAGTCGCTGAGTGGGAACAGATCGGCCAGGAGTTAAGTGTCGGCCCCTAAAATGCGAAAGGCCAAAAGCTTTTAATTGCAAAGAGTGGTAAGGTAATCGCCAAGGAGCCAAAGAAGACCTTTTCATTGGTTTTCTTCGCGCCCTTTGCGGCAGTTCTTTGCGATGTCTGCAGTTAAAAGCTTTGCTTTCCCTTCTTTCCAAATCGGCACTTTCCCGCCCGTACTACTCCTTCCGTAACCTGCCCCATATCAGCAACCGCGTGGCATAGTCACTGTTACCAGCAATTCGCCGCAACGCGCGGACAAAAACATAAAAGGATGACGTCCAAATGCTGCACTCGAATGACAACTCTTTAAAAACGCAATTCACACCTTCAACCCTCAACCCGGCTGCGCCGGTCAAGACCGTTACCTCGCCGATTGAGCAGGCCAGCATTGGCCGCACGGTTGTCATCAAGGGCGAAGTTTCGGGCAGCGAGTCGCTTTATATTGACGGGCGTGTCGAAGGCACGCTGAGCTTTAAAGAGCATCGCGTGACCGTCGGACGCAACGGCACCGTTGCGGCCAACATTTCGGCGCGCGAGGTCGTGATCATGGGCAAGGTGACAGGCAATATTGAGTGCAGTGATCGCGTGGACATCCGCAGCGAGGGCTCGCTCACCGGCGACATCGTCAGCCAGCGCATCAGCGTAGAAGACGGCGCTTTGCTGCGCGGCAGCGTTCAGTTAACTCCTGCAGAGACCAAGACGAATAAGCAAGAAAAAGAAGTGCCGAAGTCTTTTGCGGCCGTCGCAGGAAAAACCAACTAGCGAGATCAGACGGGAAGGGCACGGCTTCAAGC
>DASZCH010000051.1:0-3063 GCA_035943235.1 Candidatus Acidiferrales bacterium
AAGTTAGGCGCACACGTCCGGGAAGTCTCCGGCGTTCGCGGCGTTCACTTCGGCGTCTGGGCGCCCAACGCCAAACGCGTCAGCGTGGTCGGCAATTTTAATTCCTGGGACGGCCGCGTCAATCCGATGCGCACGTGCGGCAGCACCGGTGTCTGGGAACTTTTCATGCCCGGACTCACCGAAGGCGACCTCTACAAATTCGAAATACGCTCGCGCTTCAACGATGTGTTGACGCTCAAAGCCGATCCTTACGGTTTCGCTGGCGAACTCCGCCCGAAATCTAGCTCAGTCGTCGTGAATATTGAAGGCTACGCATGGCACGATGCCGCTTGGCTCGACGAGCGTCTCCGATTCGATTGGCAGCATGCCCCCATTTCGATTTATGAAGTCCATTTCGGCTCATGGCGCCGCGCCGGCGGCGGACGCTGGCTCACCTACGGCGAGATGGGAGACGAGCTCATTCCCTACGTCAAGCAAATGGGCTACACGCACATCGAGCTGCTGCCCATGATGGAGCATCCGCTCGACGCCTCGTGGGGCTACCAGACCATCGGCTATTTCGCCGTCACCACCCGTTACGGCTCCCCCAAGGACTTCATGGCCTTCATCGACCGCTGCCATCAGGCGGGCATCGGCGTCCTCCTCGATTGGACGCCCGGCCACTTCCCTCGTGATGCGCATGGCCTGTCCTTTTTTGACGGCACGCACCTTTACGAGCACGCCGATCCGCGCCGCGGTTCCCATCCCGACTGGGGCACGCTGATTTTCAATTACGGACGCAACGAAGTGCAAAATTTCCTTCTCTCGAACGCCCTTTTCTGGCTCGACAAATATCACATCGACGGCCTACGCGTGGACGCTGTCGCTTCCATGCTCTATCTCGATTACTCCCGTCGCGAGGGCGAATGGCTGCCGAATCAATTTGGCGGCCGCGAGAATCTCGAAGCGATTGCCTTTCTCAAACGGCTGAACGAAGTCGTTCACACTCGCCGACCCGGCACGCTCATGATCGCCGAGGAATCCACTTCCTGGCCTTCTGTCTCCCGCCCCACTTACGCCGGAGGGCTCGGCTTCGACTTGAAGTGGAACATGGGCTGGATGAACGACACGCTTCGTTACTTCTCGCTCGATCCCATTCACCGCAAATTCCATCATGGCGAACTGACCTTCTCCATGCTCTACGCCTTCAACGAAAATTTCATTCTTCCCCTATCCCACGACGAAGTCGTCCACGGCAAACATTCCCTGCTTGGCAAAATGCCCGGCGACGACATGCACAAATTCGCCAACTTGCGTCTGCTGTATGGCTATATGTACGCCCATCCAGGCAAAAAGCTGCTGTTCATGGGCTCTGAAATCGCGCAGTGGAGCGAGTGGTGGGAAAATGCCAGCCTCGACTGGCATCTCTTGCAATACGCTCCGCACCAGGGCATTCAGCGCCTGGTCACCGACCTCAATCACCTCTATGCCAAAGAGCCGGCGCTTCATGACGTGGAATTCGAGTGGCAGGGTTTCGAATGGCTGGAAGTTCACGACGCGGATGCCAGCGTCCTCGCCTTCATTCGCCGCGCGCGGCGCCCCGAAGATTTCCTCGCCGTCGTATGTAACTTCACACCCGTGGCGCGCGAAGATTATCGTCTCGGCGTCCCCGAGCCCGGCTTCTACCGCGAAATTCTCAACACCGACTCCGCCCATTACAATGGCGGCGACGCTGGAAACATCGGCGGCGTCCGCGCCGAGCCTATCCCCTGGAGCGGGCGCGAGCATTCCATCAAAATCAAGCTCCCGCCCCTCTCAGCCCTTTATTTCAAGCCTCAGCGCGACTAATTTCCCCCCTTCGAGAAACTGGGGAACTTTTCTTCGCGCTCCTGCGTAACTACTGCTGAACGCCCAAGGAGGCGTTTAGCGATGAAAACCATTCTTGCCGCCCTGGTGGTCCTTTGCATGGGAACGTGTGTGGGAACCGTTGCTCTGGCCGCTCCGGCTGAGCGTTACCTCCACGTGAAAGTCGACGATCCGGTAGGTCGCGAGCACGTCCGCGTCAACATTCCACTCTCTCTTGCCGAAAAGGTGCTTCCCGCTATCAATCAGGGCCAGCTCCGCGACGGCAAAGTCGAGATCGGAAACTTCCATGCGAATGGCGTCGACCTGAAAATGCTCTTCGAGGCGGTCAAGTCCGCGCCGGACGGCGAATTCGTCACAGTTCAGGAACCGGACACCGACGTACGCGTCGCCAAATCCAACGGCAAAATGATCGTTCACGTTATCGATAAACAGGGCAAAGAAAAAGTGGACGTCACAATCCCCTGGGAAGTAGCCCAGGCCCTCGCAACCGCCGGTGATCGCCAACTCAACGTCGAAGCCGCCATTCAAGCCCTCGAAAGGGCCGGCGACACCACATTAGTAACCGTCACCGATAACAATCAAACCGTGCGCGTCTGGATCGACTCGCGCAACACGTCCGATTAACTCAGTCGCCGCAACGGCGCGGAACGCAGAGGAGAACTCAATCATGCTATTGCTCGGAAAAATCGGATTGGGATTCTTGGGGACCGCGCTCGTCGCGGGCGCGGTTGTTTCCAGCGAAGGTTTCATCCACGTCAAAGTCCACCAGAAACAGACCGACGGAACCCACATCTCGTTCGTCGTGCCTGCCATGCTCGTACCGGTGACCCTGAAATTCGTGCCGAATCATTATCTCGCGCAAGGCGGAGCGAACCTGCGCCCTTATCTTCCAGTCATTGACGCGGCAATCTCAGGCCTCGCCGATGGCCCCGACGGCCCGTTGGTCGAAGTCACCGATCCGGATGAACACGTTAGCGTGGTGAAAAGCGGCGGCTCGATCGTTGTCGACGTCGACGACCCTGACGAAACCGTCCACGTTTCCGTGCCGTTGCACGCTACGCAAAGCGCCATTGACGAAATCGCCTCCGCCGGCGGCCCAATTTGATTTACGCGCACGACTCCGATACTTGAGGAAAACTCCGGTTACTGTCATCCCGAGCGGTCACACTTGCCCGGGCCTCGAAGGGTCCCGCCCGATGCTTTGTATTGGAGTCAACG
>DASZCH010000052.1:0-26272 GCA_035943235.1 Candidatus Acidiferrales bacterium
CGTGCATGTTGCCGGTGGGATGCATGTTGAAGAGGCGCACTTGGTTGATAATCGCCGCGCCGACGAATTGCGTGTGGCTGTTTACCTTGGGGCAGATTTCCAGGCAATTGCCGCAGGTGATGCAGCGCGCCATCGGGTAGCCGATTTGCTGCTGCTCGGGAGACATGCGCGGGCCAGCGCCGATGGCGTACGTGCCGTCGATGGGCACCCAGCACTTCATGCGCTTCAAATTTTCGAACATGATGGAGCGGTCGACTTGCAAATCGCGAATCAGCGGAAATTTCGTCAGCGGCTCGAGGCGAATGGGCTTTTCGAGATTGTCGATCAGCGCGGAGCAGGCCTGGCGCGGATAGCCGTTGATGAGCATGGCGCAAGCGCCGCAAACTTCTTCCAAGCAATTCGCGTCGTACGAAATGGGCGTGGTGGCGCTGCCTGCGCGCGTGACCGGCTTTTCGGCGATGTCGCGCAGGCAAGTAATGATGTTCAAGTGCGGGCGGTAACGAATTTCGAATTCTTCCCAGGCGACGCGCTCCTGCGGCGCGGCCTGGCGTTTGATGCGGATGATGAACGTGTTGTCGGCCATGATGCCTCGACTTCAGATTAGCAGCCAAACAGTCGGAGCTAAAGCCCGACCTTACAACTGCAACTACAAAACGGAGTCTCGCCCTGCCAGCGGCAGGCAGGCGTCGCACCCCAAGAAACCCTAATACTTGCGCGAGCGCGGCGGGAGAAGCGAAATATCGACCGGCTCGTATTCGAGTTTGATGCTTCCGCCGTTGTAGCTGGCCTTGGTGGTCTTGAGCCAATTCTTGTCGTCGCGCTCCGGAAATTCCGGCTTGTAATGTGCGCCGCGCGTTTCGTTGCGAGCAAGAGCGCCGAGCGTGATGGCTTTCGCGAGAATCAGCATGTTGCCGAGTTCGCGCGTGAATTGCAGCGTCTGATTCGACCACTGCGTGCGGTCGGCAAGATTCACGCGACCGAAGCGATCGCTCAACTCGTCGAGCTTCTTGAGAGCTTTTTCGAGATTCGCGTTTATGCGCACCACGGTGACGTGCTCGGTCATCCACGCGCCGAGCTCGTTCCAAATCGTCATCGGATTTTCGGTGCCCTGCTGATTGAGCAGGCTGTCGTTCGCTTCGCGCTGACGGCTGGCTTCGCCGTAAAAAACTTTTTCGGCCGTGGTGTCACAACCTTTTTCGAGATTGCGCGCGTATTTCACGGCAGCAGGCCCCGCGACCATGCCTCCGTAAATGCAGGAGACAAGCGAATTCGCGCCGAGGCGATTCGCGCCGTGATACTGATACTCGCATTCACCCGCCGCGAAAATTCCGGGAATGTTCGTGGCCTGCCGCTCGTTGTCGATCCAGAGACCGCCCATGGTGTAATGCATCGCCGGAAAAACTTTCATGGGTTCTTCGCGCGGATCGGGGCCGACGAATTTCTGGTAAATTTCGAGGACGCCTTCGAGTTTGCGGTCGAGCATTTCGCGCGGCAGATGCGTCAAATCGAGATAGACGGCATTCATTCCCGCGAGGCTGAGCTTTTGCTCGAAGACGATTTTGTAAATGGCGCGCGTGGCGACGTCACGCGGCACCAGATTGCCGTATTTCGGGTACCACTCTTCGAGAAAATAAAGGCGTTCTTTCTCGGGAATCGAACGCGCGGGGCGCGTGTCGCCCGCCTTGCGCGGCACCCAGACGCGCCCGCCTTCGCCGCGCAGAGATTCGCTCATCAGGCGGCATTTGTCCTCGCCGGGAATCGCCGTGGGATGGACTTGAATGAATTCGCCATTCGCGTAATAGACGCCCTGCTGGAAAAGAGCGGACTGCGCGCTGCCGGTGCAGACGACGGAATTCGTGGTTTGCCTGAAGATGGCCCCGATGCCTCCCGTGCAGAAAATCACAGCGTCGGCGGGAAACGTGCGGACTTCCATGGTCTTCAAATCCATGGCGCATATGCCGCGGCAGATGCGATTTTCGTCGATGACGGCGGAGAGAAACGACCAGCCTTCGAATTTCTGGACCTTATCCTCGGATTCGAAGCGGCGAACCTGCTCGTCGAGCGCATAGAGCAGTTGCTGGCCCGTGGTGGCTCCCGCGAACGCGGTGCGATGATAGAGCGTGCCACCGAACCGCCGGAAATCGAGCAGGCCTTCCGGAGTGCGATTGAACATGACGCCCATGCGGTCGAGAAGGTCGATGATCGCCGGCGCTGCTTCGCACATGGATTTGACGATGGGCTGGTTGGCGATGAAATCGCCGCCGTAAATCGTGTCGTCGAAATGAATCCAGGTCGAGTCGCCCTCGCCTTTCAGATTTTTCGCGGCGTTGATGCCTCCCTGCGCGCAGACGGAATGCGAGCGCTTGACCGGAACGATCGAGAATAATTGCACCGGCACGCCGGATTCGGCGACGCGGATGGTGGCCATCAGGCCCGCAAGGCCGCCTCCGACGATGATGATTTTGGGCTCTCGCATAAAAGCTCAGTTATCGGTTGAAACGCTCGTCCCTTCCATCGTAGCCCGCGGGCGGATCTAAAGACCCGCCCCTACAACCGCAAAACCGAAAGCGTTAATGGCCCGATAAAACCGATCGGACTCGACAAAAGCCACAGCTACAGATAGCCGCTGAACGGATGCCAGTTGTAAACGAAGCCCGCGACAATCAAAAGGCCGGCGACGGTGAAAATGACGCCGACGAGCGCGCCGAAGAAACCCGCGGCGCGTTGCGCTCGCGGCGTGACGGCAATTCCCCACTTGCAGGAAAAGTTAAAGACACCATTGCCCAGATGAAACGAGGCCGCGAGAATTCCGATGACGTAGAACGCAGCGTAAGACGGATTCGCAAAATCGTGGGCGACGCCGGCGAAAGTGGAGCGTCCATGCGTGGCAAAGCGCTCGACCCACATGTGCCAGATGATGTATGCGACGAGGACGATGCCCGTCCAGCGCTGAAGCACATACATCCAGTTCGACATCCACGGATGCGCTAGGACGTTGGCTTTGCCGCGCCACCAAATGTACAGGCCGTAACCGCCGTGAAACGCGATGGGCAGCCAGATGAAAAGAAATTCGACGGGGACGCGCCAGGGAATTTGTTCGAGGCCTGCGGCGGTGGAATTGTATCTTTCGGGACTGACGAGGACGTAGCTGTTCGACCAAAAATGCTCGAGGAGGAATGCGCCAATGGGAATTATGCCGCTGAGGGAATGCAGTTTGTCCCAGAAATAACTGGAGTCAGGTTTCGAGGCCGTTGCCGGCATCCACTCTCCGAAAAAGTTCCAGCGGGAACTTGAATAGGCGCGCTGCAGATTCATGCGTGTCGATTACACGCGCGGAATCACGCACCGGAAGACATTTCAGTATAGACAGCGGTCAGCGTGTTTGCAAGACGGCTACAGCAGAAACCGCGGACACAAACGAAGTGCTAGACTCGAAACATGCCGAGCGCAACGGTTTCAGAGCTGGAAATTCTGATCAGCGGCATGGTGAAACTCGGCGCCAAGCTGGACGCGGCGCAATTGAGGAAGATCGCGGACGCCGTTGGACGCGTGTTTTCCGTCCAAAGCGATGAGGTGGCAATTCTCTCGGTGACCGCCGACGGAAGGTCATTGCGCTTCCGCGTTCCGGAGCAGTTGCAAGCCGTTGGCACAATTCCGCTGACCAGCACCACTTCTCTGGCGGTGCGGACGGCGCGCGACAAGCGTCCAGAGATCGTCAACCATTTTAATATTGTGCCCCATGCTTCGGTATTCGAGGCGGTGAGAATCAACGCGGAACGCAGCGAGCCGATACAGAAAATCATGAGTGCCCCGATTGCCGTTGACGCGAAGGTGATTGGAGTGATCCAAGTGTCGCGTAAGGCCAAAACCGCGCGAAGCGCGCGGGATTTCTCGCCTTCGGATTTGAAGCAGCTTGTTTCGATCACCGCGCTGGTGGCTTCGGCGCTTCCGCTTTGCGAAGGGTAGTTCCCGCGGCGATTCCTCTTTTAGCGCCCCGTTGTGAGATACTTTCGGGCCATGAAACGATTCCGCACATTCGCTGCTTCTCTTTTTTGCGCTGCGCTTCTAATTGCCGGCAGCGGACGCCTACGCAATGCCGGCGTTCACGCGCAGACGGCCGCGGACGATGTCACGTTGACTTTGTTGAGTACCACCGATTCGCATGGACATTTACTGGCCTGGGACGACATGACCAATAAACCAGCGAATTGGGGGCTCGCGAAAATCGCGACCCTTGTAGAGACGATTCGCGCCACTGCGCCGAACGTCCTGCTGCTCGATTGCGGCGACACCATCGAAGGCACGCCGCTCGCGTACTATTTCAACGTAAAAAAACCCGCGCTGCCGAATCCGGAAATTGCCGTGTTCAATGCGATGCACTACGACGCGATGGCTGTGGGCAATCACGAATTCAATTTCGGCGAGCGCGTGATGTGGAAAGCGAAACGCGAATCGCATTTTCCGTGGCTGGCGGCGAACTTGAAGGAAACGTACACGAGCGGCGTGCCATATTTTCAACCGTACATCATCAAGAGAATCGCCGGAGTGCGCGTGGGCATAGTGGGATTTGTGACGCCTGGCGTGCCGCGTTGGGAGATTCCTTCGCATTATCGCGGATACACGTTCGAGCCGATTGTGGATGCGGCGCGACGCGTAATTCCCGAAGTACGCGCGAAATGCGATCTGTTGGTTGTCATCATGCATTCCGGTCTCGACCGCAATCCGAAAACGGGCGAACCTTTTTCAGGTTATACGCTGAACGGCGAGAACGAGGCGTGGGAACTGGCCCAGGCGATGCCCACAATTGACGTGATTTTCTACGGACACACGCATCAGGAAATGCCGCAGCTCATCGTGAACGGCGTACTGATGGCACAGGCGAAAAACTGGGGGCAGTCGCTCGCTCGCGCCGACGTGAAATTGAACCGCGAATCCGACGGGCGCTGGAAAGTCACGTCGAAACATTCCACGACGATTCGCCCGGCAATGGACGCGCCGCCGGATGCCGGGATTGTGAAAATCGTCGAGCCGTATCACTCGACTGTCGAGAAATATTTGGATGCGCCGATTGCGGCGGTCAACGACCCGCTCAATGGGACGCTGGCACGTTACGAAGACGAGCCACTGGTGGATTTGATTCATCGCGTCCAGATGCAGTACGCACATGCGGATGTTTCCCTCGCCACGCTTTTTATTCCCAGCGTGCACGTGGCGGCGGGAGCCGTAACGATTCGCGACGCGTTTGGAATTTACCCTTACGAAAATACGCTCTACGGCGTGCAGATGACGGGCGCGCAGCTGAAAGACGCGCTCGAGCACGCGGCGAGTTTTTATCCCGCATGGCCCGCGCCCGCGGACAAGCCGATGCGTTTGCCGGGCTACGACGCGGATTCGGCGGAAGGCGTTGCGTACGAAATGGATTTGACGAAACCGGTGGGCAGCCGGATTACGAATCTGACTTTTCACGGCGCGCCGATTTCCGTGACGCAGAAATTTCGCGTCGCGATCAACAATTACCGTTACACGGGCGGGGGCGGATACTCAGTGTTTAAGGGATTGCCCGTGGCTTACAGATCAACGGCGGAAGTTCGCGACTTAATCATCGCGTATCTGGAAAAAACGAGGAAACTCCCTGCCGCGGACAGGAACTGGCGGATCGTTCCCGATGCGGCGCGCGAAGCGATCGAGAAGCAGGCGATGTCATTTGACCGGCAACGCGAGCAGCAACGCTCGGCGCCGAAAGCGAAGGCGGCAGGCGCGTCGTATCAGTGACTGCTAAATCTTCGGTTCAAGCGCGAAAAGCATTGACACCCCATGCGCTTCTTGTTATTTTTTGCGCGCGTCTCATCTTCCTAAGTTTTTAATCCGGAGGCACCGCAGCCCGACCTTCATGGCGTTCGTCGCGAAGAAAATATTCCTCACGAAAGGCGTCGGAAAACACCGCGAGAGGCTTTCGAGCTTCGAGCTTGCGTTGCGCAATGCGGGCATCGCCGCGTGCAATATCGTGCGCGTATCCTCCATTTTCCCGCCCCACTGCAAATTGATTTCGCGCAGCGAAGGATTGAAGCATTTGAAGCCGGGGCAAGTGGCCTTCGTGGTGATTAGCGAAAATCAGACGCGCGAGGCGCACCGCTTGATCGCGGCGTCGGTGGGCGTGGCGCTGCCCGGCGATAAATCGATGTACGGCTACCTTTCCGAGCACCACTCGTTTGGCGAGCCGGAGGAAATCGCGGGCGAATACGCGGAAGAGCTCGCAGCGGAAATGCTGGCGACCACGCTGAACGTGGAATTCGATCCGGATTTATCCTGGGACGAGAAAAAAGAAGTTTACCGCATCTCAAATAAAATCGTGCGCACGATGAACATCACGCAGTCTGCGGTGGGCGACAAGCGCGGGCTATGGTCCACGGTGCTGGCGGCGGCGATTCTGCTCGGCGAAGACGACTAACCGGTGCTTCTGTAAACTCCTTACTATTTAGCGCAAAATCCGCAGAAATAAAATTTCCCAAGCAGCCGCACCGAAAACACGTCGCTATTTGCCGGCTTGCGGCGTGATCGAAGACGCGGTGATGACCGCGCCCGAATCCGTCCCTTTGTCTGTGCGAAATTCTTCGTGGCCCGCGACCGTTCCCGTCACTGTGACCGACTGGCCCGCGTACTTCGCCGCTTCACTCTGCGGATTCAGGATGTAGACTTTCTTATCGGCGAAATTGTAGAAGGCGTACTTCGCGTGCTTGCTCTTCACGCATTCGAGAGTGCAGGATTTCGTCGGCGCTTTATTGACGCGGTTCAGGCCACAGTAGGTGTCCGTGACGTAGCCTTTCCAGGTTTGCGCAGTGCCACTGGCGGCTACGAAAGAGCTGAGCGAGCCGGCAAAAAGCAGAATTGCGGCGGCGCCGAGCAATCGTTTCGTGATTTGTTTCGTCTTGACCATGGTTGCGTCCTCCTCAAAAACGAAGTATCCACCCTATTAACGGGCCAAGTCAAACCGCGGGCTCGGAGAAAAGGGACGCGAGCGCCGCAGCATGGCTTAGTGGTAGGCTGCATGTCGCGAGGACCTGCATCATGAGGAACCCATCCATCTGGCGCGCGGCGGGAGCGTGGCTCGCGACTGCAGCAGTGTGCTGCGCGTTCGTTGCCGGCCATCGCGCGTGGCCACAGGAAGCAAAACCGGCGGCTGCGAATTCTGGTCATGGCGTGTTCGTCGTTTTCCTTGGGACGGGGATGCCGCGACCGGACCCGGAACGGCAGGGGCCGTCGCTGGCTATTGTGGCGAACGGCAAAGCATATATTGTGGACGCGGGAGTTGGAGTTGTGCGGCAGGCCGCAGCGGCGTATGCGCGAGGAATCAGCGCGCTGAAGGCGGATCAGCTCGACATCGCATTTCTGACGCATCTGCATTCGGATCACACGCTGGGCCTGCCGGATTTAATCCTCACACCGTGGGTGATGCATCGCACAGCACCTTTGCGGTTGTACGGGCCCATGGGAACGCAGGCGATGGCGGACAACATCGAGAAAGCGTGGGCGGAAGATATCGACATTCGCGTTCACGGACTCGAGCACAACACAACCACAGGCTACAAAGTTGTTGCGCATGAAATTCATCCGGGCGTCGTTTACCAGGACGCGAATGTGAAGGTGACGCCTTTCGCCGTGCTGCACGGAAACTGGAAAGAGGCGCTGGGGTACCGCTTCGACGCAGATGGAAAATCGATTGTGATTTCGGGCGATACGCGACCGGCACAGAGCGTGGTTGATGCGTGCAGCGGCTGCGATATTCTGATTCATGAAGTCTATTCCGGCGAATACGGCAATGCCCCGAATCGCGCCTATTTTTCGTCGTTTCACACTTCCGCGGAAGACTTGGGAGAAATCGCGGCGAAGGCCCGGCCGAAACTTCTGGTGATTATTCATTACGTCCCGCTGGGAAAGAGCGACCAGACGGAAATGCTCACGGGAATTTGCAAGAAATTCCATGGCCCTGTGATTGTGGCAAACGACCTCGACGTAATTTCGCCGTAATACTTCCACGGATTCGTGGCAGCTAGACGTCCCGCCGGCGGCATCTTATTTCTGGGCACACGCAGAATCATCTCTGTTTAGCGTGAAAGCCTTTCCCGGTATTCTAAAGATTCCGTTGGAGAGATGCTTAAGGATCGGCTCTATCAAGGGGATTCGACTGACAAACGTAACATGCCGAAGGAAACGCAAATCGCGACAGTAAAGATTCTCGAAAACGTGCCGCTGGCGGAGCACAGCAATTACCGCATTGGCGGCCCGGCGCGGTATTTTTGCGAGGCGACGAACGAAGAGGAAATTCGCGCAGGCGTTCTGTTTGCACGCGAGCAGAATCTGCGGCTGTTCATTCTGGGCGGCGGAACGAATCTTCTGATCAGCGATAGCGGCTTCGACGGACTGGTGCTGAAGCCGAGCTTGATGCAACTGGAAACGCATGGAAATGTGATCACAGTGGGCGCGGGAGTGCTGGTGGCGGACTTACTGAAGTTTACCATCCAGCATTCACTGAGCGGGCTGGAATGGTCGGGCGGACTGCCGGGAACAGTCGGCGGCGCGGTGCGCGGAAATGCGGGTGCGTTTCGGGGAGAGATAAAGGATCGCGTCGTCAGCGTCGAGAGCTTTGACGTGGAGACACTCGAAACGATTTCGCGCGAGAACGCGGCGTGCCAGTTCGGTTACCGGTCGAGCGTTTTTAAGGAAAAGAACGGGCGCGAAATTATTTTGACGACGAAAATAAACATGATTCAGGGCGAGCTGCAGGCCATTGCCGCCGGAATTCAAGACAAAATTAATTACCGGCTCGAACGGCATCCCATGGAGTACCCGAACATCGGCAGTACATTCAAGAATGTGGATCTGAAGCTGGTGCCGAAAGTATGGGCCGATGCCGTCGCCAAGGTTGTAAAAGTGGATCCGTTTCCCGTTGTGCCGACGGCGTATTTGATTTCAGAAGGCGGACTGCGCGGGACGCAGCATGGCGGCGCGATGGTGTCGGAGAAGCATCCGAATTTTATCGTGAACCTGGGCGGCGCAACGGCGGCGGACGTGAAATTCCTGATCGCGGTTGTGAAAGAGCGTGTCTTCGAAAAATACGGAATCAGGCTGGAAGAAGAAATTCAGTTGGTTTGAGGTTCCTCGCAGCGCAGCCAATTCCGCGATCCTCGTCGCGTGGATGGTCACCAGCCTTTCTTAGCGGCCGGCGGAGGCGGTCTTCACCTTGTCCGCGTGAACAGCCGGGACGTCGACCAGATGCTCGGCCAGGAACCAAACTTGCAACTCATTCGTGCGAATCACCTGGCTGACGAGCAAATCATTTGTGCCTGCGTCGTCCGCGTCATCGGCATCGCGCGCGAAGGTCCGCGCTTCCTTCAAAATAATTTCATGCGCTTCGAGAAGACGCGAAAGCTGCACGGGAAGTTCCTCGCGGCCGCGAGGCGGACGAGGAATCAGCGTTGTTTCGGCAACGTCCGCGGCCATGGCGAGGCTGATGCCGCCGAGAGTTTGAATTCGTTCAGCGATCGTGTCGACCAGTTCGTCCTGCTCGCCGTGATGCTTATCGAAGAGCAGATGAATCTGGTAGAACGTGTGGCCCGCGACTTGCCAGTGATGCTTCTTGTACATATCGCGAAGGGTTATCGTGTCGGCGAGAAGTTGATTCAGGTTTTCAGCGCTCGTGGCGCAGATCTTTTCGTCGAGCGCGATCGGAAGTTTGGCGATCTTGCCGTAAGGCTGAATCTCGCGCGCGTGCTGGCGCAAAATGGGCTTTGATTGGCGCGTTCCTTCTTCGAGCTGATTGTAATCGGGGCCATGCTTGTCATTTTTGGGGCTCATGGATTTTGCTCCTCCTTAATAATAAATGTGGTTCGCGGAATTCAGACTCAGCGAATGCCGTGGGCAACGGCATGATGATGATTTAAGCCGGCGCCTCTCTTCGCGCGTTTTCCCAGGGCCGGACCATCGAAGTAACCGATACGTTCGAGAACCGCGCCGGCGATAAGCGGGAGCGCGACAGTAGCGTCCTCGAAAACTTCGGCAAACTTTCCGCCTTCGTCCTCGGGCACGAATTTCCCCCACGAAACAGCTTCGGTATACGTGCTGCCGGAAAGGCCGCCCCAATGCACGGGCTCCGGGCAAATGCGCAAGCCGTAATTATAACGTTTGAGCGGCATCTCCTCGTATCCGCGGCGCGCGAGCAATTCGGCGTAAACGCCGAACTGTTGCGTCCAATTGCGCGGAACGCCGCCGCCGATGGTGAAAATTCCCATGCGCTTCGTAGCGAGCATCGTCTCGGCGAAATGTTCGAAGTCTTCGAAGGAGTCAAAGATGAGTTCTGGGCGCTTCTCCTTGCGTCGCTGACGCTGGTGGAGCGCGAAATCGATACCGAGTTCGGAATCGGTGAACGCGGGAATGAAGACAGGGACATTTTTTTCGGCGGCGGATTTGAGGATGCCGCGTCCCTCCACATGTTCGATCAGATATTCGCCAATGCGGCGATTCAGCCGCCAACTCGACATGATTTCCTTGGGATCCCATTTCTCGAACAGCGTATCGACAAGTTCCTCGATGTAATCGAGGTTGACTTCGGGCTCGAGTGAATCGTAGACGCGATTGTAGCCGGAGAAGAAAAGTTCCTTGTCGCCCACCTTGGGATCGTAGCGGAAATGGCTTTTGCCTGCGGCCTCGACGAGGCCGTGCGCCATCAGCGCGCCCGTCGAGACAACTGCTTTCACGATTCCCGAATCGATCAGGTCGCAAAAGACCAGACCCATTTTTGCGACCGTGAGCGCGCCGGAAAGAGTGAGCACGACGAAGCAATCCTTGTCGCGCGCCATAGCCTCGAGGACGTCTGCGGCGTCGCCGATTTGGCGTCCGGTGAATGCCGTCTGGCCCATCGCGCGGACCAGAGAATCCACGGTACGCGCCTTGGAAAGATCGAGCGGATAAGTAGGCGTGAGGCGATCCGCGATGGGATCGTGTAGAACGCGGTCCGTCACTCCCTTTTTCTTTGCCATTCACGTTCCTCGCGGGTAATGTATCACCTCCGGCGCGTTCTTTGCTCTCTAAATTCGCAAAAAATATTCTGCGGCTTATAAATATCGCAAAGAGCGGCAGGAAAAAAGAAATAAAATCCAGCTGCGAGGATGCTTTACGTGGAACTGAAAAGCTACACGCTTGCGCCGCCGGACAATTTCGGCGGGATTCCAGAAGACAATTCGCGCTACGAAAATTCGCGCGCGGTGATTTTTCCGATTCCCCTGGAACGCACGACCACATACGAGCACGGAACGCGCAACGGTCCCGGCGCGATTATCGCGGCGAGCCGCAACATGGAAACGTGGGACGAAGAGCTGGAAGTCGAAACGTATTCGAAAATCGGGATTGCGACGCTTCCGGCGATTGATACGTCGGAAGGCACGCTCGAAAAAGTGCTGGCGGAAATTCACACGACCGAGCTTGCGCTGCTCAAGGACGGAAAATTCCCCGTGGCGCTCGGCGGCGAGCATTCGCTGACTCCGCCACTCGTATCCGCGGCATTGAAAAAGTTTCCGGAGCTCGCGGTTCTGCAAATCGATGCGCACGCGGATTTGCGCGAAGCGTATCAGGGGAATCGCGCGAGCCACGCTTCGGCGATGCGGCGCGTGGTGGAGATGTGTCCCGCCGTGCAGGTGGCAATACGCTCGCTTTCGATGGAAGAGGCCGAGGCGATTCCGCATCTGCGTACGAAGATTTTTTGGGCGCGGGATATTGCGCGCGCGCGCGAGGACAAATGGATTCCGCGCGTGCTCGAGCATTTGCCGGAGCACGTTTACCTCACCGTGGACCTCGATGGATTCGACCCCGCGTACATGCCCGCGACAGGAACGCCGGAGCCCGGCGGCCTCGATTGGTATCAGGTGACGTCGCTGATTCGTGCGGTGGCGGAAGCGCGTAACATCGTTGCGGCGGATGTGGTCGAACTGCTGCCGCAGCACGGCGATCACGCGTCGGATTTCCTGGCCGCCAAATTGGTTTACAAAATTCTGGGCTACAAGTTCTGCTTAGCGAGGAAGCGCTAATTCCGGTAAACTCTCTTTCGCGCCCGTAGCTCAGCTGGATAGAGCATCTGCCTTCGAAGCAGAGGGTCGGGAGTTCGAATCTCTCCGGGCGCGCCATTCATGCAGCTGTCGCTTACGGGCTCAACGGAATAGAAGTCGCAGCGGCGCCACTTCGAAGCAGAGGGTCGGCGAAGTTCGAATCTCTCGGGACACATCGCTTTCTACTGTGGAGGACTCGAATGAGAGTAATGGGAGAGATTAGTCGCGTTGGAATCGCGCGGGGCATCGTACACGCCATCGTGCGGATGCCGGCTTCGTTGACAGCCGTTGTGGTTGCCGCATGTTTTTTGCTGCCAGGCGCAGGCTCGCGAGAAGCGCTTCAGGCACAAGCAGCGCCTAACGCTGCTCGCGGCGCATTTGAGGTGACGTCGCAGCTCGGACGCAAGCTCTATGCGCAGCCCGACGACGACGCGGTGGTCGCCGCGAGAAAGAAGTTGGCGGCCGACCCGAAAAACCCTGGCCTTGCATTGGCTCTTTCCCAGGCCCAAGCGGGCCGCAGACAATATCGCGAAGCCGTCGCGACTTGCACGAAGGGATTGTCATTCGCGCCCAAAAACGCCGATCTCTATATCGAACGCGGGCACAGAGAGCTCGGCTTGCGCCAGTTCCGCCGCGCCGAACGTGACCTTGCACACGCCGCCGCGCTCGACCCGAAGAAGCTCGACGCGTTTTATCATCTTGGCCTCGCGCATTACTTCCAGGGTCAGTTCGCCTCTGCAGCTGCGTCGTTTGAAAAGGCCCGCGCGCTCTCGAAGAACAACGATAGTCTCATTGACTGTTCGAATTGGCTGTACGTTTCGTTGCGGCGCGCCGGCGAACCACAACAAGCGGCTGAGGTGCTGCGGAAAATCACTCCAGACGTGAAGAACACAGAGCCGCACTTGCTGTTTTATTTGCGCCTGCTCCACTTCTACCAGGGCAATCTCACCGAGCAGGCTCTGCTGCCGCCGAAACCCGCGGACCCGAACGATACGGAGGCCGAGTTGTCTTTCGACACAGTAACCTACGGCGTTGGGAACTGGCACCTCTACAATCACGATGCGAAACGAGCGACCGAGTTGTTCCGGCAGGTGGTGACGGGCAATGCTTGGAACGCTTGGGGATTTGTCGGTTCAGAAACCGAGATGGCGCGAATGAAAGCAACCGCCAAGGTCCCGCGCTGACCCGATGATTCCAGTGAATCCGCGCACTCGGCTATTCGACCGCCTTGGCCTGCTCCTTCCATCTCTGTTCGTTCACGCCAAACACGAGGAGCCACAGGATAAGCGCTGCTGACCCGAGGAGGCCGAGGCCTGCAAGGTAGGGGAACAAACGATATCCGAGGATCGGTGACAAGAAGGTCAGCCAGCCCAAACCTGCAGCCATCGACAAGACACCCAGGATCCGCGGCAGGAAAGTGGACCTGAAGATAAGGTAGCCTGTCAGGAGCGCATAGAATCCGAAAAATGCCAAAGCGACTCCGGCGCCACGGTCATTCACGTCTAGAAATAGGAGTGCTAGTGCCTGCAACTGTTTCAAGTTGAATACACTCAGGTAGTGCGCGCCTCCCAAGATGAACAAGGGGGCGATGTAAAGGACACGGCTAAAGGTCTTGATGGCGCAACCGGCGAGACCTAAGAACGCAGCAAGCAAAGAAACGCTCCTGCCCACCGGCTTAAGCAGTTCGTAGAAGAGCGCGATGAAAGCGATCTGGCACACCATTTCGATGAGGTAGACCGTGAAACCCCATTGAAACAAGGTTTTGTGCATGAGGATGTTGTTCGCTGTGGCGGCGGCGTCCCCTGATACAACAAGCCTGTTGCTAACGAACCCCTGGGCGAATATCCCCGTCAGCATAGTGAGGAGATAAAACACACCGGTAATCCTGGCCTTGAGGCGCGGCGACGCTTCCGCAATCTGTTCCTTCATTTCACAGCCTCCCGGGAAGACGGTTTCAGGTTACGTTGTATCACTGACGCGTCTGAAACGCGCCTGACGGTCGCGTTCCTCGCGGCAGTTACCGCGACGGCAAGAGAAGTGAAGCGGCATTTCACGACATTCGTGCGAGGGTGAGTGTATACTGAACCCCCACAATTGATGACCCGGCTCTCGAAATATCGCGTGCTTCTCTGCGGCATCCTTTCGCCCCTGGCGGCGCTCTTTCTATATGCTCTTGTGTACTCGACGCTGACGTCGCACAGCACGAACCTCGAAAAAGATTGGCTGTTTCGTCTCTCCGTCTCGACTCTGATGATGGCCGTGCCTTTTCTGATCACGCTGGCGTTCGCGATGAGGGATCGCAGTCACGGCGCACTTTCCCTATCCGCGAAAATCGGCCTGGCTATTGCGATTCTCTCCTTGGGGCTCGCATGGAAGCCAGTGAACGACGGCATCAAACGCTCGAAACAGGTTCGCAATTTGGCGATGCGAGACGTGGCCGCGCCTCCATTCGACACCGTGGACATTCAGGGCAACACTCAGCGCCTGGCGGATTACAAAGGCAAGGTGGTGCTCGTCAATATTTGGGCCACCTGGTGCGGTCCCTGCCGCGCGGAAATGCCGAAGCTCGACCGTTTGTACCGCGAACAGAAGGAACAGGGGTTCGTTGTGCTGGGGCTGTCGGACGAGGCCGTCGATGTGCAGCGGAAATTTCTGACGCGCGTTCCAGTGACTTATCCGCTTCTCACTCTCAACGGGCAAGTCCCACACATTTATCGCGACATCGCACGTTACCCGGCGATGTTTCTAATCGATCGCCAGGGACGCCTGCAGCCTGCTCCGGGCCCCGACCAGCCGTTTGAAAACGTCGAAGCCGCCGTCAATTCCCTGCTCCGTTAGGTGATGCAACGCGATAGCACGAAACGAAATGATCAGGTTGCTGAGGAACTGCCGACCGAGCCACGCGGGGGACCATCGCCATCGTCGCCGACGGTCGCGCTCTTGCTTGCTTCGGCTTGCATCGTTGCGGGAATTGTTTCGCTGGGAATTTCGATGGGTTGTGAAGCTATGACTGTGGCCGTGTCATTCACAGGCTCGTTTGTAAGTTCGGGCACAGGCTCCGGCACCGGCTCCTCCGGAGGATTTCGCGGGGACAGTTTTGATTTGTTCGTCAACAGTTCTTCGACTGCTTCAATCAAAGGTAGGCCGGCGGCTGTCTTCGGCAAGACGCGCGATACTCCGGCCTCCTTCGCCGCCACGCTCATTTCCGGGGAGTCATAAAGCGTGAATAAAAGGATCGATATGGAAGGTGTCGCTCTGGAGATTTTACGCGCGATCTCCAATCCGTCCATGTCGGGCATGGCGAAATCAAGGATCACAACGTCAGGCCTGAACATCTGAGCCTTGGATATTGCTTCGCGTCCGTCGGCGGCGGTGGCAACTTCCCAACCTGCGTCGCGCTCGAGCATGAGATGCAGCAGTTTTCGCACTAGTTCATTGTCGTCAGCGACAAGAATCCGCTTGGCCGGCACCTGAAACACCCCCGCGCTGGTGGAATGTAGGATAGGCTACACAGCAGATTCGTCGCAGTAAATACAGTGAATCCCGTAGTGACATTCGCCCACATCGATATGCTTACGTGCGCCGCAACACAGACTTACTCGAACTCAAACCGCCGTCGAGACTGGACGGATGCCGAGCCGTCAAGTTTTTTGGCTTGTTTCTTAAGCTGCGTCTTATGAGATAATTCGCCGCATGATGCAACCGCAACGGATGGGCGTAATTTATTACGACCACGGATTGCTCGCGTGGATCCTCATCGGATTGATCGCCGGATGGCTGACGGGCACGGTGACGCGCGGTCGAGGCTTTGGGTGTTTCGCCGATACGATCCTGGGAATGGTGGGCGCGCTGATCGGTGGATGGATTTTTTCGAAGCTCGGAATCACCGCGTTTGGATTTTTTGGGAGCCTGGCGGCCGCATTCGTGGGGGCGGTGGTGCTGGTGGCGATTGCGCGATTGTTTGCAGGTCACAGAGACTGAATGGCCGCCACGACAAAAACAACAGACGAGGACAAGAACGGCGCGCGTCTGCACGTCGTGGCCCGACTCTAGTCGGCCCTGCAAAGGCTCGAGCAAAACACCTTGAAGAAGACGTCTCCGCACATCCACCATTAAATTTCGAAAACCGCAGGGCAGCGGTGCGCGTCTAACTTGCCAGAGGATTTGCCCTTGGCATTGCCGAAGGATTCCACGCACAGCACATCGCTCGCCGACCTGGCGCAAATCACGCTGCGCGTGCTGGGACGCAATAAAATGCGCACCGGCTTAACGATGCTTGGCATCACCATCGGCATTGGCGCAGTCATTTGCACTGTGGCGATCGGCGAAGGCGGCTCGCAGCAGATTCGCGACCAGATTTCGTCGCTCGGCGACAACATGGTGTGGGTAGAGGCTGGCGGGCGCACCGTGAACGGAGCGCGCACGGGGAATGACTCGACAAAATCACTGACCGATGCTGATTCGGATGCCATCGCGGCGTCGACTCCGCTGATTAAAACCTGCTCGCCGGCCGTTGACGGGCACGTGCAGGTGGTTTACGGAAATCAAAACTGGTCGACCGGATATAACGGAGTTGCGCCGAGTTTCTTGACCGTCCGCAATTGGCCCGTCGCGGAGGGCACGCCCTTTACCGAAGGGGACGTCGTGTCGCGCGCGCAGGTGACCGTGCTGGGAAAAACAGTAGCTGACACGCTCTTCAACGGCGCAGATCCTCTCGGCAAGACGATTCGCGTCGGCGGACTTCCCTTTCAGGTGATCGGCGTGCTTTCAAGCAAAGGAGCCTCGGGCTTCGGCCGCGATCAGGACGACACGATGATGATGCCGTACACGACGGCGCAACATAAAGTGTCGGGAACGAACTGGGTGGATGATATTTTCTGTTCGGCCGTTTCGCCAGAAGCGATTGACCCCGCGCAGGAACAGATTACCCGCTTGATGCGACAGCGCCATCATTTGCGTCCCAAAGAGCCTGATGATTTCAATATTCGAACGCCGACGCAGTTTTTAGAGGCCCAGGAGGAAGCGAGCCACACATTCACCCTGATGCTGGCGAGTATCGCCTCTGTGGCGCTGCTGGTGGGCGGAATCGGCATCATGAACATCATGCTCGTCTCCGTGACGGAGAGAACGCGCGAAATCGGCGTGCGCATGGCCGTGGGCGCTACGGAGCGCGACATTCAAATGCAATTCCTGATCGAAGCCATCATCGTAAGTCTGCTGGGAGGAGTATTGGGCGTGTTTTTCGGTATCTTTGCCTCGCGCGTGCTGGCGTCGACGCTGCACTGGACCATGCAGATTCCGCTGCTGGCCATTGTGGTCGCTGCGGGTTTCGCTCTCTTCATGGGACTTTTTTTCGGCTACTACCCGGCGCAGAAAGCTTCGCGGCTGGATCCGATTGAAGCCTTACGTTTCGAATAGACATCACATACGCTGGGAGATTTTGAAATTGAGCTTACAGAAACCTGACCATAACATTCATCCGAGCACGCGATTGGCTGACCTGATGCACATCACCGTGCGCGTGCTGGCGCGCAATAAAATGCGCAGCGCCCTCACCATGCTGGGCATCACGATCGGCATTGGCGCGGTGATTTGCACGGTGGCGATCGGCGAAGGAAGTTCGCAGCAGATTCGCGACCAGATTTCTGCGCTCGGCGACAATATGGTGTGGGTGGAAGCAGGCGGCCGCAGCATAAACGGCAGACGCACAGGCAACGACAATACCAAGACACTGACGAACGGAGATGCTCTCTCACTGCCGGCGTCAATTCCCATGCTGAAATCCTGCTCGCCCAATTCCGACGGCCACGTCCAGGTGATCTATGGCAACAAGAATTGGTCCACGCACTTTCGAGGAACCGGAACGAATTTCCTGGAAATTCGCAATTGGCCCGTCGCTTCAGGAACAAACTTCACCGAGCGCGACGTATCCAGGTTGGCGCAGGTGGCAATTCTGGGAAGAACGGTGGTCGATGAACTTTTCCGTCCCGATGAGGATCCGATTGGCAAGAGCATTCAAATCGGCGGCCTGCCCTTCAAAGTCATCGGCGTGCTTTCGACAAAGGGCATGACTCCGTACGGATGGGACCAGGACGACACGCTCTCGATGCCGTACACCACGGCGCAACGCAAGCTGACGGGGCAGCCGTGGCTGGACGACATCTTTTGCTCCGCGGTGAGTCCGGAGGCGATTGGCCCCGCGCAGGACCTCGCTTCGCGCCTGTTGCGCCAGCGGCACCATCTGCGTCCCAGCGAGCCGGATGATTTCAGTATTCGAACGCCGACGCAGTTTTTAGAGGCCCAGGAGGAAGCGAGCCACACGTTCACATTGATGCTGGCGAGTATCGCCTCTGTGGCGCTGCTGGTGGGCGGAATCGGCATCATGAACATCATGCTCGTCTCCGTGACGGAGAGAACACGCGAAATCGGCGTGCGCATGGCGGTGGGTGCCACGGAGCGCGACATTCAAATGCAATTCCTGATTGAAGCCGTGATTGTCAGCCTGCTCGGCGGAATCGCGGGCGTGTTCGTCGGCGTATTTGCCTCCAATTTACTTGCCAGCACCCTTCAGTGGACCATGCAGATTCCCGCGGCCGCGATTGTGGTTGCGGCAGCGTTCGCCGTCTTCGTCGGACTTTTCTTCGGCTACTACCCGGCGCAGAAAGCGTCACAGCTCGACCCCATCGAGGCCCTGCGCTTCGAGTAGGTGCAGCGCACTTCACTTGATTCCTCTCATAAGCAGCCGGGCTGTCTGCTGTGGTACGATGTTCCTTCACCAAAAAGGAGTTTGAAGACCGCACTTGAGTAAAACTTCCCTGTGGATGATCCCGCTAGGCGGGCTGGGCGAATTTGGAATGAACATGATGGCCCTCCGCTACGGCGAGGATATTCTGGCCATCGACGCGGGCCTGATGTTCCCCGAAACGGAATTGTTAGGCGTTGACGTCGTCATTCCCGACATTTCCTACCTGAAACAGAATCGCGCCGGGTTGCGCGCGCTGATTTTGACACATGCTCACGAAGATCACATCGGCGCGGTGCCCTATCTGCTGCCCGAGCTGAAGTGCCCGATTTACGGGACGCGCTTTACGTTGGCGCTGGTCCGCAAAAAGCTGGAAGAGCACGGGCTGCTCGAAACGGCGGAGTTGCACGAAATCGCGCCGGGCATGACGGTATCGCTCGGGCCGTTTCAAGTGGAATTCGTTCAGGTGACGCATAGCACCATTGACTGCGTGGCGCTGGCGATTCGCACTCCTGTCGGGATTGTGCTGCACACGGGGGATTTCAAAATTGATCCCACTCCCGTCGACAATATTCCCTTCGATTTGCATCGCTTCGCGCGCTACGGCCAGGAAGGTGTGCTGGCGCTTTTCGCTGATTCGACGAATGCGGAGCGCCCGGGTTACACGCCGTCGGAACGCGCCGTGCGTCCGCGACTGGAAGAGCTTTTTCGCGCCGCGCCGCAGCGCGTGATCCTGTCGTGCTTTTCAAGCTCCGTGCACCGCATCCAGCAGGTGATTGACGTCGCCACGGCGCAAGGCCGCAAGGTCGGCTTCATCGGGCGCAGCATGGTGGACAACGTCGAGATCGCGCACTCGATGAAGAAACTGACCATCCCGGATGGCTCAGTGGTCCGCCCGCAGGACATCAAATCATTCGACCCGAAAAAAATCGTAGTGCTCGCTTCGGGGAGCCAGGCGGAGCCGATGTCGGCGCTGTCCCGCATCGCCGTGGACAATCATCGTCTCATGACCATCGAGGAGAACGATACGGTCATCGTGTCTGCCCGCATCATTCCCGGAAACGAGAAAGCCATCTCCCGGATGATTGATCATTTGTTTCGGCGACGCGTGCTCGTTTATTACGAGAGCGGGCGTTCAGCGCCGATTCATGTCTCCGGCCACGGCAGCCAGGAAGAGATGAAACTGCTGCTGAATCTGGTGAGGCCGAAATACTTTGTGCCGATTCATGGTGAGTACCGGCAACTATTTCAACACGCGGCGCTCGCGCATCAGGTCGGCTCTGTATCGGGCCAAATCATCATGGTCGAATCGGGCCAGCCGATCGAGTTCACGGCGGACGGCGGTGCGTTCCGGCGCGAGCCGGTTACGGTTGGTCGGGTGTGCGTCGATTCCGGCTCGCTCGAAGAGCTCGAGGAATTTGTGATTCGCGACCGCCGCCATTTGGCCGAAGATGGCGTCGTGGTGCCGATTATCGCCATCAACAAGCACAGCGGGCGGATGGAAACGCCGCCGGAAATCGTCAGCCGCGGCTTTCTGCCCTCCGACGATGGCCAGGAGCTCATGGCGCTGGCGCGCGAGGTGATCGTCAAGACCATCGAGCAATCCAACTCAGAGGAAAAGACGGACTGGAGCGTCATCAAGGAAAAAATTCGCACGGATTTGAAGCGTTTCATCAACAAGAAAACCTCGAAACGCCCCATGATTTTGCCGGTGATCCTCGAAGTCTGAAGCCCACATTTTTCGCCTGAGCGAAGAGCAGCCGTTCGCGGGTATTATTGTAGCCCGTGAAATTTGTGACTCGCGAATATCGCGTGGCGGATTTCGAGGCGATCTACGCCATCGATCAGGCATGCTACGCGGCGGACATTGCGTATTCGCGCGGCGAGTTGCGCTGGTACTTGAGCCTGCCAGCAGCGGATTGCCTGGTCGCGGAAATTCGCCCGAGCGGGCGAAGTAGCTCCCGAACCACCAAAAGCGCGAAAGCCTCGTCCAAGCAAATCGCCGGATTCATCATCACCACCCAGCAGGATGTCCGCGGATACGTCGTCACAATCGACGTGCTCAAACCGCACCGGCGCGCGGGAGTTGGCGCTTCCCTTCTCCGGCGTGCGGAAACGCGTTTGCGCAAATGCGGCGCACGCGAGGTGTGGCTGGAAACGGCAACCAACAATGAAGCCGCGATTGCCTTCTGGAACAAGCACGGCTATCGTACACGCGGCCGCATTCGCAACTATTATCCGGGCGGGCTCGACGCGTTCAGCATGTCCAAGCCGCTCGCCCGAACCGCTGCCCAGGAGAACTGAGCACCGATGCACCTCTATCAGGCGATTATTCTCGCGATCATTCAAGGTGTTACGGAATTTCTTCCCGTCAGCTCGACGGCGCATTTGATTTTGTTTCCATGGCTGGCGGGATGGCCGGATCCGGGACTGGCATTCGACGTTGCGCTGCACGTCGGCACTCTCCTGGCGGTGGTTCTTTATTTTCTGCGCGACTGGATTCAGTTGCTCGCGGCGGGAATCGGCCTGCACTATCCGCGCCACGCGAGTTATGAGTACGTGGAGCATCAGCGCAAAATGTTCTGGTACCTCGTCGCGGCCACCATTCCCGCAGCCGTCGCGGGCGTGCTGTTTCAGCACCAGATCGAAGATCGGAGTGGAGAAGCGTGGTACATCCTGGCTATTGCCGTCGCGTTGATCGTTGTGGGCCTGCTGATGTGGTACGCCGAATACGCGGGCCGGCTCGAGCGGCCAATCGAGCGCGTCACGTTCATGGACGCCATGATTATCGGCATCGCGCAGGCCTTCGCATTGTTCCCCGGAGTGTCGCGTTCGGGAAGCACAATCACAGCGGGCCTGTTTCGCGGGTTGACGCGTGAGGCGGCGGCGCGATTTTCGTTCATCCTGTCAACGCCGGTGATCGCCGGCGCGGCTATGGTCGAGTTGCCCAAGCTACTGAAAATGCATCGCGCGGGCACGCTCGCGCTTCCCTTCTCGCTGATTTTCATCAGCATCGCCGTGTCGGCCGTGGTGGGCATTATTGTCATCGCGTTTTTCCTGCGTTATCTGCAAGTACGCACGCTGAAAATATTCATTTACTACCGGATTCTGCTCGGTATAGTGATTCTGTTATTGTTCTTCCACATGGGTCACGCGCGCTAGCGCCCACGCGTCCCGTGCAAAGCTGAGGCCTTCCCACCACAGCCCAGGAGAAATTGTGCGCATACTCGCTTTGACCGAAAATCGCCGCATCAACGAACTGATCGGCTTTGTGGGCATCACGCTGGCCGTGCTGCTAGCGTTGAGCCTGCTTTCCTATTCGCCGCAGGACGCGGCATTCAACGTAGCGGCCGCGCCGCCTGTTGGCGGGCCTTCACACAACTGGATTGGGCCTGTGGGCGCGCATGTCGCTGATCTTCTTTTCCAGGGCATCGGATATGCGGCGTTTCTCTTCCCCGTTGGACTGTTCCTCCTGGCTTTTCGCCGCTTCCGCAGCCAAAAAGTGAATGCGCCCATTGCGAAACTGACTGGGTGCGCACTGTTTATCTTCGCGCTGCCCGCGGAGCTTTCGCTGTTAGGAGTCCCCGAAGTGCGCGGCGCGCTGCCGCCCGGCGGAATGTTGGGCGAGTTAATGTCGCACGCTTTGCGCTCGGCATTTAATTCCATTGGCGCGCACGTGGTGGCGTCGGCATGCATTTTCGCGGCGTTGCTCATGACTACGCAATTTACTTTTGCGGGCACGGCAAAATTGATGCGCGGGCCGCTGGGCGCGAACGGCTTCATCGGCAGGCGGATTCTGGCGCTGGTTGACCGCGTGAAAGACTGGCGCGAGGCGCGCGAGTCAGAAAAGCTGCGCAAACGCGTCGAGGAAATCAAGATTGCGGGCAGGCCCGCGGTTCCCGCACAACAAAAAACAAAAGTTGCGACAACGATACGGGACGTGGAAGAAATCGCCGCGGAAGACGAACACGAGGAACGCGCCAAGGAGCAATCGCGCCGCTTCACGCCCGTGATAACGTTCAGCGAAACGGCAGAAGCTGCACCGGCGCCGCGAAAAACCGGTTCCGAGCCAAAAATTGCCAAGGGCAAAACGACGTACCGGTTGCCTTCGCCGTCGTTGCTGCGAGCAGCGGAGCGCAGCGAGCGCATGACGGAGCCGGAGTTGAAGGAATATGCGCGCGCCATTGAACAAAAATGCGCGGAATTCGACGTGGCGGGCCACGTCACGCAAATCAATCCTGGCCCCGTGGTCACTACATTCGAATTGAAACCGGAAGCGGGAATCAAATACAGCCGCATCACGGGACTTGCGGACGATTTGTGCCTCGCGCTCAAAGCCGAATCGATTCTGATCGAGCGCATCCCGGGCAAATCGACCGTCGGAATCGAAGTGCCCAATCCGCATCGTGAAACGATTGCATTGCGCGAAGTGATCGAGTCGCCGGAATTTTCGCATTCGTCCACAAAACTGGCGTTGCCGCTCGGCAAAGACCTCGTCGGACACATTCGCGCCGCCGATTTGGCGCAAATGCCTCACTTGCTGATCGCGGGCGCAACGGGCACGGGCAAAAGCGTGTTCATCAACTCGATGCTCATGGGAATGCTTTTTAAGTCCACGCCCGACGAACTGAAAGTGGTGCTGATCGACCCAAAGCGCATTGAGCTCGGGCTTTACGAGGACATTCCGCATTTGTACACGCCCGTCGTCACGGATCCGAAGGTGGCGTCCAACGTGCTGCGCAACGCCACGAAGGAAATGGAGCGCCGCCTGAAACTGCTGGCGCAACGCGGCGTGCGCAACATCGATCAGTACAATCGCACGTTCGAAAAGGGCCAGCCGATGTCGCTCTTTGACGACGTCGAGGAGACCGAGCACAAGCCCCTGCCCTACATCGTAATTGTGATCGACGAGCTCGCCGATTTAATGATGGTCGATACGACGAACGTCGAGGAATCCATCACGCGGCTCGCGCAAATGGCGCGCGCGGTGGGCATCCATTTGATTTTGGCGACGCAGCGGCCTTCAGTGGACGTGATCACCGGCTTGATCAAGGCGAATTTCCCGGCGCGCATTTCGTTCCGCGTGGCCAGCAAAGTGGACTCGCGCACGATTCTCGACACCAACGGTTCGGAATCGCTGCTCGGACGCGGCGACATGCTTTACCTGCCTGCGGGCTCTTCGCGCATTCATCGCATTCACGGGCCGCTCGTCACCGAACAGGAAGTTGCCGCAGTCTGCGAATTCTGGCGCGACCAAGCGAAAGCGATTTACAACGAGGAATTGCTCAAACCGCCGCGCGATGAAAATGCGAGCAGCGCTGACGGCGGAGCCGACGGCGGCGAGGAAGTCGACGACGCACTTTATCAGGACGCGGTGCGCGTGGTCTGCGAAATGGGCCGCGCGTCTACGTCCACTTTGCAACGGCGCTTGCGTGTCGGCTACGGCCGCGCCGCGCGGCTGATTGACCTGATGGAGAAGGATGGCATCGTCGGCCCGCCCGACGGCTCGCGCCCGCGCGAAGTGCTGAAGAAAAAAGACTGGATGCGCGAATTCGACGAATCGGTGAAATGACCTCGACCTTGGGCCCCGACTCGACTGTGAATCTAATGGAACATCTGTCCTAGCACGTGCCACACGGGGGCCGGTCGTGCTGCCTGCGGAATCCTTCTCAAGTGAAAGCTCACGCCAACAGCGTAAAGATCGACGGAATGTGGATCGCATAAATACTTCTGCCGAACAGGATGAAAATCACGCAAACCGGCCCCGCCCGAGGGTCCCATCTCAATGTTAGCCATGTTAAGCGTGGTGGTCGAACCCTCGATTTGCAGTCTTCCACCCCATAGGTAAACGAGAGGCAGTCTCGACTGGGTCATAAACAAGGTCTTGACCTCGTTCATCTGCGGAAGGCGCCAGCGGCTCTCCTGCCGCCCGGCAGCGTCCGTGGGCAGCGCATCATAACGGGCAACGTATTCTCCAACGTGCCGCGAAGATGGGAGCTGCGCTGGCTGGAAATGCTTGGGTATGCCTCGCAAGGCGAAAATATCTGTCGAAATGACGGGCGTCAAACCAGCGGGACTTGACGCAAACGTGGGCACTATCGCGGAAGGGGCAGGCATCGCCGCCAGCGCCGGTGCGCTCGGCGAAAATGTCGCTGACAATATCGGCATTTCCTGGGAAAGATGCCCATAGCTCTGCGGTGCCGGAGTCTGAGGCAGGACCGTCACGGGGGCACAAACCAAAATCGCGAGAACTAGAATAAAACGTGTGCGTGTTATCAGGTGTATTCGATTTGCGCAATTTCCTTGGCGAGGCCGTGAACTGCTGGGGTCATTTGCCAAGGCGAACATGGCTTTATCGTAGAACCGCCAACTCGGTGACGCCATAAGGTCAAGCTCGTATTTTGTTGTACGCTCTTGCCTTACCTTCTGCATGCCGCGCAACCCTAGTCCAGATAGGGCGGTCAGTCTATTCAGAAGCCTAAATGCCGTGTAAGCTCTGAATCGGTGCGGTGGTTCGCTCGCTTTCGCCGCGTGTGTTCTGTTTATTGGTGATGGGGAGTCTATCGTCAGATGCCTCGTTCAACGCGCCACCCCACACGCCGGTCAAAATCTTTCCCCGTCTCGCGCGCCAAAACGCAAAAAACCATCGCCGCTCTTCTCGCGGGCGGCGACCGGCGGTCAATCGGCCGCTCCGAGCATGTGGCCGCAATGGTTTCCAAGAATCCCGCGCTGTTCCCGGACTTAATGGCAGCACTGTGGTCGAAAGATCCCCTCGTACGGATGCGGGCCGCGGACGCAGCCGAGAAAATCACACGGAGAAATCGCGAACTGCTCTTGCCTTATAAACGTGAAATCTTAGGTTTGATGGCGGAAGCCGCAGAACAAGAATTGCGCTGGCATCTGGCCGCGATGGTCCCGCGGCTTCCATTGGATCCCGAGGAAAGACAACTCGTTGCGGCTTTGCTGAATGCTTATTTGGACGACCGCAGCTCTATCGTGAAGACCTTCGCTCTTCAGGGACTCGCTGACCTGGCACGGGACGACACGAGCATTCGCGCCGACGCAGTTGAGCTTCTGCGCGAAGCCGCGCGAATCGGCACACCGGCGATGAAAGCGCGCAGCCGGAAGTTGTTGCTTCAGTTGGAACACAGTTGACATTTTGGTGGCGGGTCAGTTTGAGTCTTCTTAATCGTGACAAAAGGAGTCAAAATTCAAACTGACCCATTACCGACACTTCATCCGAATTGACACGTTTACAACGCCTCCGTACAATTGTTCACTCCCGTGCCGAGGTAGCTCACCGGTAGAGCGCGGCCCTGAAAAGGCCGGCGTAGGCAGTTCAACTCTGCCCCTCGGCACCATCCATCCCGGCATTTCCCGGATTCCTTCCTTCCCCTGTCGTAAATCCGCAGTGCGACACGCAGGATTCCTGGTT
>DASZCH010000053.1:0-1783 GCA_035943235.1 Candidatus Acidiferrales bacterium
AACCAATTGAGCGCCAGGCAAAGTGGGGCAAGTAGAAAACCAATGCGATGCCAGCGCGCCAGCACGTAGCAGGCACAGGCAAGGCACATCGATGCGAGTCCGAGTGCGGTCAGTTGGTCGGAGGTGACCCACAGAGGTAAACGCGCAGCCATCCAAAGCAGAACTCTCTTTTCGATGCCGGCCGAGAAGCTCTCTTGAACGCGGCTTGCGTTTTGAAAGGATGCGGCGTGTTTTGAATTGGCGTCAGGATTATCGGGTTCCGCCCCTCCCATACTTAACTGCCCCATCGCGAATGGAACCTGGTTCAGAGCCATTGTTTCTCTCCTTTCTATTTTCGTCATTTGTGATCCGTTGAATGTGGAAATTTGCGCAAGAGCGCGTCCCGCGTAGCGCTCAACGTGAAACGCAGCGATTTGGCGGGAACGTCCTTGATAAACGGAGCAACGATCCAGTTCAGGCCCGTGGGAATGTCGCGTGTCAGGGAGATAGCGCGGCACTGAATGTAAACGCCGCCGTCGGCCTGTTCAAAACTCCAATAAGAATCAAGGCGCCACAGAAATCCGCTATCCTGCGCGGGTGATTTTTCGCGTTCGGCAGCCTCGCCCGCGTTCTCGACTTCCGCGATTCGTGTGCTGTGCGAAAGGCTGCACGCACGCGAGGCGCTCACCTGTTCATAGCGGATTTCGTATTCCGTGTTGAAGACAACCGTCAGCACATCGGTCTGTTTCAACTGGAGAAAAACCCGGAAGAGATTCCCGGAACGAGAAAGCAGTTTCGATTTAAGGACATCCGGACAGTAATAATTCCGCGCGTGGTCGTAATCCTGCACCACGGAAAGTGTTTGCGAGAGCGAGACGCCGGGAACGAATATGACGCCGAGCCAGTCGTGAATGAGTCCGCCGGGAACGTGCACACCGCTCGACTTGCAACCTTCAAGGCATTGCACAAGGGCAATCTTGAGCGGCGGGTTTGCGCCAAAGCGGCCACTGTTGTGCGCTGTGCCGTCAATCCACAGGAAAGGTCCGCGCGGCTGGCAATGCGCTTGCACGCCTACTTCCGCGTTTTGTATGTAATTCTCAAAGGCGCGAACTGTTTCTGGCCGCAATTCAGTCGACACACTCATGGCGCGAGCCGGCGGCAGAATTACCAGAGAGGCCGCCACCAGCACGACCAAGAGCTTCGTTCGCATGTACGCCGGCTGCATGACAGTTAAAATTGCATGCCGGGCCCGCCGGCGGCAATGCACAAAACATCATCTCAAACGCAAGAAAAGCTCTCCCAATAACTCCGGAGCTATCAAATAGATACTGAAATTCCTCGCACGCGTCTTAGAATGAGTTCCTCAAGCTGATGGGGAGTCTGCCGTGCACGAGACTGCGCGAGAGGCGAGATCGTTCCGTTTTGGACCCTTTGAATTAGCCGGCGGCACGGGCGAATTGCGAAGGGAAGGCAAACGTGTGTCCCGCCTGCAGGCTCAACCGCTGCAGGTGCTCCTGATGCTGCTCGAGCGCGCCGGCGAAGTGGTGACGCGCGACGAACTGCGTCAGAAAGTCTGGTCGTCGGACACGTTTGTGGATTTCGATCACGGGGTAAATACGGCGATCAACAAGCTGCGCAGCGCGCTGGGGGAGTCGGCGTCCAGCCCTCGTTTCATCGAGACGTTACCGCGAATTGGTTACCGGTTCATCGCCGGGGTGGAAGCGTTGGACGCGGGTTCCTTACAATCCGGAGGAAAACCGGAAACGAAGCTGCCTGCGCAAACCGCGGTCACGCAGGCGTTGCC
>DASZCH010000054.1:0-13583 GCA_035943235.1 Candidatus Acidiferrales bacterium
ACGCAGAATTTTAGGATAAGTTACGAAAGAAAGCTACTGGCGAAAGTAGCTCGACGGAAACTTTCAAGAAATTCAAGAACGCAACGAGTCCACTTAAATTTGGATGCGGGCGAATGAAATCCGCTTCGGCAAATCACGGAGTTAGGGATAGCCGCGCAAATCACCGGCGTGAAATTCGGACGAGGGTGCTGGCTCTGTTTGAACGGTTCTGGCACGAAGGCTAATTCAGTTTAACGTACAATTATATTAAATTTAGGATAGCAATGATGTGTCTGAGTGAAATTTGCAAGATTCGAAACTGTGTATTTTCTTAAGGATGACCACATTAATCCTATGCAGTATCGATTTGGAACTCGGCTTGCGATGCGTATGGCAGGCTTTGGGGGCGCTGCCCGCAAAACAGGGATTAAAGTTCGAAAGTACGAAAAAACGGATTCGCCAAGTGCGGGCGTTCATAACTTTTCTGTTGACAAAGCGCTCCGAGAAGAATAAACAGCGAACCATCAGTGTAGCGGGGTGTTTGCGTTCTTGCACAGGCGCGGCGTGGGAAAATCGATCTTGAAAATTTCAATTTGACCAGGAGGCTGTCGGTCATGGCTAATTCTTCGAGTGGCAAGTCGTTTCGCTTTGCGTTTGCGATTTTCGTAAGTTTTCTGGCCGCGCTCGCATTTGTTGTGATGCCGACAGCGGTTCGGGGGCAGGCGACGAACACTGGCACAGTGGCTGGTGTGGTCACGGACTCGACGAACGCGGTCGTTCCGGGCGCGACGGTGACAATCACCGACCCGGCGACGCACGATACGCGAACGACCGCCACCAACGCCGACGGCAGGTACATCTTCGTGAACGTGCCACCGGCGACGTATGACATCACGGTGACTAAGGCCGGTTTCTCGCAAGTCAAGATCGCTGCGCAGACGGTGCAGGTTGGCTTGAGCTTGACTGAAAATGTGACTTTGCAAGTAGGCGCCGCGACCACGACTGTAGAAGTGCAGGCACGTGGCAGCGACTTGCAAACGATGAACTCCACGGTCGGCAACACAATCTCAGGCAATGCCTTGTCGTCTCTGCCCAGCCTTGGCCGCGATGTCAGCACGTTCGTCACGTTGCAACCGGGTGTCAGTCCCGATGGCAGCGTCGCCGGCACGGTTGTGGACCAGAGCAGCTTCCAGCTGGACGGCGGGAACAATACGAACGACATGGACGGCAGCATGAGCGTGTACACGCCCAGTTATTCCGGCGATCCGACTGGCGGTGTTGCGAATCAAGGTTTTGGAGTGGCAGCCGGGCCCACGGGCGTGATGCCGACGCCGGCGGACAGCGTTCAGGAGTTCAAGGTCAACAGTTCGAATCAGACGGCGGACTTCAATAGCTCGTCGGGCGCGCAGGTGGCGGTGGTAACGAAGCGCGGGACCGATAATTGGCATGGGACGGCGTACGAATACTATCTGGACAACAATTTTTCGGCGAACACATGGAACAATAAGGCGGCCACACCACCGATCAAGCAACCTAGCTTCCATTACAACCGGTTTGGCGGCGCGGTGGGCGGCCCGATCATCCCGAAGAGCTTTTTGGGCGGAAAAACTTACTTCTTTGCCAACTACCAGGGTTTCCGGTGGCCAAATTCGATCACGATTACAAAGCAAACCCCAACCGACTCGATGCGCGCGGGATTGCTGGTTTTCTGCGGTTCCGCTGCCACTACGTTGACGGATCCGAGTTGCCAGGTGTTCAACCTAAACCCCAATTCCGTGACGTTCAAAGGCGTCACATACCCATCGTCCGGTTTGGACCCGCGCGGCATTGGAATCAATTCCACGATTTCACAGTTGTGGGCTTTCATGCCGTTGCCGAACACATCAACTGTCGGCGATGCCAATAATGCATTGCTCGGAAACGTTGCTGGATTCACGGGCAATATGGCCATTCCCCAAAACGACAATTTCGGTGTCGTCCGCATTGACCATGATTTCGGGTCGAAGTGGCACTTCATGAGCAGCTACCGCTATTACAAACTGGTGCGAGCCAGCACCAGCCAGGTAGACATCGGGGGCTTTTTCCCCGGCGACACGCTGGGCACGCCAGCTTCGGTATCTGCCCGCCCGCAGGAGCCGTGGTACTACGTGGCCTCATTGACCACTGACATCAGTTCCAGCACGACCAACGACTTCCACTGGAGCTTTTTGCGCAACTGGTGGGCATGGGGTGACAACGAGGACCAACCCCAATTCAGCGGATTGGGCGGAGCGTTGGAGCCACTCGGGGAGACCGGGTCGCCTCTTGCCCCATACAACTTGAACACTCAAGATGTTCGCACAAGGCTCTGGGACGGACTGGACCACATGTTTCGCGATGATATTACGACCTTACACGGCAACCACCTGTTCCAATTCGGCGGCACCTACGAGCATAACTACGATTTCCACCAGCGCTCGGACAACGGCGGCGGCATCAACTACCAGCCCGTGTACCGGATGGGCGGTAACGGAAGCAACGGCGCTGGAATCGATATGACGGGCTTCGTTCCCACAGGTACGCCCCCATCGAACATCCCCGTTACAACGTGGGGCGAAGATTACGCGGCCACGTTGGGCATCGTTTCCATCTCTCAGACCGCCTTCACGCGAAGCGGTAACAATCTGGTCCTGAATCCACCAAACACCCATGCGTTCGACCAGAGCACGATCCCGTTCTACAACGTCTATTTCAGCGATACGTGGCATATGAAGCCCTCGTTTACGCTTAACTACGGGTTAGGATGGACGCTGGAAATGCCGCCGGTCGAGAAGAATGGCAAGCAGGTAGCATTGGTGGATGCCAGCGACCAGCCAATTGATACGCAGGCCTATCTGGCTTCCCGTGAGCGAGCTGCATTGCAAGGGCAGGTGTTTAATCCGGAAGTAGGTTTTGCGCTGGTTGGCAACACCGCCGACGGATTGAAGTATCCCTACAAGCCGTTCTATGGCTCCTTTAGTCCACGAGTTTCGGCGGCATGGAATCCTCACTTCGATAGCGAGGGTTTCATGAGCAAGATCTTTGGCCAGGACAGCACAGTAGTACGTGGCGGCTACGGACGGATTTACGGACGTCTTAACGGCGTGGATCTGGTTCTTGTACCGCTGCTCGGCACAGGACTCATTCAAGCGGTTCAGTGTATCGATCCGCTCATGGACGCCGCTACGTGCGCGGGATCAAACGGAGCAAATCCAGGCAACGCTTTCCGCATAGGAACGGATGGCCTGGTCGCCCCGCTACCGGCGGCCAGCCCGTCGCTGCTACAGCCGGATTTCCCGGGTATCAATGATATCGCGGCAGGTGCCGGCGAAGCGCTGGACCCGAATTTCCGGCCCAACGTTGTTGACTCATTCGATCTGACGGTTCAGCGCCAGTTGTCGAACAAGATCACGCTGGAACTTGGGTACATCGGGCGGAGGATTACGCACGAGTATCAGCCGATCAATATTAACGCGGTGCCTTACATGATGACGTTGGGCGGGCAAAGGTTCGATAAAGCTTACGCAGCAATCGAAACGAGCTTGGGGTGCGCAACGTCCACCGCCGCTTGCGGCGCTGCCATTCCCTCAGCGAACCTCCCTGGCGGGGGTCCGAATCCGGCGTATGCCGCATATTTCAATTCGCTCCCGGCGCAGCCGTTCTTTGAAACGGCACTCGCGAATACGGGTTACTGCTCCGGTTCTTACGCTGGAGTGGCACTTACAAGCTGCACCGCCAACGCGGCACTTAACGAAGCCAGCAATTTTACGTCGCAGAGCGTGTGGAACATTTGGAGCGATTTGGATGACAGTCCGGATAACAGTGGGAAGGGCTTTAACTTCCCGCGCAGCATGATGAACACGCCGCTTCCGGGGCCGAATGGCGGTAGCGGACAGCTCACCAGCGGCGTAGGCATGAACGTCAGTAACGGCTACGGCAACTACAATGCGGGCTTTGCGACCGTGAAGATGTCCGATTGGAAGGGCTTGACGATGGGATCGAACTTCACTTGGTCCAAAGCGTTGGGAACCGGCGCGGAAGTTCAGGCGACCAGCGAGTACACACCGGATGATCCATTCAACCTTGGCACTACGTATGGTTTGCAACCATTTGACCGCAAATTCGTCTTCAACGAATACATGGTCTACCAGCCGCCGTTCTATAAGGGACAGCAGGGATTCGTTGGACGCGTTCTGGGTGGATGGACGATAGCTCCGCTGTTCGCCGCCGGCAGTGGTTTGCCGATAGAAGTCAGCACCTCAAACGGCGACAGCCAGGCGTTTGGAGAAGGGGATTCGAATAACTTCTTCAGCAATGAGAACGCGCTTCTTACGGGACCAAATAACTTCGGCAGTTCAGCCCATTTTGGTGTCAAAGGAAGCAACGGCATCGGTGTGACAGGTCACGGTGTCAATATGTTCGCGGATCCGGCCGCCGTTTTTGGCGAGTTCCGTCAACCGATTCTGGGATTGGACGGGAATGACGGCGGCTTCGGCGTGTTGCGAGGCTTGCCGTACTGGAACCTGGACCTCAGCGTTAAGAAGAACGTTGCGATTACGGAGCGATTCAGCGCCGAGTTCGACATCGTCTTCGTTAACGTTCTTAACCACGACCAGTACACCGATCCGCAAGGAAGCCACTTGGACACGAGCAATGCGCGGAATTTCGGTGTGATCACGGGCGAGGGCACTCCCCGAAACATGGAGTTTGGTCTGCGACTGAACTTCTAGAATTGCTCGCTTTGAATGGGCCGGGGGCGGTTGCTCCCGGCCTTTTTTTGCCACGCCGCGCCTACGCGAAATTGGGCGTAACGAACGGCTGGTCCGCACCGTCTGAAACCACATCGTGAACCGAGGGTCATTTATTTTGCGCGCGCCGGCGGCTGCGTCGCGGTACATTCACGCGTTTTTGGATTGACTGGTGGTAATTGTGTCCGAAGTGCGGGCATTCGATGCCGTTTCGCTGGGGGCCTCGTGGCGCGCATTGCCGGCCATCCTGGATAAGACGGCAGGACTATCGGGGCGGCGAAACCAGTTTTTTATTAAAAAGGGGGAGAAATGGCGAGCAAGGCTCTATGGATGCGGCGCAGCCTTATGGCAGTGATGGGTTTGTGCGCGCTGGCTCTGCTGACTACGGGACTATCGGCAGCGGATACCGCTCCGGGACGGGATCCGAAGCAGCCCATCGACGAGGCGTATACACAGAAAATCCTGAAGTACACTACGGAGCCATACTTCACATCGCCGCTTGTCAATTATCTTCCCGCGTCGAAAAATGTGCCAACCCCTGAGGCGGTGCTCGGTGATGTCGCCGGAGCCCCTGGCATTCTGCCGTATTCGGCGCAGGTGTATCAGTACATGCGGATGCTCGAGAAGGCGAGCCCGCGCGTGAAGGTGTTTTCAATCGGGCGCACGGAAGAGGGACGCGAAATGATCGCCGTCGCAGTTTCTTCCGAAGCGAACCTAGCCCACTTGGATGAGAATCGCGCGAGGCTGGCACAACTGGCGGACCCGCGGACAATCCATTTGAATGATGCGGAGGCAGACAAAATTGCCGATGATTCCGTACCGGTTTATTACATCACGGGAACCATCCATTCGACGGAAACAGGAGCGCCGACGGCGCTGATGGAACTGGCTTACAGACTGGCGGTCGACGACAGTCAGTATATTCAGGATATTCGCAATCATGTGATCACGTTGATTACGCCGATTGTTGAAGTCGACGGACGCGACCGGATGGTGGACCTGTACCGTTGGCACTTGGCGCATCCGCAGGAAAATTACCCGTCGTTGCTCTATTGGGGACATTACGTCGCACACGATAACAATCGCGACGCGATGGCCATGACGCTGAAGTTGAGCCAGAACGTGCTGAATACGTTTGTTTCGTGGGACGCGCAGGTGCTGCATGACCTGCATGAGTCAGTGCCGTATCTATACGACAACACGGCAGGGGATGGGCCCTTCAATGCGTGGGTGGATCCGATTCTGACGAATGAGTGGGAAATTCTCGGCTGGCGCAACGTGCAGGACATGACGAAATTTGGGATGCCGGGCGTGTTCACGCACGGCGAGTTCGATACGTGGTCACCGGGATATTTGATGTTCTTCGCGGCGATGCATAACGGCATCAGCCGGCTTTATGAAACATTCGGAAACGGCGGCGCGGACACGGAGGAACGGACACTCGATCCGGGAGAATATTCGCGCACGTGGTGGAGACAGAATCCGCCGTTGCCCAAGGTGATGTGGTCGCAGCGCGACAACAATAATTACGAGGAAACGGGTTTGTTGACTTCGTTGCATTTCTTTTCGGACAACCGCGCGATGTTTCTGAAGAATTTCTATTTGAAAGCGAAACGGTCGGTCACAAAGCCGGCAGCTGAGGGGCCGGCGGCTTATATTTTGCCCGGCAATGATCCACGTCTGGGCGCTCAGGCGGAACTACTGGACGTGTTGAAATTGCAGCATTGCGAGATATCGCGAGCGACCTCGGCATTTTCTGTTGAGGTACCGGCCAAGAAGTCCGGTGCTCGCACGAAGACTTCCGCGACGTCCGAAGAAAATGGCGAGAAGAAAGCCGAGGCGGCGCCAGAAACGAAAACGATGAACTTCCCGGCAGGCAGCTACATCATTCGCATGGACCAGCCTTATTCGCGGATTGCCGACGCCTTGCTCGATCATCAGTATTGGAGTCCCGACGATCCGCAGAAGACGCCCTACGACGACACGGGGTGGACTTTCGGCGAATTGTTTAACGTAAAGGTTGTTCGCGTAACGGATGCGAAAGTTTTAGATGTTCCCATGGAGCGCGTGACGACAATCGCGGCCCCCAGCGGTGTTTCGGGGGCGGGAACGGTATTCGCCATCAACAACAATGCCGACACGGCGCTGGCTACGTTGCGCTACAAGCTGAAAGACGCGCAGATCGAGGCAAGCGAACAGCCGTTCGACGCCGATGGCCATAAGTTTAATCGCGGCTCTTTTCTCGTGCGTGGCGTGAGCGGCGACGATTTGCAGCGCGCTGTTTCGGGTTTGGGGCTCAAGGCTTATGGACTGGGCGCTGTGCCCTCCGTCAAGACCCATCCAGTGCGGGCCGCGCGAGTGGCGCTCCTGCATACGTGGCTAAGCACTCAGACGGAAGGCTGGTGGCGCGAGGCTCTGGACTTCATGCACGTGCCCTACGATTACATCAGCACGCAGACGGTAGCGAAGGAGGCGGATCTCAATTCCAAGTACGACGTAATTCTGTTTCCGCCCGTGGGACGGTTTGTAAGCCCGGACCTGATTATCAATGGCCGTTCGACAGAGTGGGGAAATCCTCTGCCGTGGAAAAACACCACGGAAACGCCAAACATCGGAAAGCTCGACTCAACCGACGACACACGGCCAGAACTCGGGTGGGATGGCGTGGCGCACCTGCAGAGTTTTGTGAAGCACGGCGGCGTGCTTGTGACCGTGATGGATACAGCGAACCTGGCAGTGGCGCTTGGACTCACGCACGGCGTTACGGTGGCACGCACGCCTCGCGAAAGGATTATTGGCAGTGTGGTTCGAGCGGATATTGTTGATGCGACCAGCCCAATCGCGTACGGATATGGCAGCGAGTTATCGGTCTATTGCTTTAACGGGCCGGCGTTTGACGTGAGCAGTATTGCCGGCCGCGGTGGGTTCCGCAGGCTCGGTCCAGAAATCAATGGAAGAGCAACCGGGCGAGGTACAGTGAATGACCCGGATTTCGTGGTAGGGCGCAAGAACGAAGCAGCCGTCGAGGAACCGAAAGTCGAGCCCTGGCAGGCGGAGCCGGTCACAAAGGAAGACCTCCGTAACGGCATCGGCGTGATTCCGCCAGCAGAACGCCCACGCGTGATCTTCCGATACGCCGACAGCCACGACTTGCTGGTATCGGGATTGGTCGAAGGCGGAGATGAAATCGCTCAACACGCGGCGGTAGTTGATGTACCGATGGAGTCCGGGCACGTGGTGCTGTTCTCGAACAATCCGATTTATCGCGGAGAAACGCGCGGCAGCTATTCGCTGGTCCTGAACGCAATCCTCAATTTTGACAGCCTGAATGCAGGCAGAGAACTCGATAAACAATAGCTGCGGAGGTGTTTAGGCGCGACGAAGAATCTTGCCGGTGCCCCATGCGCGCTTTTTGAGGTGGGCTTTTCGTGGACTTTGGTGCTTGCGTTTCCAGTTTTCTCCCTCTAGCATCCAGCCTTGTTTTTCCTGTTGACATCTTACCCAAGCAAGCATATCGTTCAGGTCAAATGTCAACCCAAGATCAAGAACGGCTAGAACTGCTGCAAGGCACACTGGACCTATTGATCTTGCGCACGCTGATCTTTGGCTCGCAGCACGGCCAGGGAATTGCGCGCGCCATTCAGCAGACTTCCGACGAAGAGCTTCTCGTCGAACACGGAGCGCTCTACCCAGCGTTACAGCGCCTCGAGGAGCGCGGCTGGATTTCGGCCAAATGGGGCACCTCATCGAACAATCGCAAGGCCCGCTTCTATTCGTTAACGCGCGCCGGCCGCGCGCAACTGGCGAAGGAGACGACAAAATGGAGACGCCTGGCCACCGCGATCGGTCGAATTTTAGAATCCGAGGAAGCGTAGCAGTTTCGCAGTCGTAGGGACGGCCTTCAGTCCCGATCACTTGCTCTGCGGAGGGAGAAATGTTCCTCAACATTTTCCGGCGGAAGCGGAAGGCCAGCGACTTCAATGACGAGATCGAAGCGCACATCGCGGCGGAAACGGAGCGGTTGCGCGCCGAGGGGTTGAGCGAGGAAGAAGCGCACAGCGCGGCGCATCGCGCCTTTGGCAACATCACCAAAACACAAGAACACTTCTACGAATCCGGCCACTGGCTCTTCTGGGACAATCTCTGGCGCGACATTCGCTATTCGCTGCACCTGCTGCGCAAATCACCAAGCTTCACGCTCGCGGCCATCCTGACTCTCGGCATGGCCATCGCCGCAAACGTGGTGGCCTTCAGCATCTTGAATGCGCTGTTCCTTCGTCCATTGAATGTCGCTGACGAACAGAGCCTCTACATCGTGGAGCACACGCCCGACACCACGCGATTTCAATCCTATCCCGATTATCTTGACCTTCGCGATCGCAACCGCAGCTTCGATGGCCTCGCGACTTATACCGTCGTTGGCGTCGGTCTTGCCACCGGGCAATACGGCCAAAGTCCGTCGCTGACCTGGGGCTGGGAAGTCAGCGGAAACTATTTCGACGAACTTCGCCTCACCCCCTATCTCGGCCGCTTCTTCCATACTTCCGATGAACGAGGTCCCAACAGCGCTCCTTACCTCGTGCTCTCCTACTCCTATTGGCACAATAATTTCAAAGACGATCCCGGCGTAATCGGCCGCACCGTTCAGCTCAACAAGCATCCGTTCACCATCATCGGCGTAGCGCCACCCGATTTCCACGGCACCGTTCCTTTTGTCGCCGCCTGTTTTTATGTGCCTTTGGTCAATCAGGAGCAGGTGGATGGTGTGAACTATCTCAACACGCGCAGCGTCGGCTCGATTCAGGTCATCACCGGGCATCTGAAACCGGGAGTCACTCCCGCGCACGCTACCGCCGACGTGAATTCCATCGGCGCCTATCTCGAAAAGAGCTATCCCCAGGACGACAGAAAGATGACGTTTGCGCTCGAACATCTGGGTGTATTTGGATCTGAGCGCAATACCGCGCTTGCTACCAAGGCGTTTCTGGCCGCCTTGATGTTGCTTGCAGGCCTTATTTTACTCGCTGCCTGTGCCAATCTCGGCAGCCTCTTTTCCGCTCGCGCCGCAGAACGCTCCCGCGAAATTGCCCTTCGGCTGGCGCTCGGCTCCACTCGCGCCCGCGTTCTCCGCCAGCTTTTTACCGAAGCCATTCTCGTCTCCTTCATGGGAGGCGCTGTAGGACTCTGGTCCAGCAGCTTACTGTTGCAGTGGCTCAGCGCCTGGCGTCCGGTGCCCCGATATCCCGTCCAGGCAGCCGTGAGCCCGGACGCTCGCGTGTATATTTTTGCATTGCTCATCGCCATCGTATCCGGCTTCCTTTTTGGCGCTGTGCCCGTGCGCCAGGTGCTTCAAACGAATCCCTATGGCGTGATGAAGTCAGGTTCAACGGCAACGCCCGGACGCCGCTTGAGCGTGCGCGACCTGCTGCTCACCGTGCAGATTGCCCTCTGCGCGGTGCTGATCACTTCCTCGTTCGTGGCTGTTCGCGGACTTTTGCGCTCCATGCACACCGGCCTGGGCATCGATCCGCGCAACGTGATGCTCGTGGATATTGACGTGAACACCGCCGGCTATCGCGGCACCGCCGTACCGCCGGTGCAAAAACGCATCATTGACACCGTTCACGCGATTCCCGGCGTGCAGGCTGCGGCATGGATAAACGTCCCACAATTGACGCTCGATTGCTGCTCCAGCCTTCTCGTGTTCTCCGATCAGACCGCGAACCTAACGCCGGCAACCGCCGTCCTGCGTGCCACAACCTTCAAAATCTCCCGCGAATACTTTCGCGCCACCCGCACTCCTCTCCTTGTTGGCAGGGAATTCACCGACCACGACGACGCCACTACCCAGCGCGTGGCGATAGTCAACGAGCGCTTCGCGCGCTATGTCTTTGGTTCCGCCGCCACCGCGTTGGGCCGCGATTACAAACTCGGTGACGGCACGCGCATTCACGTGGTGGGCGTTGTCGCCGACGGAAAATACGGCAGCGCTACTGAAGCTCCGCAAGCAGCCATGTTTTTTTCCATCCTGCAATCGCCCTCCGACGCAGCCTGGCTCATTGTGCAATCGCCAACCGATTCCCAGCAGCTCGCCGCATCCATCCGACGCAAGCTGACAGACGTGGATCCGAGCCTCGTCTCCTTTTTTCAAACGTGGAGCGCGGGCCTGGATGGCAGTATGTTCGGTCCGCGAATGGCAGCAATCTCCCTGGGGGTGTTGGGCGCCATGGGCGCGCTTCTCTCGATTACGGGAATCTTCGGCATCGCCGCATACGCCGTCAGCAAACGCAAGCGCGATTTGGGCATTCGTATCGCGCTCGGCGCACGGCGCAAGGAGGTCTTGCGGGCCGCGCTCGGCCGCGCAGTAAAGTTGCTGGCATTCGGCTCGGTCACAGGATTGCTGCTCGGAATCCTCGCCTCGCGCGTCCTGGCGGCTGTTGTGTATCAAGCCACGCCGCGCGACCCGCTCGTTTTGACCGGTGTTGTGTTCGTAATGGCGCTCGTCGGCCTCGTGTCTACGTGGATTCCGGCGCACCGCGCCCTCTCGATCGATCCCGTCATCCTTCTGCGCGAGGAGTGAATCGCCTTTGTAGAGGCGGTTTTGCGCCTCCGGTAGTTCGCTTTTTGGTTTGATTTGCGGGGGCGGGCTTCAACCCCGCATCCTCGCGATACTCAACGGCTGGTCATTAAACAGGAGCTGCGATTTGCGTTAGGGGAATTCGCACGTTTCAAAATTCCGAGTTCGCGAGAAGCGTCAAAAACCGAGTTTTTTAATGGCCTGCTCTATCAGGCCAACTTTGGCGAAAAAGCGCCTTCGAAAAAGACGATTAGTCTGTTCTAAGTGCTAGGTCCAGCCCTCGCTTTTTATTTGCTTTTTTGCACGGAAGCCGTGTCAGCCAAATGGTCATAGTTCATGGCGGCGTTAAGCACGAGCATAAAGCTTCCTTGCGTGATTTGACGCCACATCGGATTAATGGCGAAGAGAACGACATGACCGCGTCCGACGGGAACGTCGATGACCGCCGGAGTATCCGCAAGCGCTGAACCTCCATCCAGCATTCCGCTGACCCAGAGATTTTTCTCATCCGCGAACCGAAGAATGACGTGCGGGTAAAGCGAATTTGGTGGAATAAACGCGCGTAAAAACTCGAGCGATTCCGGATTGACGTAAAGCTCCTGCTCAGCGCGGGTACGATGCGGCGGCGCGGCAGGCGGATTCCAAGGGCGACCCTGCGGAATGTCTGGATCGGTCAATGAACCGCGGCCGCTTGGGCGTTCGCGGGACTCCCCACCCGGGCCTCCGCCGAAACCGCCGCCTCGACCGGTGAGAGAAACGTGGAACACAGGCGCCTGATTGAAATATACCGGCACGTCAGCGCCGTAGCCGTAAGCGATAGGGCTTCGGGTGTCTTCGACGGTCGTGTTGAAAATCGCGCCGCGGGCGTGAAGCTGCGGTGTGGAGGCAATTGAAACTGTATCGGTGATGCCTGTTTCAGTCGTGAGAACAGAACTGGAGGCAACGGGAATGAGCAGGCCTCCGTCCTCGACAAATTTTTTCAGATTTGCGAGACCTTCAAAGCCGAGGCCGCCCCGAATGTCGCTCGTTTGATCAGGGCCATCGCCAAAGCTCGGCGTGAGATCCGATTTCTGCCACGGGATTGGCCCTCCCGAGTCACTGCCATCGGGAAGCATGCGTTTCGGCACACCGTTGATTAAGCGGGCGAGGTCGGGCGTGGCTGGAGGAATCAAGATGACATCATATTTTTCCTTCAGGTTAGAAGTGCCGCGAAGAGTTGCGTCGGAAATGTAGGAATACGGGACTTTGCACTCCTCAAATGCGAGACGATACCAGCCCTCGGGCTGAGTGTTCATCCAGTTATGAACAATGGCGATGCGCGGCGTTTCCAGCGGATGGCGTGCGACCGACACGTTTGCCGACGTTGCGTGAATTTCGAGGCCAAGCTCCTGTGCTGCTGATGAAAGTTTGTCGCGAAGATCCGGGGGATTGCCGTCCGCCGGAATGATAAAAGAACCCGCGTTGAAACTCTGAGCGCCGATCTTAAATCCATCTTCAGCGGCGAGCATTTTTACGTCGTGAAGATGGAAACGAAGCGTTGCGAGGGCAGGTTCGGCATTGGCATCGACGATAAACGAAACTCCTGCACCGTCAATTTTGCCGGGAGCGCGAACGGGCTCGTCGATCAATGTCATCGGCGATTTGAGGATAGCCGCATCAGTGATACGCATAGTAGCGACGCCGGTGAGAGGTCCCAGCGTCCAGCCTGTATCGTCGTACGGGGCGGGATCGTGGATAGAGTAATACTGGGTGTCGAGGAGCATATCGGCTTCTCGGCTGTAAGGTTGATCCATGCGAATCACGTAACTACCCGCGGGGATGCGCGTGGGCGATGACGATTTTTCCTGGGCGGCCTTCGTTGCACCTTCTTTCGTCATCTTTTTTTTGTCGTTTTTCGATGCAGCGGCCGAGGGCGCCGGCGCCACAGTGAAATCCTGATTGAGGCGGGCGATTTCGACACCTTGATCTTGCAATAGCCGGGCAAGATGGGCAGAGAGAGCGGGACGCTTGCCGTCATTCAAGATTGCCCAGGCGGCCGGACCTTCGGTTGTGGCTTTAGCGATTGAGCGGCGGCTCATGTCGTAAAAACGCTCGAGGAATTGCTCGGGGCGTTGAGCCATATAATCGAGGCCGACGAGAAGAGCGCTCTCTTGCAGGTTGATATTGTCGCGAATGGACCAGTTGACTTTAGGAAGCGGTGGATTAGGACGGAACCACGTGCGCGTGGTATCGGAAGGCGCGACGGTTTGCTCCGCCGTGTC
>DASZCH010000055.1:0-20763 GCA_035943235.1 Candidatus Acidiferrales bacterium
CCCCACAGCAGTATCGCAGAAATGTCTCTTTCCGAACAGTCTCCTATCTGCGCGCGCGGTTTGACTCTCCCGCCCTTGTTTGCGGTGTTCTCCGCTCCTTACGCATTGCCTTCATCAAAGGCCTTCTGTTCACACAAAACAAACGGCGCAAGTACCATATCCTGCACCACATCTTTGCGAGCCAATTGCCACACGAGGCATCTACAAACCGAATGCGCTGCGATAGAATGAATTTGGGGAGGCGCTGCCGCAGGAACTCTGCCCAATTCATCGCCCATCCACGAAAAACCTATGAAAGAACTGGCGCGTAAAGTTTTGCTGCTCGAAAACGTTCATCCGGAGGCCGCGGCGAAATTCCGCGAAGCGGCCTACACGGTCGTGGAGCAGCCGCAGGGCATTGAAGAAGAGGACGTCCTATCCAGCAAGCTCGCGGAAATTTCGGTCATTGGTATTCGCTCGAAAACCAAGATGGTCTCGCGTGTTATCGCGCGCAGCCGATTGGACGCCATCGGAGCGTTCTGCATCGGCACGGATCAAATCGACCTGGATGCGTGCACGAACAAAGGAATCGCCGTTTTCAACGCGCCCTATAGCAGCACGCGCAGCGTGGTCGAGCTTGTCCTGGGCGAAATCATTTTGCTCGCTCGTGGCGTATTCGGAAAAAGCCAAAAACTTCATCGCGGCGTTTGGGATAAGTCCGCGGCTGGAAGCAACGAGATTCGCGGCAAAAAGCTGGGCATCGTCGGATACGGGAAAATCGGCTCGCAACTTTCCGTACTGGCCGAAACGCTGGGAATGGAAGTGTATTTTCACGACGTGGAGGAAAAACTCGTTCTGGGGAACGCGAAAAAGGTCGCCTCGCTCGAGCAACTTTTCAAGACCGCCGACATCATTACGCTGCACGTGGACGGACGTTCCGAAAACCACAATTTGATCGGCAAGAAGGAATTCGCGCAGATGAAGCGCGGAGCGATTTTCCTGAATGCCAGCCGCGGATTCGTGGTCGACGATCAGGCTCTGGCAGAGGCGTTGAAAGCCGGAAAATTGCGCGCCGCGGCGATTGACGTGTTTCCGCGCGAGCCTCGCGGCAACTCCGACCCGTTCATTTCGCCGTTGCAGGGCATGGAACAAGTGATTCTGACGCCGCACGTGGCGGGCAGCACGGAAGAAGCGCAAAAAGACATCGGCGCTTTTGTCTCCGAGCGAATCATCGAATATTTCCAAACGGGCAGCACCATGTACAGCGTGAATTTCCCCAATGTGCAGTTGCCGAAGATCATCGATGCTCACCGCTTGATTCACATCCACGAGAACATTCCCGGAATGCTGGCGCAGATCAACAAGGTGTTCGCGAGGCATAAAGCCAATATTCTGGGGCAATATTTGAAAACTTCGCAGACGATCGGCTACGCGATCACGGATATCAGCACAGCGTACAATCCGAAAATCAGGGAAGACCTGAAAGCAATTCCGCACACAATTAAGTTCCGCGTTCTTTACTGAAACCTACCAAGTCATCTCGTGAATAGCGAGCGTCGATCAGACCAAGGACCATTTACGTGTGCCGTTTTTTTTTGGGCCACACGGCGCTAAAGCAGGGGCTCGGCGGCGCCGCGCGCGATGATTTCACGCGTCTCGTCGCGGAGGCGGACGATTTCCTGCCAGCCAGTTTCACGTGCACCGTTTTGAGGTAAACCGTTTTCACGCGGAGCATGCGGTTGTTCTGCATCGTGGCTTCCGGGCGCGCCCGTTCGCGAAATGACGAGCGGGCCGAAGGTGAGCGTGATGCGGCCCGGCTTGGGGAGCAGCGTTTTGTCGCGCAGCAATTCGCGAGCGCCGCGGACGGCGACGGGACAAATCGGGCGTCCCGTATCCAAAGCTGCTTTGAACGCGCCCAACTGGAATGGGCGCACGCCGCGCGCGGCGGTGAAAGTTCCCTCGGGATAAATCACCACGGATTCGCCGCGGCCCAGAGCGCGCTCGATTTCTTGCGATTGCGCAATGCGCGCCTCGGGATCCGCGCGGTCGAAGGCAAAATATCCGCAACGCTTTGCCATCGTGCCAACGAGCGGCATGGAATATATTTCGCCTTTGGCGACGTAGCGCGCCTCGGCAGGCAGAAACGCGAGCAAAACAAGAATGTCGAGATAACTGGAATGGTTCGGCGCGAAAATCCACGGCGCCGCCCGTTTCCATTGCGCAAACGTGTCGCGGCCTTCCACGCTGACGCGAATCGCGGCGAGCCAAAGCAAAACGCGCGAGCCGCGCTGAAGGATCGCCCTGGCCATTCGCCTGTTGCGAAGGGGCAAAAGCATCAACCAAGCCAGGGGTGCTGCAACTCCGAAAAGTGAGAGCGCATACAGGCCGTAAATAATTTCAGCGGTGCGGCGCAAAAGCTTCGTCGCGTTCGAAAGCAATCGGGGAAAAATTCCGCGCACGGCAAGCCTGGTGATTTGGATCCACGCAGGCGCTTGCCGCTTGCTCAATTTTTGTTCAAGGTACAAGCGGCGCGTTTCCGCGCGGCGAAGCTTGCCGCTCGATGTTTTTGGAATGGAATGCACGGGGAGAATTTCGACAACGTCCGGCGGCAAGCCCAGGGAATCGCTGACCTGCTGCATGATCTCCTGCGCGATGCGATCGCGCTGAGCGAGGTTGCGCGCTTCGGCCGTCACGACCAGGCGCTCGGTGCCGCTGGCCTCATCGGGCACGCCGAAGGCCACCACGCATCCGCTGCGAACGCCGTCGACGCGCCCGGCGATCTCTTCGATCTCCTGCGGATAAAGATTGCGGCCGCCCTTGATGATCATGTCTTTCGCGCGTCCCGTTATGTAAAGCTCGCCTTCAGCGGTGTAAGCAAGGTCGCCCGAGTCGAGCCAGCCGTCTTCGCGTATCAACTCGCGCGTGGCTTCGGGATTCCGGTAATAGCCTGAAGTCGCCGAAGGCCCGCGAAACAGCAAGCTCCCGGCGACGCGCTCGGGATTGGCGCGGCCTTGAGCGTCCACAACACGAATTTCCATGCGCGGCAATGGCTGGCCCGCGGAAACAAATTCGAGAATGTTTTGGTCGTGGGCAGTTGCGGCGACGGCGCGGCCTTCGTTTTCAAACTCCGCGCGGCGAATTCGATCGATGCGCGCTCCGCCGCCCATCCGCGGCGCTGCGACACCGAGCGAAGCTTCGGCTAGACCGTAAACGGAAAGCAGCGCATCGCGGCGAAAACCGCAGCGCGCGAATTTCCCGGCGAAACGGTTGACTGTCTCGGAGCGAACAGGCTCCGCTCCATTCAAAGCGGCGCGCCAGGAACTCAAGTCGAGGCCTTCGAGGGCGCTCTCAGGGATTTTGCGCACGCACAGTTCGTAAGCAAAATTCGGCGCGGGACTCAGCGTGCCGCGATGCTCGTGAATCGCGCACAACCAGCGCTCGGGCCGGCTCAAAAATGCCAGCGGCGATAGGACCACCATCGGCACGCCCGTGAAGAGCGGCACAAACCACGCGCCAATCAATCCCATATCGTGATAGAGCGGCAGCCAGCTCACGACTACGTCGTCGTCGCGAACGCCGATGTATTCGGTGATGGAGCGAAGATTCGCGAGCAAATTCGCGTGCGTCAAAATAACGCCTTTGGGATTTCCCGTGGAACCGGAAGTGTATTGCAGAAGCGCGATGTCACTCGCGCGCGCGCGATGCGGCGCGTCATCGACCGCACGGATTTCAGTCGAAGGCGGTACCGGCGGCCCGTTGGACGCCGCGAGGCGTTCGGCGGTGACGACGCCGCGGAGCGATTTCACTTGCGGCTCGAGCAACTTCGCAACGGATTCGGCGCGACGAAACGTGACCAGCAAGCGCGCTTCCGCGTTGCGCAAAATTCCGGCCTGACGCGCGGCGTATTCCCCAATGCGGTCGGCGCGGAACGGCGGATAAATGGGCACTGGAATCGCGCCCGCGAGCAGCGTGCCGGCGAAAGTCCAGAAAAAATCCGCGCTGGTCGGAAGCATGATCGCGACGGTGTCACCGGCGGAGATTCCGCGGCGCGCAAGCTCGACTGCAACGGCAGAGGCGCGAGCGAACAATTCGCCGCAGGTGATCGTGCGAACCGTGCCATCTTCTTCGTACAAATGAATGTGCGCGGTTGCAGCGTCCCGGCGCGCGCGAATGCGGAAGACGTCGTTGAGCGTTTCGGCGCGAGCAAGCTCCTCGCGCAAATTTGCGCGCATTTCGCCGGGAATCGCGGGATGAATATTTCGAGTGCGCTCAAGGGCCGTGACGTGCGCGTCATCAGTACGCACTTGATTTGGCGCGGTGGAAAGTTGCTGCAAAACGGCTTCGAGCAAATCGGCGGCGGTATCCGCTTCCGCGATCACTTTCTCCGGCAAGTGAATCGAGAAGGCATTGTCGAGACGTAGCAGCAGCTCGACTCGTTCCAGGCTGCCGAGCCCCAGATCGCGCTCAAGATGCGCCGCTTCGCCCTTGCGCGAGAATTCCTCAAGCGCGCGGGGATTTCCCAGTTCGCGCAAAAGGCCCATCACGATTTCGCGAATGGATTGTTCGAGATTCGTGCGTTCGAGTTTGGCGGAGGAGGTTCCCACGATAAGATTCCCGCATCGCGGCAGGCGTGCAAATCAGCCGGCCGCGCAGCAGTCTCCGACGATGGCCAGAGGCTACCACGCCACCGCAAGAGCATCAACTGCCCTGCGTGGAGTTGGGGAAACGCAAAAGTGGTGCCAGGCGTCAGTAAGAACTGTGATGACGGCGACAATGAATCGCGCGCGAAGAGCACGGCGAGCTGCAGCGATTGCGACACTGTTCGCGGGGACTCTCTTTACAGGGAGCGGGACATGGACTCTCGGACCGGGTCAGCACCAAGTGAGTACCGGTGCGAGCGAAATCGTGGCGTTCGCGGGCCCGGCGGCCGGTTCGGTTGAGATTCATCGCGCGATCGCATCCGACGTATCGCGGCCGCTGCTCTCCCTGCGCGCGTCGTCGATGAGTCCAGCCATCCGACCCGCGAACTGCGGCAGCGCATCCTGCGGGACTTCACCGGACGATCAGGACGCGGCGCAAAGACGCAATGAGCCTCCGGCACCGCCGACGATTACGCCTGCGGGCGCAGCCGTGGAGCAAACATCGCAGGGAGAGCGCCCAGCCGCGCCGCTGCTCGAAAGTTTCGATGGGCTGGGCGTTGGATTCCAAGGCCCTGAAGCGACGCCGGCTTTGCGTGGCATGTATCGCAATCCGTCCGACAACAGCCTGGCTGCGGGCCCGGACAATGTTGTGCAGATCGTGAACTCGCGGCTGGCGGTCTTCACCAAGAAAGGCGCGCGGTACGACAAGAGCGGAACGGTGCTGTACGGACCCGTGCCGACAAATATAATTTTCTCGGGCTTCGGCGGCGTCTGCGAAGCGCGCGACAACGGCGACGCCGTGGTTCGGTACGATCAGTTGGCGGGACGCTGGCTGGTTGTGATGCCGATCTTCAGTCGGATTGCGGCGGGCGAGTTTGAAAGCCGCAGCGAACCGCAGACGCAGGGCAAGGTGGCTCTTCACGGAGAGGCTGCACGTCCGGGTCAGTCATCGGAGCCGGGACCGCCGGCGGCGCCGCCCAAGAATCTCGCGGAGTTGCAGGGGACGTACGCCATGTGCTACGCGGTGAGCACGAGCAGCGATCCGCTGGGCACGTATTATCGCTACGCGTTCGAGAGAACTCTGTTTCCTGACTATCCGCGGCCTGCAATCTGGCCCGATGGCTACTACGTTCCCACGAGCACCGGCGATACCGTGATTCAGAAACACGATTGCATCGCGGACCGCAACAAGATGCTCAAGGGCCAGCCCGCCACGGAGCAATGCATCGTCATCGACGGCGTGAACTTTCTGAACAACGCGGACATCGACGGCCAGGAGCTGCCGCCATCCGGCGCGCCGAACATCATGATGGCGGCGGGCGGCACGCAGCTGAAAGGCATCTTCGATGACGATGGGATCTACTTCTGGAAAGTTCATGTGGACTGGCAGAATCCCGCGAATACAAAGGCAAGCGGCCCGGTGAAAATCAATGTGGCGCCGTACCACTATCTGTGCAACGGCCAATTGTCTAATTGCGTCCCGCAGCCGGACACCGAGCAGCGGCTGGACGCGCAGGGCGACAAAATCATGCAGCGGCTGGTCTACCGCAGGATAGGCGGCCGCGAGTCAATCGTCGCCGCGCACTCCATTGCGACGAAAGCGGGCGGTGGAGCCGTGCGCTGGTACGAATTCCGTCTCGACGAAAAACGCGATCCCGTTCTCTATCAACAGGGCACTTATGCGCCGGACGGTTCTTACCGCTGGATGCCCAGCATCGCGATGGACAAGAAGGGTGATATTGGCGTGGGCTATTCGTTTGGCGGAGCTGCGAACTTCGTCGGGCAACGATTTGCCGCGCGACTCGATGGCGATACGAAGGGCGTGTTGACGCTGCACGAGACGGTGCTGGTCAATGGCGAGGCTGCGCAAACGAACACGCTGCGATGGGAAGATTACACAACGACCGCGATGGACCCCAGCGACGACTGCGCTTTCTGGTACGTCGGCGACTACCTCAAAGCGGGCGAGGCAAACGACGTAAGCCGCGGACCAAGCTTCGGCGCGGGCTATAGCACAAAGATTGGTTCCTTCCGGCTGCCCGGCTGCCACTAAACCTGATAACCGCTACTTAGCCGCACTCTTGCCGCGCACTTTCGAACCGCGAAGCCGTTGACTTCGAACTCTGGGCGCATCTACTATCTTCGCGCAAAGGTGGAATCCTTTTTATTTTGACAGACCAAATCATCTCGCACTATCGCGTGCTCGAAAAGCTGGGCGGCGGCGGAATGGGCGTGGTGTACAAAGCCGAGGACACGCGGCTGCATCGCTTCGTCGCACTCAAACTGCTTCCCGACGATGTGGGCGGCGACGCTCAAGCGTTGGCGCGCTTTCAGAAGGAAGCGCAGGCCGCTTCGGCGCTGAATCATCCGAACATTTGCACGATTTACGACGTGGGCGAGGAAGCGGGGCGCGCGTTTATCGCCATGGAATATCTCGAGGGGCAGACGCTGCGGCATCGCATCGATGGCCGGCCATCGCCGCTCGATGTGCTGCTCGACTGGGGCATCGAGATAGCCGACGCGCTCGATGCGGCGCACGCGCGAGGAATCATTCACCGGGACATCAAGCCCGGCAATATTTTCATCACGACGCGAGGGCACGCGAAGATTCTCGACTTTGGCCTGGCAAAGGTGTTGGAAGGCGCCGCCGACGCAGCGCAGGGGATGACTCGGGCGACGGTGGATCAAGTCGAGGAACACTTGACCAGTCCCGGAGTGGCGGTGGGCACGGTCGCATACATGTCCCCTGAGCAGGCGCGCGGTGAAGAACTGGACGCGCGCACGGATTTATTTTCGTTTGGCGCGGTGCTCTACGAAATGGCGACGGGGCGAATGCCCTTCAGCGGAAACACCACGGCGATTGTTCACGATGCGATTCTGAACCGTGCGCCCGTGCCGCTGGTGCGGTTGAACCCGGAGATTCCGGCGAAGCTGGAAGAAATTATCGAGAAAGCGCTGGAAAAGGACCGTGGCGTGCGCTACCAGCACGCGTCGGAAATGCGCGCGGATTTGAAGCGGCTCAAGCGCGACACGGATTCGAGACGCTCGGGGACGATGCAGGAAAGCTCCGAAGCGTTAGGCGCATTATCTGCCGCGTCCACCGAAGGGGCGGAAACTTTTTCGTCTTCGGGACGAGCATCTCGCGCCTCGGGATTAGCTGGCGGCGCGACAACGAGCGGATCTGGCGCGGTGCGCGCCTCGGGCAGTTCGACCGTGGCGGCAGTGGCGCGCGAGCACAAATTCGGCGCGGCGGCGACGATTGCGATTGTGTTGGTACTGATTGGGGCGGCGAGTTACGGAGTTTATGCGCTCCTGCATCGCCCCGGCTCTGCGCCGTTTGAAACGTTCACAATGTCTCAGGCGACCAGCACAGGCAAAGCCATCGAAACGGCCATTTCTCCTGACGGGAAATTTCTCCTGACCGTGCAGAAGGACCAAGGCCAGCAAAGCCTGTGGCTGCGCAACATTCCGACGGGCAGCGATACCCAGGTGGTCGCCTCGTCGGGATTATCGTTCGGCCGGCTCACTTTTTCTCCCGACGGGAGCTATTTTTACTTCCGCCGCCAGGCACCAGGCGGAGAACTCTTTGACTTGCTTCGGGCGCCGGTCCTTGGAGGCCAACCGGAAGTGATCGCCAAGGACGTGGATAGCAATGCTGCCGTCTCCCCCGACGGCAAGAATATCGCTTACGTGCGCGCTAACGATCCGGAGATAAGTAAATGGCGGCTGCTTGAGGCGAACGCGGACGGGAGTGACGAGAAAGTGCTGCTCATTACGCCTGGTGAAACTCTGCCACACTGGCTCAGCTGGTCGCCGGACGGCAAAAGGATTGCTCTTGCCGCCGCGTCTGCTTCCAGTGACCTCGGCATTGAAATGTTCGATCTGGCCACCGGCAAGATGAATTCCTTGGTAACTTTCCTCGATAAATTTGCCCTGGAGCTCGCCTGGGCGCCGGACGGCCGTTCGATTTACATCGCTTATCCCTCGAGGCAGAAGCCGTTCTCACTGAAGACAAAGATCGGCGTTGTCTCCTATCCGGCGGGCAAGTTCCGCACGATCGTCAACGACGTCAACGATCATAGGGACGTGAGCGTCTCCGCTGATGGCAAGACGTTGGCTACAGTGCAGGATGAATCAGCGAGTGAGATAGATATTCTGCGCGGCGACGGCACTGGACCAGCCGTGGCGATTCCCGGCATCCCTCGCCAGACGGTGTTTCCTGCGTTCGACTGGACCGCGGATGGCCAACTGCTGGTATCCGAGGGCCTCCGGCTGGTGCGAATGAATGCCGATGGAAGCGATGCCGTGACGCTCTTGAGCGATTCCGACGCATGGATCAACGACATGATGACCTGCGACGCGGGCCAGCACATCGCGCTTGCGTGGTTTTTTCACGGTGGCGGGATCATCCACTATTACCTAAGCGTTTGGCGCGCCAGTGCCGACGGCTCGAACCTCACCGCGTTCCCTTTGCAGCAGGACGTGAGAAACGTTTTGGCCTGCGAAGGTAAGTGGCTTTACTATCTCCCTGAATCCAAAGCGACGCTAATGCGCATGTCCTTGAGCGACGGTCCGGAAGTCGTGCCGGCAACAAGCCTCGTCAAGGGTCTCCAGAAGGCCGTGACGTTCTCCCCTGACGGCAAAACGATGGCGATATACGCACCTCAGGGCGACCCGAATTCCCGCAGTTATGCGAATACCATCGCGCTGCTCAAGACCGATGCAAGCAGCAAGACGCCGCCACGATACATCACGGCCGACCCGCGCTGCGGCGTCGGCTTCATCGTGCCAGGACCGGCGGCATTTAGCGGCTTTCACTTCACGCCCGACGGCAAAGCCATCGCCATCCTCATCGAAGAGAAGGGCGTGGACAACATCTGGATTCAACCCATTGATGGCTCGAAGGGCCATCAGCTCACCCATTTCGATTCCCTGCAAATTCAGGACTTCCGTTGGTCGCCCGACGGCAAGCGCCTCGCCGTCATAAGGAGCGACTATTCCGGCGACGTTGTCCTGCTGCACGACACCAGCGCCTCGCAATAATCGGGGTATTTAGGAGTCCATGGCACAGTGATGTAAGTTGACCGCGCTCGCTGTCGTCCCGTTAAATTCTGCTCAACAGAAAAGCTAGCCTCGCAGCACGAGGAAACGCGCGGGGTAGCACGTGCGTCTGTAGCAACATCGGGGTGTTCGCTCGGCGGGCTTCGAGTTGAAATTCGGATGAAGTGGCGACTTCGTCTCTCGCTTGTCGTTTGCCACGGGCGCCACGGCAAAGGCGAGTGAGTTTGTGTCGCGATTGCGCGAAAAATATTCTTGCGAGGTGAGTTCGATGAGGCAATTCGACGTGCGGTCGATTCGGTTGCGGAGTGCGTTTTCGGTCGCGATGTTCCTGCTGCTCGGGTCGGCATGCGCGATGCTTGCAACCAACGCTGCGGCGCAGAGACGCGGCGCTGCGTCAGCGGAGCAAACCGGGCCGCCGACGATTGATTCGGCAACGAGCAATTTGAAGATGCGCGCGATTGGGCCCGCGATCATGGGCGGGCGCATTGACGATTTCGCCGTGGTCGAGAGCGATCCGGAAACGATTTACCTGGGAGCGGCCGCGGGCGGCGTATGGAAAACGGTGGACGGCGGAATGACGTGGAAATCGGTGTGGGATAGCGAGCCGAATCCGTCGATTGGCGCGCTCGCCGTGGCTCCGTCGAATCCGTCGGTAATTTACGTGGGCACCGGCGAAGCGAATAACCGCCAGAGCGCTTCGTGGGGCAATGGCGTTTATCGATCGACCGACGCGGGAAACACCTGGACGCATGTGGGCCTCGACGACACGCAGGCGATCGGCAGAATCGTTGTCGATCCCAGGAATTCGGACGTGGCGTATGTGGCGGCGGTGGGGCATCTGTGGGGCCCGAATGCAGAACGCGGACTTTTCAAGACCACCGACGGCGGCAAAACGTGGAACAAAGTCCTTTTCATAAACGACGACACGGGCGTGAATGATGTGGCGATTGATCCGCAGAGCCCGACGACTCTTTACGCGGCCGCGTATGAACGGCGACGCACAGCTTGGGGATTCAACGGAGGCGGTCCGGGCAGCGGCATTTACAAAACGACAGATGGCGGCGCGACGTGGAACAAGTTGACGAAGGACTTGCCTGACAATGGCAATACGGGAAGGATTGGCCTGGCGGTTTACCGCCGGAACCCCAGCATCGTTTACGCGCTGGTGCAGAACGAAAAGGGCGGGGTTTTCCGCAGTGAAGACAGCGGCGCGACATGGACGAAAATGAGTTCGACGGATCCGCGTCCGTCGTACTTCAGCCAGGTCCGCATCGATCCCAATAACGATTTGCGCATTTGGACGGGCGGCGTACAGCTAGCCTATTCCGAGGATGGCGGGAAAACTTTTGTGACCACTCGCGGGCGCGAAGTGCACAGCGATTTCCACGCGATTTGGATTGACCCGAATGATTCGAATTACATGCTCGCGGGCTGCGATGGCGGCGTCTATATGAGCCGCGATGCGGGCCGCGATTGGGATCATTTGAACGTGATGCCGTTGGGGCAGGCGTATGAAGTTGGGTATGACAATCAGCAGCCATATCACGTCTGCGCCGGTTACCAGGACAACGCGGAATGGTGCGGGCCAAGCCGGACCCCATACGCCGGCGGAATTTCGAATAGCGACTGGTTCATGGTGGGCGGCGGCGACGGATTCTACGTGAAGCCCGATCCAGCGGACCCACAGACGATTTACACGGAGTCGCAGGATGGCAATTTGAGCCGGCGCGATTTGCGGACGGATGAAGCGTTGAATATCCGCCCTGTTCCACCCGAAGGCCAGCCGCCCTATCGATTCAACTGGAATTCTCCCCTGCTTATTTCGCCCAAGGACCACGACACGATTTATTACGGCGGCAATTTTCTGTTCAAGTCGACGGATCGCGGAAACACCTGGACGCGTCTGGGAGGCGACCTGACGACGGGTGTCGACCGCAACACACTGCCGATTCTGGGGCAGCTACCCTCGAAGGACACGCAATCGCTGTACGACGGGGTGGAATGGTATCCGACGATCACTACGATCGATGAGTCGCCGGCCAACACGTCTGTGCTGTGGGTGGGAACAGATGATGGAAATTTGCAGGTGTCGCGCGACGGCGGACAGAGTTGGAAGAACGTGGCGGATCGCGTGCCCGGAGTGCCGAAGGGGACCTACGTCACACGGGTTGTGGCGTCGAAGTCGGGCGATGGAACGGCGTATGTGACGTTCGATGGGCACCGCTCCAATGATTTTCACGTGTACCTTTTCAAGACGACGAATTACGGACAAACGTGGAAGTCACTGTCGGCGGGGTTGCCTGAGAGCACCGGCACCGTGCACGTGATTCGCGAACATCCGGACGATCCGAATATGCTTTTCGTGGGGATGGAATTCGGCGCCTATTTTTCGCTCGATGGGGGCGCGCAGTGGAACAAACTGGGCATGGGATTACCGACGGTTCCCGTGGACGACATTCAAATTCAGCCGCGCGAAAACGATTTGATTTTGGCAACGCACGGCCGGTCGATTTATATCCTCGACAATATAACGGCGCTGCAGCACTTGAATGATAAAGTGCTGAGCGAAGACCTGCATCTTTTCCTGATTCGCGACACTATCGCCTGGCGGATCTATCAGAACCGCTGGTTCGACGCGCAGCAGGTGTTTCTGGGACCGAATCCGCCCGATGGGGCAGCGATCGATTTTTACTTGAAAGCGAAGCCCGCGAAGGACCAGAAAGTCAAAATTACAGTGCTTGATTCGTCGGGAAAAACCGTCCGTGAAATGGATGATGCCAAACCGGGAGCGGGAATCAACCGCGTGAATTGGGATTTGCGGTACGACCCGCCAGTGAAACCAACTCCCGAGCAACTTGCGGCGCGAGCGCAGGGCTTTTTCGGCGGCGGCGCGCGAGGACCGATGGTCGAGCCGGGAACTTACACGGTAAAAGTAGCGCTGGGGGGTAATTCACAGACGCAGACGGTGAAAATTGAGGAAGACCCGCGCATACAGATCAGCGCCGCTGACCGCACCTCCCGGCACGACCTGCAAATGCAATTATACGACCTCTACAAACGAGCCGATGCGGGTGAAAAGACAATCGGCGGCTTGAAAAAGTCGCTCGCGGACACGTTGACGGCCTGGAAAAAGCCGGGCGCGCCGAAGATTCCGGACGATATTCGCAAACAGGCCGAGGCGCTCTCGAAAAAAGTGGACGAACTCAGCGGCAAGTTCGCTACGGAACGTGGTTTCGGAGGCGCAGGTGGACCTTTGCATTACACACCTCCGCCACTGCCGCAGCGCATCGGACGGCTGATGTCCCAACTCGACGGATACACGGCGGCGCCCACGCAAGGAGAGAAGGACGAAATGGCGAATGTCTCACAGGAATTGAGCACGGCACTGGATTCGGTGCATGAAATTGTGAACACGGATCTTGCCAACTTGAACAAGGCGCTCAGAGACGCAAACGTGCCGTATATAACGATAGGTTCGCCCGAGCCTCCGCCGCGTCGGGGAGAATAACTCGAGCAATTCGTGGTGTTTCCAACGTTGGATGAAATTGACTTGCTAATTGCAAGGCGGCCGGCAGTACGTCGGTACCAGGACGAATTGAACCTTGCGGTCTATCGACGCTCCTGGTGCCTGAAGGCAGAATGACTATGCGTTCGAGGCTCGGTGTTGCGCCCCCCCGCGCGATTCGAGTCTCGAAATCAGTGCACCTCCATCACCCCATGCCCACAGCGGCCGGCACCCCCACCGGCCGCTTTTTTTTGCGCGATACGCAGCTAAAACTTGCGTCGGCAAACACCGCCTGCCAGTCTCTCGTATCCGTCAACATTCCAACTTATGGATAGAAATACCATTTAGAGTATATTGCCGGGCGGAAACTTCAGATTCGGGCGCAGATCGCAATTCAGGCAATCGGTTTGGCTTGTAGGATTTAACTTATTGTTGACCGAAAACGGCGGCTGTGGTACACCGCTTGCAAAATCGACGGCAACGAACAATTTGTAGTTGGCATCCCGGGGGAATTATCCTAGAAGGCGGGCTCATCTCTAAGATGGAAGGCACGGTCAGCGCGGGAATCGCGTTCGCGTCCCCGTGCTCCGTCTGTCTGCGTGGCGCTAATCCAAAAATCAGCGGGGGTGGACTGTGAAGCGAATTCGGTTACTTTGCGTGTTGGCAATTTCAGCGATTGCATTCGTGCTCTCCAGCGGTACCGCGTGGACCCAAGCCACGACATCCCTTCGGGGAACGTTGACGGATCCGAGCGGCGCCGCCATTCCAAACGCGACGGTACGTTTGGTGAATACGGATACAAACCTCGAGCGCACGACCACGACGGATGAACAAGGAAGCTACGTCTTCGCCCAGGTACAGCCGGGGCACTACAGTGTGACCGCCGAAGGAGCGGGATTTGCCAAATTTGAGCAAAAAGGGGTTGAGCTCCTGGTGAACTTGCCCGCCACCCTCAACATAAGAATGAAGATTGGCGCGGCGACCCAGACTGTGACAGTAACCGAGAGGGTGCCGCTGCTGAACACAACAGACGCGAGCGAAGGCAACACGATGAATAAGAATTTGATTGAGAATCTGCCGCTCGAAGGCGGGAACGTAGTCCAGCTCCTTAGCCTCCAGCCCGGCGTCGTGTACACCTCGGACCGCAACGACATCCTTGCGAACACGAACGACACACGGAGCGGTGCCGTCAACGGGGAACGCAGCGACCAGAGCAACGTTACGATTGATGGTGCGGACGTTAACGATCAGGGAGGCGGCCAGGCTTTCACGTCCGTGTTGCCGGTCACGGTTGATTCGGTGCAGGAATTCCGCGTGACCACATCCAACTATGGCGCGGATCAGGGACGTTCAGCCGGGGCGCAAGTGTCCCTCGTCACGCCCGGCGGCACAAACAAACTCCACGGCTCGCTCTACGAATCGAATAGGAGTTCGTTTGGAGAGGCCAACGACTTTTTCATCAAGTCCGCGGAGGCTGCTCAGGGGTTACCGAACAAACCCACGCAACTGGTTCGGAACGTCTTCGGAGGCTCGGTAAGCGGACCGATCAAGCGTGACCGCCTATTCGTCTTTCTGAATTATGAAGGACATCGCGTAGCTCAGGCCGCGAGCGAGGTTCGAGAGATCCCATCAGCCGCTCTTCGCGATGGCGTCATCCAATACAACTGCGACGCCAGCGCCACATGCCCGGGCGGCACTGTCACCGGTTTGAGCGGCCAGAGCTATAGCGTGGCGCCGGGCAACTTTGCCCTTAATGCAGCGCAGATCAAAGGAATGGATCCATTGGGGCTGGGCCCAAGCCAGACAGTCTTGAATTATTTTAATACGTATCCTCTGCCTAACGATCAAACCGTGGGCGACGGCCTCAATTTTGAGGGCTTCCGCTTTGCAGCGGCGGAACCTCAGCGGGACGACTGGCTGATCGGCCGTGTCGATTACAAGCTCACCGCAAATGGCAATCACACGATTTTCTGGAGCGGACGCGGACGCGACGATGTCAACGTTACGACCCCGCAGTTCTTGCCCGGCAGTATACCCGAGATCCAGCAGGTGGATCTCAGTAAGGGCATGGTAATCGGCTACACGGCTGTTCTGCGTTCAAACCTGATTAACAACCTCCGCTACGGGCTAACGCGTCAGAGTATCAGCCAGGCGGGCGACAGCACCCAGCCGTTTATTTTCATCCGGAATCTGAGCCAAGGTGTCACGCGAACGAACAGTTTTCAGTTCCCGGTGCACAACATTGCCGATGACCTCTCGTGGACCCGCGGGAACCATACGCTCACCTTCGGAACAAACATTCTGCTCATCCACAATGGAGCCTTGAGCGAATCCAATTCGTTTAGCCAAGGAGTCGCCAATGCTGCTTGGTTGAATACAGGCGGATTCGCCAATCGCGCCAGCCCATTCGATCCGGCTAGCAACGGCTTTCCTCAGGTCGATCCCGGCTTCAACAACGGTTACGACTTTCCGTTGATCGGAATGCTGGGCATGGTTACGGAAGTGGACGCGCAATACAATTTCCATGTCAGCAGCAACGGGACGGGAACTTCGCTCGCGCAAGGAGCTCCCGTACAACGAAACTTCGCGCTGTACGAGTACGAGTTTTACGCCCAGGATTCCTGGAAGCTCCGGCCGAATTTGACGTTTAACTATGGCCTTCGCTACGGAATCGACACCCCGCCATGGGAAACCAACGGTCAGGAAGTCGCTCCCACTTTCAATCTGGGAGACTGGTTCAACACCCGCGGCGTGAACATGACGCAGAACGTGCCTTCGAACCAGGACCCCCTAATTCAATTCGGTTTGGCGGGCAGGTCGAACGGCAAGCCGGACCTTTGGCCGTCGCAGAAGAAGAACTTCGCTCCTCGAATTTCTCTCGCTTGGTCGCCCGAGCCAAGCTGGGATTGGCTCAAGAAGCTTGTGGGCGACGGCGACAAGACCGTCCTTCGTGCCGGATTCGGCATGTATTATGACCATTTCGGCCAAGGGATGCTCACGACCTTCGACCAAAATGGCTCGTTTGGGCTCTCGTCTTTGCTCACAAACCCCGCTCAGACCGAATCAGCAAGCACTTCGCCACGACTCACGAGCATAAACACGATTCCAGTACAGGATCTGAGGCCAGCGAATCAATGCGATCCTTCGGGTAGCCCGTGTGGACCGAGGACGATCTTCACTCCGGCCCCGCCGGCGAACTTCCCGCAAACGTTCCCGCCGGGACAGTTCTGCATTTGTTGGGGACTGGATAGCTCGATCAAGTCACCATATTCTTACGCGATCGATTTTTCAGTCCAAAGGCAGTTGCCTCACAACATGAGCATCGAAGTCGCCTACACGGGACATCTGGCCCATCGACTGCTCGCGCAAGAAGACCTCGCGATGCCCAAGGACCTGAAGGATCCAAAGTCGGGGGTGACTTATTTCCAGGCGGCCCAGGCGATGGCCACGTTGGCCAGGTCGAACGGCGGCAACGGCGCCCCGATTTCTTCGGTCACGGCGGCAACCATCGGGCCAACCGGGGCTTATTGGCAGAACGAGATGCAGCCGCTGGCGGCCGGAGACCAGTACAACCCGGGAGACTCAACATTCGGACCCGGTTGCGGCGGTCCGACCTCAGACATCGTTCAGGCGGTTTATGCTACATATCTTTGCAACGCCGATAACGAGACGACGGGGCTGTTCTTCCTCGACGTGGCTGGACTTCCCGGCACGACATCAACTGCCAATCCCGGGACACCCGATAATTTCTATTTCAATAATTCCGGGCCGTTCGCGTGGTTCAATTCACAATATTCATCGCTTTACGCGTGGCGCTCGGTTTCCAATTCCTCTTACAACGCCATGGAGATCACGCTCCAAAAGCAGTTGTCTCAGGGGATTGGATTCAACATCAACTACACCTACTCTAAGTCACTTGACATCGCTTCGGACGCGGAACGCGTCGGCGAATGGGGTGGTTTGGGCGGGAACATCATTAACTCGTGGTCACCCAACCAACTCCGAGGACCGTCGGACTTCGACCTCCGGCACCAAATCAACGCGCACTGGTACTGGCAGCTGCCGTTTGGCCAGGGACGGGCTTTCGGGGGCCACATGAGCAAAGGCTTGGACGCAGTGGTCGGAGGCTGGCAGATTTCGGGCCTCAGCCGTTGGTCCAGCGGTTTCCCGGTTAACGTGGCAACGTGCTTCTGCTTTGAAACCAACTGGCAGCTGACTGGCGAGGCAATCGCCACCGCAAAAGTCAGCGGCGGAAGGGCGACCCTCGTGAACGAGCCGTCCAACGGCGGGCCACTCTTTAATATCTTTAAGAACGGGCCAGCTGAGTCGGCTAATTTTGACGTGCCGCTGCCAGGATTCTCTGGAGCGCGCAACCAGATCCGCGGTGATGGATTCCTAGATACGGACCTGGAAGTGGGAAAAGCGTGGAAGATGCCCTATAACGAGAATCATGAACTGAGACTCACGTGGGACACGTTCAACGTATTTAACCTCAAGCGTTTCGACGTTCAGAGCTCGTCGCTCTCGCTCGATAACGCCGCAACGTTCGGAAACTATACCAGGTTGCTTACCAATCCGCGCGTAATGCAGTTTGCATTGCGGTATCAGTTTTAGCGGCGGTTTCAGAAGCGCAAGAAAGGCCCTGAGGAATCGGGGCCTTTTTTATTTTGGGCGGGGAATGCGGATATATAACGTGGCGAATTGGGTCGTCGAATAAACCAGTGGTCAATGGCCGACGTTCAGCACGCGGGCGCCGCTAATAAGGCGTGGCGAAACGGCTGCGGGGACGATGTGGCCGCAACCAAATCCGCGAGACCAATTTCCCAACGCGTGCAGTCAGGTCGCAAAACATCACCCGCCGACACCCATGAAGCTTAGCGTGCGCGCGGGCGATAGCTGACGAGGGGCCTGGGACGCATCCGGAAGCGCGGCGGCAGCGGCGGAGGCACGTTGCGGAGCGATGCGCCGCAATTCGAGCAGTGTTCCATCGGAGCCATTTCCACGCGAAGCCAATGGCCACGCGCGGCGCAGTCCGGATTAACGCACTGCACAGTGTGGCCAGGAAGAAATACCATGTGCGTCCTCCGTTCGTCTCGCAAATTCAATTAGCGAATATCAAAAAACGAAATCCAACTGCCAAAATCCCAGCCAACAAAAGTCGATCCGGTAAATTCAATTCGCGGAATTCGCCTGCTGTTCATTAGAGCATGCGTCGCCAACCCCGACACTAGCGACGGCAAAATCCGGGAGGATTCTCTCGGTTGAGCCGTGGTATGTCAAGAGCAAAGACACACTATATATTGTGGCGGGGTAGCAGAGTCACGTTGCAGGTTCTGGAATGGAAGCGCGGCACCGAAAACCGGATAATCATTCAGCGCAGAGGATGATGAATGGAGCCTCTTATGGTTTGAGCGGCGCAGGACCCGCAGGCGCCGGAGCAGGCGGCGCAACTGGCTTTTCTTCTCCGCCGAGAGACTTTAGAAGTTTCTCAATATCGCCGACCTTCTTTTGCGCCGCGTCTACGGCTTGTTGCTTGGTGGCGATAGCTGCCTTCTCGCCGTCGACTTTGGCCTGGCCCTGCTCGTTCTTGGAGTAGTCCGGCGTGCTGTAGAGCTGCGCCGCGTCAAGATTGTATTCGCGCTGCGCAATGTCAAGATCGGTTTGCGCGCTCCTGAGTTGTTCCTTCGCGTCGTCGAGGTCTGCTGACGCCTTGGCGCGCTCGACTGCCAGTTTTGCTTTGTCGGCGCTGGATGGTGCTTCCGCAGTCGAGGCGGCGGCTGGTTCGTTGGAGCTCGCGGCAGCCGGCGGCTGTCCAACAATGCTGACTCCGCCGGGCGTATCGGGAATGTTGTCATTCGTCCAAACGGTCTTGGCTTTGGGAGCGTCCTTCTCTTTTTCCTGGGCCTTGCGCGCTGCGGCAGCGAGTGATTGGCTGGACTGCCGGCTGGATTGGGGCAGCGCCGCAAATCCAGCGGAGGAAATCCCGGGAACCAGAACCAACAGTGCCGCAATATTCGCCCAGCTCATGGCATGTTTCATGACTTTTCCTTGGAGCCGCCTTCCCTATGCTAGCCGTGTCGTCGAATTCCGGCCAGATTAGCTTGCAGCTCGCGTCCAAAAAGACAACTGTTCCTTGCCTTAAGCGTACGCCCGGCAGGGTTAAATTCAAAGATGCGGTTGCGGGGTCGCCAACTCGCGTTTGGGGGCACCGGACGCTAGCTTCTGTTCGGGATAAATCACGACAATGAGGTCATCGGGATGCCCGCCGTCGAGAGCAATAGCGCTTGTGGCAATCGACGGCCAAGGGCATAATCCCGCGGAAGTTTGAGGGTTCGACATGGTTCGTTCAGCGGAGGGCAAATGACTGGATTCCGTACCCGGACATTTTTTGCGGGACTCACGCTCGCATTCCTGTTTGCCGCGATCTCGACGATGGGCGCGGCTCCGCGCGGAGGAACGACGAAGGGCACGGCGACAGCTTCCGCCAAAGTGCTGCCGCAGCAGACGCAGCCCCTGGCATCCGCGCCGTCAACCCAAACAGAAAAGAATCAGTCAGAGGTCAAGGCTTACACGCTGCCACCGGACCTTTACGAGAAGGCGGTGAAGTATTCGCGCGCGCAGTACATTTTGTACTTCGCCGATTTCATTTGGGGCGTCATCGTGCTGCTGCTGGTGCTCGCGTGGAGGCTCGCGCCCAAATATCGCGATTGGGCGGAACGCGCCACGAACGTGCGGTTGCTGCAGGCGGTGATTTTCACGCCCATTTTGCTGCTGACCATCGGCGTATTGGGATTGCCGACGGATATTTACGGGCACTGGCTATCGCGCAGCTATGGAATTTCGGTGCAGGGTTGGGGCTCGTGGGCGTGGGATTGGACAAAAGGCGAAATTATATTGTTCATCATTGGGATCATTCTGGTTTGGATTCTGTATGCGGTGATCCGGCACAGTCCGCGCCGCTGGTGGTTTTACTTCTGGCTGGCGGCGCTGCCGATTTTGTTCTTTGTGATTTTTCTGTCGCCGCTCGTGATTGCTCCTCTATTCAACAAATTCGAGCCGTTGGAAACAAAGGATCCGGCTCTGGTGGTCGCGCTCGAAAAGGTAGTGCAACGCGCCGGAATGAATATTCCTCCGGAGCGCATGTTCTGGATGAATGAAAGCGAAAAGGGAAAAGACCTGAACGCATACGTCGCGGGATTTGGCGCATCGAAACGCGTCGTGGTGTGGGACACAACCATTGCGAAGATGACCGTGCCGGAGACGATGTTCGTTTTCGGCCATGAGATGGGGCATTACGTTTTGGGACATGTGTATAAAGGGCTGATTTTCGCCGCATTCCTGCTGCTGGTGCTGCTTTATTTCGGCTTTCACGGAATGTTGTGGGCGCTGTCGCGATGGAGCGGGCGCTGGGGGATTCGCGGAACGGATGATTGGGCTTCGCTGCCGGTTCTGCTTTTGTGCTTCTCGATTCTCGGATTTCTCGCTTCGCCGGCGGCGAACACATTCAGCCGGCACATCGAACATCAGGCGGACCAGTATGGACTGGAAGTCACGCACGGGCTGATTCCCGATTCGAAT
>DASZCH010000056.1:0-4604 GCA_035943235.1 Candidatus Acidiferrales bacterium
CGTGGGCAGCATATATATAATGTCCGTTTCCGCAGTCCCTATTCGCATAACCGGACACACACCACGGCCCATGGCGCAAGCGGCGGCGCAAGCGTTTTGAAGCCGGCTTCTGGACTTGGGTCTCTTTTCCGAGATTCGTTACGGTGGAATCGCGTGGAATCAATCTGCCATCAATGGTGTGGACTACAACCTGCGAACACTAACTCACCCGTGCAAAGCGGCCCCCGTCTCCCCCGCTGCCGCGCGATCCAAAAACCAAATCATTTCGCCTTCCGGACGCACCATCTCCACCGGCAATTTCTCAATCCCCCCGCTGGCATCTCGCCGCAGCGTCGCCACAATCTCCTGCTTCTCCGGTCCCGCCACCAAAAAATACGTCACACGCGCCCGTCGTAAAATCGGAAACGTCAGACTGACTCGCACCGGCGGCTCGGCCGGAGCCTTAACGCCCACTACCCACCGTTTCTCTTCTCGCAGCGCGGGCGAATCTGGAAACAGCGACGCCGTGTGCCCCTCGCCTCCCACTCCCAGAAACATCAAGTCAAACGAGGGCCCCGTCTCCGAAATAAATTCCCGCAACACTTTTTCATAAGCCCGCGCCGCTTCATCCGCCTGCGCAAAATTCGTCTCTATCGGATGAATGTTTTCTGGCGGCGTCGGAATATGCCGGAACAGCGACTCGCGAGTCATGCGGTAGTTGTTCTTCGGGTCGTTCGCCGGAACAAAGCGTTCATCGCCCCAAAAGAAGTGCGTTTTCGCCCACGGCATCTTCTCGCGGAATTCCGTCGACCACAGCTCGTACGCCTTCTCCGGCGTTCGCCCGCCGGAAAGCGCAATCAAGCATTTCCCGCGCGCGCCCACTGCATCATTCGCTACGCGCACAGAATCCTCGACCGCCGCCCGGCTCAACGTATCCAAGTCCGGAAATATCCGCGCGTTCGTTAATATATCTTTGCCCACGTCCGCCCCAGACCGCTCAACAGCGCATCAGCCGCCGCCGGCCCCCAACTTCCCGCCCGATATGGCAGTACTTTGGGTTTGTTCTCTAGCACTGGCGTGTACAACTTCCACGAGGCTTCCACCCACGCGTCGCTCACAAAAAGCGTCGCATCGCCGTGAATCACATCCAGCAACAAAGTCTCGTACGCGTCCGGCAGCGGCTTGAATTTCTCCGAGTACCGGAAATGCAAATCGCTTCTCTCGATTTGCACTCCCTGCCCCGGCGCCTTGATTTCAAAATAGAGATCGAATCCCTCGTCCGGCTGAATCGCAATCACCAGCGTATTTGATTGAATTTCCTTATTGTCGAACGGCTTGAAGATCCACACCGGAGGCCGCCGGAAATTCACCACGATTTGGCTCATTCGTTGATTCAGACGCTTCCCGGTCCGCAGGAAAAACGGCACGCCGTGCCATCGCCAGTTCTCAATTTCCAATTTCATCGCCACAAATGTTTCTGTCTGCGAATCTTTCGCCACTCCCGGCTCATCTCGATACGCCGACACGCCTTGCCCGTCAATCTCCCCCTCTGCGTATTGCCCCATCACCACGTTCTCACTCTTGATGGGCAGCACCGAATGCAGCACTTTCACTTTTTCGCGCCGGATCGGCTCCGCCTCAAAGGCCTCCGGCACTTCCATCGCTGTCAGCGTCATCAGTTGCGTCAAATGATTCTGCACCATGTCGCGCAACGCCCCGGCGCCTTCGTAATACGCCGCCCGGTGCTCCACGCCCAACGATTCCGCCACCGTGATCTCCACGCTCTCGATCCGATCGCGATTCCACTGCGGCTCAAACAGCGAATTCGCAAATCGGAACACCAAAAGATTCTGCACAGTCTCCTTCCCCAAATAATGATCGATGCGGTAGACCTGCTTCTCCTCGAAATGCTCGTGCGCCACTTTATTCAACGCTTGCGCCGACGCTAAATCCCGCCCAAACGGTTTCTCGATCACCAGCCGCGTCCACCCTTGGCTCTTGTTCAGCCCTGCGTTTCCCAATCCCACGATCGCCAGGGAAAATACCCTGGGCGGCAGCGCCAAATAAAACACGCGATTCCCCGGCAACCCGTTTTCCTTTTCGATTTGCTGCACACGCCCCGCAAGTTTCTTGTAATCCTCAGGAGTTCCCTTCGCGATGGTCTGGTAAAACATTCGCTTGTCTGAGACAGTCTGCGCGATTTGCTCCTGTGGAATCCCTGCGTTCGCCAAATCCTTCCGGCACCGCTCGCGGAAACTCTCGTCATTCAGTTCCGTCTCCACGCCCACGCCCAGGATCAAACTTTTCGGCCCCAACTCGCCTCGCGCAATCAGTCCATTTAGCGACGGCAACAATTTCCGCCCCACTAAATCCCCCGTCGCCCCGAGTATCACGAATAAATGCGCTTCATTCGCCGCTCTATTTTCGTTCGCCGTCGTCGTGTCGTTCCCCACTGTCGCCCCTTCCCTCTCTACTGTTTCGTCTCCACCCGCTTCAGAATCTCTTAATCCTCGACTTCCACTCCAAATTCCTTCAACTCCTTCTCCAATTGCGCCGCATTCTTAAATTGTATCGCGTGCATTCCCAACTCCCGCGCGAATTCTAAATTCAATTCGCGATCATCGACGAACACGCACTCTTCCCCCGCGCGCTGCGTAATGCTCAACGCCAATTTGTAAATCGCCTCATTCGGTTTCCGCACGCCCAAATAACACGAACTCAAGAACACCTCAAAATATTCCCGCAAATTGAATGTCCGGATGCGGTATTCGTTCAATTCTCGCGACTCGTTGTTCAGCGCCGCGATCAAATATCTTTTCCGCGCGGCGAGTTTTTCCAGCACGGCCAGCGTCTCCGGCATCGCTTGCGACTGCGAATAAATAAAATCAATGAAATCCTGTTTGCTGAACCGTCGCTCCCGGTAAAAAACCGCGCGCCTCAAATATTCATCCAGGCTTACGGCCCCCGTTTCAAATCCATGCATCAGCAACTCGTGACGGTCCTCGAAATCATCCCAGTCCAGCCCGAACTTCTCCGCCGCCGCCCGTCGCGACGGCCGGTCCCACCCATTCGTCAACAACACGCCCCCCATGTCGAAAAACAGCGCCGTCACTTCCGCCAATCGCTCGTCTCCATTCTCGAATACAAACCGTATTCGACGCCGCACCATCGCGGCCATTTATCTTTTCGCCTAACAATTCTAATGCACATTCCCTATTGCTCTTCACGATTTAGTTGGAAACACGGGAAAGCTGCTATAGCATCTTACCTGGGCATATGGGACCATCGGGTTCCCCGCAATCGACCGGAATTTCACGCAATAGGCGCGAGCGTGCCATGGTGAGAAATCGTTGGTTAGTAATCGGCGGGATTTTAGTGTCTTCAATACTGCTGCCGCTGATATTTGTGTCGCCCGTGGTGCAGGCGCAGAGAGCGATTAACGCGCCGCCATTTAGCCCGCGAATTTTTCTGACTCCCGTTCCGGGAGTGCCGTTTTCCGCGACGCTAGACGTCGAGATAACGCGCGCACTCACCAACGGAAGCGCTTTCCAGCGCAAGAGCTCCGCCATGATTGCGCGCGACTCGCGCGGACGCATCCACAATGAGTTGCGCCAAAATCTGCCGTTCGCGTCCACCCAGCAACCTCATTTGCTGTCTGTGCACATTTACGACCCTGACACAGGAATAAACACTTTCCTGACTCCGTCCACGCGCTTGGCGCGCCTGAGACAAGGCGCACCGCATTCGCCGGCTGCACCGCCGTTCAACTGGGCGCAGCATCAGCCGAGCAACGCGCAGGCGAATGCCGGCGTTCAATTCCAAGACTTGGGATCGAGCATGATGGAAGGCGTGGACGTTCACGGCTACAGCAGAGCGGTGACGCTGCCGAACAAATTCACTGGTACGGGTCAGTCGGTCGTGATTACGGACGAATATTGGTATTCCGAGGATCTTCGCATCAACATGATGGAGAAGCATATCGACCCGCGCACAGGCGTCCTTACGGTAACGGTGACGAACCTCAATCGCGTCGAGCCGCCGCCCGAGATGTTCGAAGTCCCTCTCGATTACAAAGTGGTGGATATGACGCCGCCGGCACAGGCGTCACAGTAAGAGCAAGATAATCAAATTATAATTGATTATTTTGGCTGCTGCGCCGCCCGTGACTTCTAATATCCCGCGAACTCCTCCGCGCGAATATCATCCTCGTTCACTCCTGCCTCAAGTAACATCTTTTTCATTGCATTCAACATCGCTCCCGGACCCGCAATGTAATAAATCGGCGCCTTCAAATCCCCAATCGCCTCCGAAAGCATCGCCTCATTCACGAATCCCGTTTTCCCGTGCCACGGCCGTGAGGACTTCGCCATGTCTGTCATCGTCGCAATCATCGTGAAGTTCGGATTCTCTTTCTCCGCTCGCCCGAGCTCCTCCAAAAATGGCGCGTCTTCTGGCCCGTGATTCGAGTAAAACAGCCACAGCTTGTGCGGTAATTTATTTTTCGCCGCGTCCAGCACGATGCTGCGAAATGGCGTGATCCCGATTCCGCCAGCCAGAAAAACCGCCGGTCGCGTCGCCCGCGTGTGCAGTTTCAAATCCCCCCACGGCCCATCCACCTGTAACTC
>DASZCH010000057.1:0-3441 GCA_035943235.1 Candidatus Acidiferrales bacterium
AGAAAGGAGAGACGCAGGTTTACGTGATTTCGGCGCAAGGCGGCGAATCTTTTATGGCAACGGCAGCGCGCGAGGATGTGCATTCGTTCTCGTGGTCCCCGGATTCGAAAAAAATATTTTTTGCGACGCGAGAGCCGTGGACGAAAAAGCAGGAAGACGCCTACCGGAACAATTGGAAGGATACGGTTCAGTATCGCGCGGCGGAGCGCGGCGACAGGATTTTTGCGATTGATTTCGACGCAGCCGTGGCACGAAATAGGGCCGGCGCGGACGAGGATATCCAAAATCCCGAGGCAATCGAAATCACTTCGACACCCTATCGGGTGCAGCAACTGACGATTTCGCCGGATGGGAAATGGCTTGCCTTCATGACGGAATCGATTTCGCAGCGTGAAGAATCGCTCGGCGATGACGGCATTTACGCGCTCGACCTGAGCGCGGTCGAACAAAAACATGCCGCGGCGATTCCCTTGCTGAATCATCCACAGGCATTTTTCAGCAGCATGGAGTGGGCGACGGATAGCAAGCATCTTTTCTTTTCATTTCTGAACGGCGGGGTCGAAGGAGCATATCAAGATGCGCAGTCACGCATTTACTGGGTAAATGTCGACGGGAAGACGGCGGAGCGATGCGGCGAGCCGGGCGTCGGTCTTGCTTGTGAAAGATGGGGAAGCAAGTTTACCGGCTCGATGAATGGATTTGCGGCGTTGGGCGATGGGAGACTGCTCGCGGCGGGCATGATGGGCACGGAAGTGCAGCCATATTTGCAGCGCGATCCGGCGTCTGGATTCGACAAGCAGGCGGGACTTGCGGGCACCTATGGAGAGTTTTCCTCCGCCACGCATTCGCCGCGGATGGCATTTGTTTATTCCTCGCAGGAGACTCCAGCGGAAATTTACCTGGCGGAAAGTCCCGACAAGATAAAGGAGGCGCGGCGCATCACGTCGTTCAACGAGCAATTCACCCATTACGCCATGCCACAAGGAAAAACGTTTCAGTGGAAGGCGGAAGACGGAACAACCGTGGAGGGAATGTTGATTTATCCTCCGGGGAAAATCGGCGAAAAGAATTTGCGGATGCTGACGCTGATTCACGGCGGGCCGGAAGATGCGGATGGAAATCACTTCGAGGCGGATTGGTATCAGTGGGCTGATTTGGCGGCGACGGATGGGTGGCTCGTCTTTGAGCCAAATTATCGCGGGTCTGTTGGCTACGGAGACTCGTTTGCGCTGGGAATTATTCCGCACATCGTATCGCGGCCAGGCAAGGACATTCTGGCGGGCGTCGACGCTCTGGTGAACGACGGAATCGCCGACGCGAATCATTTGACCGTCGGCGGATACAGCTATGGCGGCTACATGACGAACTGGCTGATCACGCAGACAACGCGATTCAAGGCAGCGGTGACCGGAGCGGGCGCCGTCGAGCACGTGGCGAATTGGGGCAACGATGACACCACGTTTGACGACGCCTATTTTTTGGGCGGCGTGCCGTGGAAGACGGAAGAAAACTACAACGCCGAAGCGGCCATTTGGCAAATCGGGAAAGTGCGAACGCCAACGCATATGGTGGCCGGAGAGCGCGACATTCGCGTTTACGTCGGCGAGGATTATTTGCTCGAACGCGCTTTGCACACGATGGGGGTGCCGTCGGCACTGCTTGTGTTTCCGGGCGAGGGACACGGGCTCGGCAAGGATCCCTGGCACGGAAAAATAAAAGTGCGCGAAGAACTGAAATGGCTCGACGAATATGGGCGGTAACCGATCAGGATTTAGTGAGAAAGAAACTTCCGATGACGAGCGCGTCCGCACCAGAGCAGAAATAGCTGCGAACCGCGTCGCGCGGGGAAAGCACCAGCGGCTCGCCGAACAGGTTGAAGGATGTATTGAGCAAAACAGGCGCGGGCGCCTGGGAACCAAAACCTTTCAGTAAATTCCAGTACGGCGGATTGGCCCCGCGTGCGACGACGTGAAGACGAACCAGATCGCCAGGTAACGTATGCATCGCGAGCAGTTCGCGGTATTCGGAGCGGAGGCGGCCCATCGTCGCCATGAAATGCGCGGGCGGCGTGAATTCGAAGTACTTTGCGGCGTCTTCCTCGGGAACAGAGAGCGCGAACGGCCGGAAAGGCTCGCGATGCTTCAGGTAGTCGTTTAGATTTTCCTTCACATAAGGAGCCCAAGGCGAGGCAAGCATGCTGCGATTGCCCAGGGCTCGCGGTCCGAATTCGGCCGCGCCCTGAAACCAGCCAACAATTTTGCCCGAAAGAAGCAGTTTCACTGTTTCGCTGATTCTGTGGGCCTCGGAATCCAACCAGCGATACTCCGCCTTGCAGTTGTCGAGGACTTTCTTGATGTCTTCGTTCGAATAGCTTGGACCAAGATATAAATGGGGAAAAGGGCCGGTTCGCGCGTGCTTGGTTTTTCGACCACACGCCAGCGACGCAGCGCCAAGGGCCGCGCCTTCGTTTCCGGCCGCAGGCTGCACGAAAACTCTTTCAAACCCGGATTTCTGCTCGAGCGCGGAGACGAGAAGTGGATTCAGGAACAGTCCGCCCGCCAGACACAGACTCGAAATACCGTGACGCTTCCGAAGCGATTCCGCCAAATCCGTAGCCACGGCTTCGCAGGCTCGCTGCAGGCTCGCTGCCAGCACGGCACGCGTGGCGTCACTGATTTCGGCGGTTCGTTCCGGCAATATGCCGACTTTTTCGTAGAACTTTTTCGAAAACGCCAAGCGGCCGGAAAATCCTGTGGTAAAGAAACTCGAATCCAGTTTGGGGAATGGGCTCGAATTACGGCGAAACATCTGAAGAAATACGCTGAGGAAATCGGGCTGCGCGGTGAGGCTCAGCCATTGCGTCTTGTGCTCATGCTCGTGGGGACGGTAACCGATCAACTCGGTGACCTGGGAATAGACCCACGCTAGCGAATGCGGGAAGGACGCGGTTCGCTCGATGCGGATTTGTTCGCCTTCGCCAATGGCAATCATTCCGGAGCGGCCATCTCCGCGCTCGTCACAAGTGAGAATTAATGCGCGTTCGAACGGCGAGGCATAAAACGCGCTGGCCGCGTGGCAAAGATGATGGTCGAAATTCAGAACGGGAACGCGCGCATCCCCCGAAAGCAGACGGAGGATTCGCTGGTTATTCAGGTCGCGCGCAAGCTCGCCGAGTGTTTTGCTTTCGTAGTACGCGCTGGAAATCGGGGCAACCGGCAGAAAGCGGGCGCGGAACGCGGAGCCGCGAGCCCACGAATGCCAGGCGCTGCCGGCAACAGCGACAGCGTCGACGTCACGCCAGCGGATCCCTGCGTGCTCCAGGCAAAATCGAATCGCCGCGCGAGGGATTCCGGACGCGGCGCGAACGCGCTCGAGTTTGGATTCTTCGATGGCTGCGGAAAATCCCTGGCCGCCAAGAAGTGCGGCCGCCGTGTCGTGCTC
>DASZCH010000058.1:0-2322 GCA_035943235.1 Candidatus Acidiferrales bacterium
GGGGGGCGGAGGCCGGCGGCGGGAAGGATGGCGGCGATTCGGCTCATTTCTGGTTCATCTGAATCCAGCTTCGACTTGATTTTTCATTCATCTCCGATTCATCGACAGTTCAATGAGTTTTATGGGGCGATGTAGTCTATCGCATTCAAACTCACAGATAAATACGCGCCCGTGGAAATCGGGCATTCTGCGAGTTAGGTGCGGCCTGTCTCCGGCGTGAGCGGTCGAGACGGACGTTCGCCGGGCGCGGCAGGATCGGAAGAGCGAAGTTCCGGAGCGGAAGAACGAAACGCCTGTTCCCCAGGGGAACCAAGCGAGGACTGCGCTGCGCGCGCGGGATTCTGTTCGCCGCGCTCATCGTAACGGCCGAAGATCATTTTGCCGGCAGTGGTTTGGTGAACTGATGTGACGGAGATGTCGATGGTTTTGTTGATCATTTTGCGCGCGCCATCGACGACGACCATGGTGCCGTCATCGAGATACGCAACGCCCTGATTGTATTCTTTGCCTTCGCGAAGGATAAAGACGCGCATGGTTTCTCCGGGAAGCACGACGGGTTTGAGAGCGTTGGCGAGCTGGTTCACGTTGAGGATTTCGATGCCCTGTAGAGTGGCAACTTTGTTCAAGTTGAAATCGTTGGTGATGATCTTCGCGTCGTACCGCTTAGCGAGTTCAATGAGCTTTAGATCCACTTCGGCGATATTTTGGAAATCGTCCTCGGCGATCTGGACATCGAGGTGAGGCATTTTCTGGATGCGCTGCAAAACTTCCAGACCGCGGCGCCCACGCTGGCGGCGCAGGGGATCGGCCGAATCAGCGACCATTTGCAGTTCGCGCAGCACAAATTGAGGGATGATTATGGTTCCGTCGATGAAGTGTGCTTCAGCGATGTCGACCACGCGGCCGTCAATGATGACGCTGGTGTCGAGAACTTTGTAGATCAGGCGCGAGCCGCGCTCGGTACCGAAAAGGCCGCCCAGAGCCTGAAGATTCAGCATATCCCCTTTATTGGCGCCAACGATCAGGCCGATGTACGCCATGACGAGAAACACCGCCAGGCTGATGAACGAGCGGGTACTTTCCGGCATGGACGTATGGACCAATACGAGCGTGGTCAGGTACGCGCCCAAGATGCCGAGGATCGAGCCAATCACGGCGCCGATCAACCGGCGAAGGCTCGCGCGTCGCAAGCGAACCTCGAAAAGGATGACCGCGAAAGCGAAAGCAAATCCGGCAATCGCGCCGAGTAGATGCGATAAGCTAAACGGCCGGAAATGATAACCGGCGGCGACACAGACTATCGTGAAGATAAGCCGGATCGCGAACATGTCCCAAAAACCACCAACACCGCCGCTATCCGGTCTGGAAAGCAATACAGGCTTGGCGCCGGGATTTTCTGGATTGTGGGAAACGGAGGAACGATTGGAAGGGTTAAAAGTGCGCGTCATCGGGGCCCCTTTTTATGAAGAATGTGTACTATTAATTTATGAAACGCTTACCGCATGCAGGATGTTGACTGCTCGGCATTATAAAATCTTCGATTACAGCCGTTATGAAATTGGAAGAAATGAAATTATGAATGACTCGCGCGAGTATACCACTCGGTGCGCGATGCGGGAAACGATTCAGCGAATGTAAAAGCGCGGAACGCGGCGGCCCAGGGCGCAAAGCAAATCAGAGGTAACAGTACCGATTTGGCGCGCGACCTGGTCTACGTGAATCGCGACTTCGCCATCACCGCCATAAATGGTGGCAATGTCACCCACCGCGGCGCCGGGAACATCCGTGACGTCCACCATCGAGAGATCCATGGAAATCGTGCCGACCAGAGGCATCAGACGTCCCCGGACAATCACGCAGCCGCGATTGCTGCGTTGGCGCACGATTCCGTCGGCGTAGCCGGCAGCAATCACGGCAATGCGGGACTGACGATCGGCGATAAATTTTGCGCTATAGCCCACGGGTTGGCCGGCGGCGACTTCGCGCAGCGAAATAATGCGAGCGCGAAAGCTGAGACAGGGCTTGAGTCGCATGTCCTCTTTGACATTGGCCGCCATTTCAGGTGGTTCAAAGCTCTGATGATAACCGTAGAGGACAGCGCCGGGGCGCACCATCTCCGACCACGTCGACTCGCGCGCACAGATGGCCCCGCTATTCGCCATGTGAATCGCGCCCGGCGAAATTCCCGCTTCGCGCAATTGCGATAAAGCCTCGGCGAAAAGTTTTTCCTGCTGCTCGTTTTGCTTCGAACGAAAATCGTCGGAGGAGGCGAAATGCGTGAATACGCCGGCGAGTTGGAGATGCTCACAAGCCGTGTATTCG
>DASZCH010000059.1:0-22424 GCA_035943235.1 Candidatus Acidiferrales bacterium
CCTTCAATCTGCCCACGGCGTGAATCGAAACCCCATTGCGATTTTTGTTATCGTAATTCAAACGGTTGGCAATGAAGATTTGCGGATCCGATTCCGTCTCTGCTTCCGGCGGGAAAAACAACTGAAAGTGCGGCGCCAGCACTCCGACAATCACGGGGTTGAGCGCTCCCTGCGTCTGGATCGTGCGCCCGATCATTGCGGGATTGCCGCCATAGCGTTGCTGGAAGTATTCGTAACTGAGAATGACCATGGTCGGCAAGCGAGGAGGCGGAGTTGCTGACGACGTCGCGCCCGGCGGGGGTGGCGTTGGCTGCGGCAGTCCGTCCTGCGGCGTGAAATCGCGGCCCAGGGCAATCTTGGCGCCCATCAGGTCAAAGAAATTCGTTGTGACGATGGCGGCGCGGACCTGGTCGGGCGTTTGATCTGCCTGCGGCAGGATCAACTTCACGGTGAAGACGCCGGCCATGTCCTGGAATACATCTTTCGTTCCGTTGCGCATGTCGATGAAGTCTTCATTGGAAAAAGGAAAGTCGCGGACGTGGCGAACCGTCATGTCACTGCACGCGACGACCAGGCGGTCAGGATTTTTATATGGCAGCGGCTTCAACAGCACGGCGTTCGTCACACTGAAGATGGCGGTGCTGGCGCCGACGCCCAAGGCAATCGTTAGGACGGCGGTGAGGGTGAAGATAGGGCCCTTTCGGAGAGTTCGGGCCGCGAATTTCAGATCTTGTAACGACATGCGTTCCCCCACTCCGGCGCCCTCTTGAAACCAGTGCGCCCGAATTGGTGCTAATCAGCTTTCTTACTCTTTTTGATCCTGTATGTCTACCGATGAAATTCTGCGGTGGGCCCTGCCGCGAAGACGTTCGGTGGGAGTGCGCTGAGGGAATCAAACTCTTTGAAAATGAAAACGGCCGGCAGGAGTTAGCTGCCGACCGTTGATGTTGTTACGAGCGAGAGAGGCGATTAGTGACGTCCGTGCCCGCCGCCGTGAGAGCCTCCACCGCGCGAACCGCCGCCGTGGAATCCGCCACCGCGTGAGCTGCCTCCACGGAAGTTGCCACCGCCATGGAAGCTGCCGCGCGAGCTATTGCCGCCACGGAAGCTGCTGCCGCCGCTAAACGAGCCGCGTCCGGAATTGCCACGGATGCTGCTGCCACCTCGGAAGCTGTTGCCACCGCGTCCTACGTCGCCGCGTCCGAAGGACTGGAAGCCGCCTCGGTTGCGGTCAAAATGACTGTCGCCGCGTCCGTTGAAGCTGCGGTCGCCACGGAAGGAGTGGAAGTCGCCACGCCCTCGCGCGAAGCCGCGGTCGCGGTCAAAGTGGCCTCGACCGTGGTCGAACCGGTCGCGCTCACGGAAGAAGCGGTCGCGATCGAATCTGCCGTGAAACCACGGGCCGACGCCGATGAACAGGCCGTTCACGAAATAATCAGGCCCCCAATAACCGTAGGGCGCGCAGTCGTATGGGTAATAATCGTAGTAGCCGTAAGCGCATACGGGCGGTGCGACGTAGCCGTAGACCGGGCCGTAGACCGGGCCCACGCCAACTCCGATGCCAACGGATACTTGTGCTTGGGAGTAGCCTGCGCAGAGAAGGAAAACTCCCACCACAGCCAGATACTTTAGGTAACGCATTTTCGGCCTCCTTGTCGCCGCCCGCGCTGTCGGCTGAGTTGGCTCGGGCCGCCTCGATAGACTGGCGAGGCAAACTACTCAAAGGCAATCGGCGGGCCAAAGACATGCGCGCAGACACTACCGTTAACACTGTTAGAATCAGACTCGTATAGATGGCGTTACAAAATGTTCCCTAAGCTTGACCAACAGACGATGGCCCTACGCCACCACCGCCGGTGATTATCAACCAGTGGGCGCAGATATACAAAAGATCACGCGGAGGGGCAATGCCTTTCGGAACATCGCAACCGTCGATAACGGAATCGTTCATCAGCGTGGGAATCCTCGCAACTGACTCGCCAATAGACTTGAGGCGAAGTGGGTACGATGAGCGCGACCGTAAGACGTGGAAGGATGCCGCGATCATGGTTCTTGACATAAAGTACTTTGCATCATAAAGTATGACGCATGAGATCAACGAGTCAGCCGTGGTTGCACGCTCCGCAGCGCCGATGGTGTCCAACTGAGATGACGAGAGCGCCGCTCCTCGATCCGGCAATCGTCGCCGGACCAATAAAGCCACGCTATGCCCTGCTGATAAATCCGTTCTATCCGAAAGATGCAAACGCGAGCTTTGGAAAGCACGTGCTTACGCCGACGCTCGCTTTGACGAGCTTTGCGGCGACCACTCCGGAACACTGGGAGCTTCGCTACTGGGACGAGAACTTGCTGGACGGCCGACCGCCTTTCGCGACGATGCCTGAGGTGGTAGGAATCACCGTCCACCTGACATTTGCGAGACGGGCCTTCGAGCTAGCGCAATGGTATCGAAGTCGCGGAAGCAAGGTCGTGCTCGGCGGATTACACGTGCTGTCGTGTCCCGAAGAGTGTGCACCGCACGCGGACGCGCTTGCCGTGGGCGATGGGGTGCAACTTTGGCCGAAGATTCTGGCTGATGTGGAGTCGGGCTGTCTGCGGCCGAAATACATAGCGACATATGAGAGTGACTACCGTAAGGATCCGGCACCGAGGCGGTCGATTCTGCCGCGAAGGAGCTTTTTGACAACCACGAGTTTGATTGCGACGCGAGGCTGCCACAACCGATGCGGCTTTTGCTATTTGGCGACTGATGGTTTGCGTATGCCCTATCGAATGCGAGATCCCCACCAGATCGCTGCGGAGTTCCTGGCCGATGAGCAAGCCTATGCGGTCTTCGTCGACAACAATTTGGGATCGAACCGGGAATACCTGCGTGAATTGTGCCGCACGCTGCGGCCGCTCAATAAAATTTGGAGCGCCGCGGTCTCGATTGACGTGACCGACGATCCGACATTAATTCGCGGCATGGCGCTTAGCGGCTGCACCGGAGTATTTGTGGGCCTCGAGTCACTCACAGACGAGAATCTCGCTGATGCAAGGAAGAAAACGCCGAAGACTGCCGACTATGCGCGGCGAGTCCACATGCTGCACGATAACGGCATCCAGGTGAACGGTTCGTTCGTATTGGGATTCGATCACGACCGGAAAGACGTTTTCGTCAGGACCGCCCAGTGGATCGAGGAAAACCGTCTGGAGTGCGCGACATTTCACATTCTCACTCCGTATCCGGCGACACCACTGTTCCGGCAGATGGAGGCGGAGGGACGGTTGTTGCACCGGAACTGGTCGCTCTACGACACGGCGCACGCGGTGTTTCGCCCAAAACACATGTCGCCGGAAGAACTGGAACAGGGCTATGCCTGGATTTATCAGCGTCTGTTCTCGCATACCTCGATTTGGCGGCGCCGACCGGCGGATTGGCGCGCCGTCGCGCCTTATTTGGCGATGTCGTATCTTTACAAGCGTTCCAACCGGTTCTGGAGGTTGCTCATCAAGCACCATTTGGTGCATACCGCGTGGCGGCCACTGATCGAATTGACGAGGCTCAGGCATTTACGTTTTAGGCGGGAATTAGCCGCAAGCGAAACCTCGAGTCGACCGGGGTGCAACGTGGTGGCCGCCGGCGTCTAGGCGGAACGGCAAAGCCAGCCACCTGATGGCCTCAGGGGATGGCGGATTGGGAGAGGAGGGTGATTTGGGACTGGCTGCGGGTGTCGCCGGCGTAGCGCATTTTATTGTGGGCTGTGTCGGTCATGATGGTGAAGTCCATGTGCGTAGCGGCGGTTTGCGTGACGCTGACGACCATTCCGGTGCGGAGGGAGATGGAAGTGAGGCCGTCGCCTGAGCCGGTCCATTCTCCGAAGGTGCGGAGGCCGTTCTTGCGGAAGACGTCAGGCGTGCGATCTTTTCCGTCATTTGGCGATTCGGTTGGGGGCTGCTGGCTAAGTTGATTCCCAGGCTGCCGAGCGGATTTTTCGGCGGGCGCGCCGGTGATTTCGGAGTGCGTCTGGATGACGGCGCACTGATCCGGCACGGCGGAGGGCGTTACTGGTTGCGCGACAGCGCCGACTGCGGGCTCGGGGCGCACGGCACGGCAAGGCTCGTCGCGAACATAAGTGGATTCGATATGCCAGGCGAGGCCGGCGAGAGGGACGTTGCCGATGGCTTGCTCAGAGGACCATTTTTCGCCGACGGCGATTCCCTTCTTCGGGAGGGATGCTCCCAGGGTCAGTTGGCTGAGCCACTGGTTCACGATTGCCGAGCGGGACTGATCGTCGAGGAGTCCCTTCAGACCGGAGACGTCAGTGATTTTGCCGGTGGGTTCGAGAGTGAACTCGATGGACTGGCCTTCGATTTTTTTGTACTGCTCGGCGATGGCCGCGGCGTCCGCGTCGTAAGAATCGCTGCTGCTTGTCGCCGCCGTCGTTTCGTACGTGACGCGAATGTGCGCGGGGCCGGGCGCGGCGGACGCGTCGGACACATTCAGAACTTCCAAACGCAGAACCACATTAACGGATTCGCCGGTTTTCGTGGGGCCTTCCGGATCGAGGACGGGGCCGGAAGAGTGCGAGGCGCTGTCTATGTGCATCTGCACGCTGTAGTGAAATACCTGTCCAGCGGTGAAGTGCGGCGTGAGATGGATACGGGAATTTGCCGCGGCGCGGAGCGGGGATGGCGCTATTGCTGCGGCAACAAGAGAAAATACGCAGAGGAGCCGGCGAGTTCTTAGGAGACTGACGGCGCAGGCCATCGCGTTTGCGACGCTGACAGGTCGCGGGGAGGGGCGCACGGGCGCCTTCTCGGGCGCTTTTCTAGCGCTGAGGTGAGGCTGAACTTTGAGCCATCGAGTCTGGACGCTCATAACTAGTGCGAGGAAGTGGGCGTGATGCGCCTTAGAGTTGGAGATTTCAGACTGCCCGTTAAAGTGAATATGGCGGGTGAGTTCTTGTCCGGCGGGTCGCTGACGGCGGCCAGATCTGGGACGTTACCGGCCGCAAGCGGGCTGAATTCCAAATTTACCTGGCGATTGAAATCGACGTGGCCTGTGGCGTTGTATGACTCGTTTTGAGTTTCGAGATGCAGGCTCGAAAAGCGGACCTGTCCATTGGCGCACGAGAAATCAGCGGACGCGGCGGGAAAATTTGAGATGCCCGGCCTGCGCGCGCCTGCGCGAAATGATTCATCGAGGTCGATGCCATTGAATGAGGCGCCACGAATCCGCGCATCGCCATGACAAGTGAGCGAACCGAGCAATGCAGCGCGGCCGATTCCTTTTGCTGAAATTTGCAGGCCGCCGGAGGCAGCGCCGGCAAGAAGATCCGACAGAGACAGCGTCTGAGCGGCCAGCGAGCTCAAATTCACATCCGTGAATTTCGCGGTGACATCGTATGCAGGCTCGGCAGCCAGATTAAGCGCGATGGAGCCGAGCAATTCGCCTCCGTAAAATTCGGCGTGAGCGTTTGTGAGCGCGAGTTCGCGTCCCTCGACCGCGGCATCCGCCGTGAATTGGCGGAGACGAAATGGCGCGAGCGCGAATTCGCCAACGGAAACCGAGCCATGGCCGCGAAGCCATGCGGGAACAGGCCCGGGCTGGGGCTTGGAGGCGAGAAACGGCAGAATCCGGTCGAGAAGACTCTCTCGACGCTGGGGGTTGAGCCAGCGATCCATTTCGGCGGCGTCAAGAGCGTTCGCGGAGAGCGCGAACTGCCATTCGGGATCGCCGGCCTGGCGCTGGAGAGTGCCGCGCCACGACGCAGCGAAAACGCTGGCGGAAGTTAACTGGACCCTTACGCCGCCGCCCTTGAGCTCGGATGGAAAATTCACCGTTCCCGATAGATGAGTGATTTCGCGATTCAGAAATGGAGCGCCAACGGTAACGCCCGCGAGCGTTATCGTTCCTTGGGGATGGCGAAAGATCAATGAGGGAGATAATCTCGGCGCGGACGCGGACAAATGCGATGACGAAGCTGCGTCCTGCCACTGCAAATGAAACTGCGCCGGTCCATCGATCAACCAGCCGGGAGGCAAACTGAATCCCAACGCGCCAGCCGCACCGACAAGAGTTCGCACTTCAGTGGTCTGGCCGTCGAGCTTCCAGGCCGAGTGCCATCTCGGCAGACGGCTGGCTGAGCCGCGCACGCGGAACTCGCCCGAGCGAACGCCGATCGAGAAAATCGCGGGGCGCAGCGAAATGGAATCGCTGGTGAATAGCAAAGATGCGGATCCCAATCGGATGGGCACACGGGCGCTGCCACCGTCGAGTTCGATGCCGTCGGACGCGACAATTCCCTTCTGAACGCGCGGAGGCCATCCGGACAGCGTGACGTGCATCATTGCCGTGCCGGTCAGAGCGAGCTGTTCGGCGACGTCGCGATGAAACGCGCGATACCACGCCAACGCATCGGGCATGCCAACGGAGTCTGAGACAATTTCGAGTTGCGCATTTTTGACGGCGACGTGCATGGCGTCGGGCGCGGCAATCCAGTTCATGGCGCCGGTGGCATGAATATTGGAGCGAGGCGCTTCGAGAACCGCTTGCGTCAATTCGAAACGGGACTGGGCCGGGAGCCAACGGGTCACAAGGTCGAGATTGGCGGCAGGATCGTCGGGGCGAAGAGGCAAATCCCATCGATGCAAGCGGCGGAACTGCGCGTGCGACGAAAAATTCCAATCTTCGCCCACGGTCTTGGCCGCGAGTTGCAGAGAGAAGACGCCGCGAACGCCGTAATCCGTTCCGCGAAGCAATCGCAGAACGTCGGAGAGCGATGCGCCGGCCCAATCGAGCTCGAACGATGCGGGGCGCAATCGTGAAGAGGTGCCGCCGACGAGTCCCGTCAAACTGAGAACGCCTGCTTGTTGGACGACGGCGGCGGCACGAAACGGCTGCGCTTGCAAATCGATCCGCCAAGTGCCGGGGGAGACTTGCTCAACGCTGCCTTCAACGTTCGCGAGGGCGAAAGGCAATTTGGCGTCACTTTCCTTGAAGTCGACTCGCCCGCCGGAGAGATCGATGCGCTGCAGACGGAGCGAAGCGCGGCCCGGGGCGGGCGCGGCGGCAAGATTGCCACGCGGGCGCGGCAACCAGGATTCGAGATTCCATTCGCCATCCGGGAGACGGACGAGATTCAAACTGGGGCGCGTGAGCGACAGAGGTCCAAACTCAAGATGGCCACGCAGCAGCGCGCCCCAACGCAGGCCAATCGCGAGTGCGTCTGCGCGGAGAAAGTATTCGTTGCCGAAACGCGGGTCTTCGGCGACGGTGATGCGGTCCGCTTCGAGTCGCGGGCCTTCGAGCAGGCTGAAGGAGTAGTGGGAAATTTCAACGGGACGGCCAAAGGCTGCTTCGATGCGGCGCGTGAGCGCGTGATTCAACCCGCCGAACTCGAGAAACAGCGAGAGGCCATAATCGAGCGCGAGACAGGCAACAATCACAATCAAAAGTATTCGCAACCAACGATGCAAGCGGGGCGAGCCTGGAAAGCGCGTGGGCCCGTCGGCATGCGCGAACCGGCTTCCAAAGGACTGCGGAGTTTTTTCGGCGACGTCAGCCACGCGAAACATCCGGCACGCGCTCCGGCGCGGTGTTGTTGGCGTCTTCGGCGCGAAGCAAGTCGAGGGCTAACGCCGCGGCAGCCTGTTCGGCGAATTTCTTGCTGTGGCCATCGGCCTCCGCCAAGACGCGGCCGTCTGCCCGGACGCTGACGCGGAACGTTTTATTGTGCTCGGGACCTGTTTCGCGCACGATGCGGTATTCAGCGGGGCGGAGTCCGCGGCTTTGGAGCCATTCCTGGAGCGCCGATTTGTGATCCGGATCGGCGAGCAATTCAGCAGCCGACAAGGCATCGCTGAGCAGGGTGCGTTCTACGAAAGCAGCGGCGGCATCAAAACCGGAATCGCGAAAAATCGCGCCGACCACTGCTTCATAGGCGTCCGCAAGAAGATTCAGCTTTCTGCGCCCGCCGGTTTTCTCCTCGCCAGGTCCCAGGCGAAGATGCTCTCCGAGGCCGAGACGAACCGCGGCGTTCTCCGCGCTTACCGCACTGACGAGGCGAGCCCTGGCTTTCGAGAGGCCGCCCTCGTCCCAAGCCGAGAAACGAGCGACCAAAACGCGGCTGACGGCGAGGCCAAGCACGCTATCGCCCAGGAATTCGAGGCGCTCGTTGCTTCGCGCTTCAGAATTAAATATGTGGGAACGGTGCGTCAGCGCCCGTTCCAGCCACTCAATATGCTCGAACCGGTAGCCAAGTTTGTGTTCGAGATCGCAGCGCTCCGCATCGTTCATGGGCAAAATCACTTCACGGAAAAAATCTACGGCTTAGGAGGCTGAAGCTGATTTCCAGCCTTAGACTTCGACTCGGTCGCACCCTGCTTGCATTGAGCCTGGAGTTGAGATGCGATCTGCGCGCAGCTATCGAAGGCCTTTGCCGCATCGCCGAACTTATTCAACTTTTCATCCACTACACCGAGGACAAAATAATCGGTGGGATCCGGCTTTGGGTTGCCTTCGGTGGCTTGCGCGAGCTCGGTGGCCGATTCATCATTCTTTCCCTCGCGGAAATAGACGAGGCCAAGTCCGCTGTGGGCTTGAGAAACGGCGCTGGCTTTGGTCTGCGCGAACTGGTCATCGGTCAGCTCGGCGGGCTTCGTCAGAGTGGCGAGCAGTTCGAGCGCATGTTTCTCGTATTGTTCCGCCTTGGCAAGCTTGGCGGAATAATCCGGCGCGTTGGGACTTCCGCGCGGAATCACCCATCCGACGAGAGTGAGTACGCTCAGATCGTTTGGATTGAGTTGCAAAGTCTTGTCTGCGGCGGCGTACATCTTGTCGAGGTGTTGACGTTCAAAATAGGCGTTCGTCAGACGCGAATACACGACCACAAGGTAACGGCTCTGCGGATAGTTTTTCACGAACTCCTCGCCGGCCTTGATTTGCGCGTCGTAGTCCGCTGGCGCAGCCGGCTTGATCTCGAAAAATGCCTTGTAGGCGGCTTCTTCCTTGGGATCGACGGGGGGCGGCGCGGGCTTTTGCGGAGTTGGATTTTGCAGTGACGGCTTTTGCTCTTGGGTTTGCTGCTGCGTTCCCTGCTGCTGCGTTCCTTGCTGAGCACCCATGCTTTGTGCGCGAGCTTGAGGCGCGGCAAGGAAGCATGAGCATGCTGCCAACGTTACGACGGTGATTCCCATTCGGTGTGTCATTGTTCTTTCGTCCTCCAATTTTGAAGTACTTCCCTCCGGGAACCGAATGGGTTCGACGGGTGGTGAAACCTGGTTCGAGTAATTATTGGCGCCGCGCGGCGGGCGGAGGGCGATACGGTTTATCGATTCCCTGATGCGCCGCGACGCGAGCCGCTTCGGGCGCGCCGTTCACGTCCAGCGCCGCGTGATACTCTTTTATTGCGGGCTCGCGTTCGCCCTGCAAATCGCGAATGCGACCCAAATACACATGCGACCAAGCTAAAACATTTGGACTGGGCGCGGCAGCCGCGCTTGAGCCGGGCGGGGGACGGCTTACAATCTGCTCGAATAGATTTTCCGCCTTTTCGCCCTGGCCTTGCAAGACGGAGGCAAGCGCGAGGCCATAGAGAGCGCGAGGCTGGTTGGGATGCTCGTTCAGAATACCCTGAAACGTTGCCGCTGCCCCGGCGGCGTCCTGCAATGCTATTTGGCGATCGCCGCGCGTGTATTCCTGATCGAGGGGCGTCTGGACGGCGTTGGCCTTCTCTCCCGAAATGCCGGCGGTTTGAACTTTCTCCGACGCGGATGCGAACTCAAAGTTCCGCAGACGCTTCTCCTCTGCGGCGACATTGATTCCCTGAACGAGCGAGGGAAAATACAGAGACATCGCCGGCTCGGACTTTTCAAAAACGATGAGTTGCTGATAGATGGGGCGCACGAGAATGTAGCCCGTCTTATCGTTTGCGGCGAGCATTGATTCGAGCTGTTCCGCCGGAAGTTTGCGCATACGCAGATCGACAGCGCGAACCAGGCACTCGTCGAACAATCCGACAAAATCGTCCTGGAATGATGTTGGAAGTTGGGGCGCGCGCGCGGCGATTTCCATGAGGGCACGGCGCGTCGAAATAGTCTGCTGGTATTTGAGCGTCAAAGAGTCGAGCAAAAAATGAAGCATGGCATGGCGAATATCGCCGAGGGGCAAGTCAGGTCCCGGACCGATGATTATCGAATAATGGTTGCCAATGTTACGGAAATTCACGCGCTCGCCAACCAGAGGTTCGACGAGAACGGTGAAAGTCCGGTCGCTGGGCGCCTGGATTTCGCGGAGATACGCCGTGCTCTGAAACACGACCTGGCGCACGGGACTGGTGAGCCGGGCGATTTCGCGGTCGACTTCCGGCTCGACGGCGGCCCATTCGCGATCGAGATTCGCTTCTTTGTACAGATTGCCAAGAATTTCGCCGAAGCCGTCAATGGAAAGAACCGCGGGGGGTATCTCATCGTGCGAGACAAGGTAGCGGAAACGCGGCGGCGGGCCAACGACAAGGGCAAATGAAAGGAAGGGAGAAAGCGTTTCGCTGGAATTTGCGAATTGATGTTGGGAGTAAAACTGCCGCATGGCGTCGGCGGCCGGACCTTTCAATTGGAGCAAACGGGCGCGAAGAGCTGCGTGCGCCGGATAAATATCGAGCGTATGGGAATTCGCGTCGAAACCGGCAACATCGAGCGCGCACATGGTGGCAAATAATTGCTGGCTGGTTTCGACGCTGATCGAGCTGACAACCGGTTGCGGCCGGGCGGGGATTTGCGCACCCGCGGGCATGGCAAAATAGAGCACGGTCGCGAAAAAAACCGGCACACAAAAACGGTGGCAAAGTTTTCGAATCGTCATGCGTTCAGTCCACGGGACAAGTTCGCTAACCAGTTCGCTAATTTACGGCGTTCGCGGATTGGGATGCGCGAGCGCGGAGATACCGTTGCTTATGGATGGCACTGATATGAAACGCACACTTTATCGGGCTGGACGAAGGGAGTCAAGAAAGGCGATCAGGCTAACCGCGCACACGGATTTCGCTGAAGCTCAAAACGACGCGGCCCCCCGCCGTGGGCCGGCCGAAATTCATCTCCGGACGGAAACGCGAGAAGATCAGCATCTGGTCGATCTGATGGCGCACCCGAGGATCATTTGGCCCCGAAAGAATGGTGTAGCCGGCGACTTGCCCTTCGGCGTTCAGCGTCGCTTCCACCATCAACACTTCCGCGCTCGAATAATTGCCGGTGCTGACGAGGTCCGGCACTGGAAATGGCGCGAGGCTTTCCAATTGCGCGGGCTGGATCAAATCCGTGGGGAGGTCATTTGGAATGTTGCCCAAGGGAATTCCAACGAACAAACTTTGAACGACAAACACAAAAACAAACGCGGCGGTCAGAAAGCCGCCCGTGGCGGGGACAGCCAATGGCTGCAAAATGTTTTCGAAGAAGACCCAGGCGCGGCTGCGTAACCGATGGCGATCTTCCTGCCGCACTTGGATGCGAGAGGCCTGCACGCGAATGCGCGTGGCAAGATCGGCGGGCGGAGCAATCGCGGTGGAATCCGCCAACACGCGGGCCAGCCTCCGGTAGCGTTCGAGGTCGGTGCGGCAATCGACGCACGAATCCAAATGGGCGCGGACACCGGCGTGTTTTGCCGAAGAGGCGGCTCCGTCGAGATAGCCCGGGAGATGACGTCCGATTTCGCGGCAGGTCATTGGTATCCTCCGCCGCATCCACGGCGCGCCCGACTCATCGCCATAATATAAGAACCCGCGATTGGAAGTTCCGCGGTCGCGGTTTCCGGAAGACGGGCCGGACTCGCGTGGCGCGGTGAACCAGTCGTCGTGGCTGCAACATCAGAATCCCTGTTAGGAGCATGGAGGAGAGGCTCGAGAATTTTCTTCAAGGCGCGGCGGCCGCGGAGAATGCGCGTCTTCACCGTCGCGACAGAAATTTCAAGCACTTCAGCCACTTCCTCGTATGAAAGGCCTTCCAGATCACGCAAAATCACGGCGCTGCGATACGCCTCTGACAATTCCGCAAGGGCGGCGCGCACGGCGTGCTGCGTTTCCCGCGTGGCAAGCTGATCAAACGGCGTCGCCTCGACGTCTTTGATTTCAGTGGCCGCATGGCTGTCGTCGGCAGGAATGTCGATGGATACTTCATTGCGGCAATGCCGATGCCACCAGCGGCGATGATTGAGCGACTCGCGCACGGCGATGCGGTAGAGCCACGTCTTCAGCGAACTGCCCCGCCGGAAACCGTGAATCCCGCGAAACGCTTTGAGAAAAACATCCTGAGTAACGTCGGCAGCATCCGCGCGATCGGCAAGAATGCCGTAAATGACGTTATAGACAGAGGCGTGGTAATAGGTGACGACCCAGTCAAACGCCGTATCGGAGCCAGACTGCAACTCAGTGACGAGTCGCGTCTCGTCTTGGATCCAGGATAGCGTCTGCGCTAAATCAGACATGCCGCTTTTCACCTATCCAGGCTTGCGCGCTTGAACTAACTCCCAATACGTTGTCCCGCCACGCGTAGGAGCCTCGGTCCAAAAAGAATGCGCGTGGTGTGTTAGACACCGCGCCTGGTGATTCTGTTCCCTGCTCTGCCACTTAGTTTAGCAGAAAAAGGAGCGGGGTTCACAGGATAAGCTCGCCGCTATTCGTCTGAAAAACACGTTCGGCGAAGCAAAAAAGGTCTAGGGTGAAACATCTAGAGGGTCTACAGCATAAACAGGATGGCTATTCCGGTCTTTTCCAGCCATCGTGTCGTTTACTTGGAAGCCTGCTGTTTGTATTCAAGGTAGAGCCGGAGGCAGATTCCATGACGCTGGGAGCGAGACACAAGAATAGCGGGGGGCTAGTGCAAACAGTGCGAATTCTTATCGCGGACGACCATGAAGTCATGCGTGGAGGATTGCGGTCGCTCCTCGAATCGCTGCCGGAATGGGAGGTTTGCGGCGAGGCGGCGGACGGAGTGGAGGCTGTCGAAAAGGTGAAAGAGCTCAGGCCGGATGTGGTGGTGCTGGACATCAACATGCCGATACTTAACGGCCTGGAAGCAATCCGGCGAATTAAGGATGAAGTTCCGCAGACCGAGGTGGTGATTCTGAGCCGCTATGAGGCCGCCGAAATGCGCACCAAAGCCCTGGAAGCAGGCGCGCGTGAGTATGTGCCAAAATCGCAGAACCTTGCGCGCGAGTTGCTCGCGGCAATCGATGAAATTGTTCGTAACCGGTGGCAGTCGCACACCCAGGCACCGCCGCCGGACACGTCATCCGAGCGCTCCTCGGCTGGCGAAGAGGAGTCCGAATCCGAGTTCCACGAATCCCACGCAAGTGCAAAGGCAAACGGCAATCCACAGAGGTAATTCCTCGGCCGTTGATTCTTCGACCACGCAAGCCGCACACAGCTCTGCCCCTTGAGTTTCTCTGCGGGAAGGTCCTTTCTAGGCAGAGGTAAAAGACGAAACAATTTTGGTGGAGCCGATGGGATTCGAACCCACGACCTCCTCGATGCCATCGAGGCGCGCTCCCAACTGCGCCACGGCCCCACCGGAAAGAACGTCTTTAACTTTTATAGCATCGCGCACGCACACCGTCAAACTTAGCGATTCGGCGCGTTTCCGAGATGTTCAATCAAGGTCCCGCCTGCCAATGTTCGTATGAGCCATAGTTAAAGCAGATTCCTCGTCGCGGGACTCCTCGGAATGACAACGTTCACGGGGCTGGGACCAACAATTATTATCTTGGGCCGGCGCTAGCGTGCTGGAGGTTTGAACGCAGCGGCGGCAGCTTCGGCGCCGTCATAAACGTCGAACACGGTGAGCAGCCGTGTCATTTGCAGCAAATCGCGCAGACGCGCGGTGAGATTCGCGAGTTTGATTTCGCCTCCGGCGTTTTTTGCCGCTGCGTAAAGTCCGGCAAGCGTGCCGAGGCCGCTGCTGTCAATGTACGAGACATCGCCAAGGTCAAGCACGATGCGGTTGCAAGTCACCAGCACGTCCTTGACGACTTTGCGCAAGTTAGCCGACTCTTCGCCCAGCACGAGTCTTCCGGAGCATTCGACAATTGTGGCGTCGCCGTGGGTACGAGCTGTGGCGTGCAATGTCATCGGAACCTCCCGTGCAGTTCCGGCGCGGCTGGAGCGCGTCGAAGTTGTATGAGCTTGCGCGGCAACCACGCCGATGTCAACCGTGGTTTGCCCTTCTTCAGACGCCGCTGTAGAGGCCGGTCTCCTCCGTTGGCTGACCCGCACGTTATGCGGATTGTGCGCTGTGCCCGGTCCGGACATACGCCGGATCGGCCGCTACGCAAACCAACGGCAAGACCCCGAAAGTGACAGACGCCTTTGCCACGCAGCCTGCTGCGACGAATGCGTTCATGGCAGAGAAAGGTTTCTGCTTTAAGAGAAAGGCTTCTGTTTTATTTGAACCAGTTGTAGCCGACGGTGAACAGGACGCTGGCGTTGAGGCCGGGATTCAGCGTGCCGAGGCTGGCGTTGGAATGATGCACAAACTGGATTTCGAAATCCCAAGCGCGTTTCGGCCGCGTGAAGATGTGAAAACCGAGCGCGCCTTGCGGCGTGAAATTCACGTATGAGGTATTTCCGGGCGGCACATTCGAAGTGGTGAAAAGCACGCCTCCTGCGATCAGCGCGTACGGAGCGATCTTATGATTGCTGGTGAAATTCCATTTGAAAATTACCGGCTTGAAACTTGCGCCGTAAACCGTTCCGCCCGGCTGCATCACCAAGTATAAGGGCATAAAATCAGCGGCGAATTCGAAATCGCCGCGCGCCCATCCATGCAGATGTTCGCCGGTCACGACGTTACCGACACGCGCGCCTGCGATTACGAATTGCGTGTTCGACGAGCGGAGCAAGCCTGTGCCTCCGCCAATGAAGGGCTCGAATTCCCACGTGCCCCGCGTGAGGGATTGCGATGGCAGTCCCTGCGCGCGCGAGACCCGCGAAGTGAACATTGACGCGAGAGCGGCGCCCAGTCCGAGCGCGACAAGCGAAAATCTCATTTCCTGATGGCCTCCGCGCGAATGCCACGCGCATGATTGAAGCACGACAGCCTAACAATTCTCCCGGGAATGTGCAAAGAAACGGCGCTCCGAGTCACACGCGGTTTTCTTGTGAGCGGCGCTGCAACAAATTGTCCGGGCGGTGGATTGCGCGCTCTTGTATGCGTGGCAACTGTGCCCGGTCCAGAGAAGCAGCGGAACGGCCTCTACGCAAACCAGAACCCTTGTTGAGGCGGTCGCGGCGTCGCCAACAAATTTTCGTTGTCTCCACGCTTTCGGTTAGAATACGCGCCCTATGGCCAAAATTACTTTCCTGGGCGCGGTGGGCACCGTCACAGGTTCAAAATATCTGGTAGAAGCGGGCGGGAAACGGCTGCTGGTTGATTGCGGACTTTTTCAGGGACCGAAACCGCTGAGGCAGCACAACTGGGATCAACTGCCCGTCGAGCCTTCGACAATCGACTGGATCATCCTGACGCACGCTCACATTGATCACACAGGATACTTGCCGCGCATCGTGCGCGACGGTTTTCGCGGGCCGATTTACGCCAACGCGGCGACGCGTGAACTCTGCGAATTGCTGTTGCCGGATTCCGCGCACTTGCAAGAAGAAGATGCGCAATACGCGACGAAGAAAGGTTATTCGAGCCACAAACCGGCGCTTCCTCTCTATACAGTCGCCGATGCGCAGCAGGCGCTGCAGCGCTTCCAGGAAATTCCGCGCAAGGACCCATTCACGATCAGCCCGCAATTCACAGTGAAACCGACGGACGCTGGGCACATTCTCGGTTCGTCGTCTCTGCAAATCACCATTACGGAAAATGGCAAATCCGGCGTCGTTGTCTTTTCCGGCGACGTGGGCCGCTACAATCAGCCAATCTTGAACGACCCCGAGCCGATCGCGAAGGCCGACTACATTCTGTGCGAATCGACCTACGGCGACCGCGACCATCCGACCGCTTCTCCTTATGACGCCATCGCCGCGATCGTGAATCGCGTGGTGAAGCGCGGCGGCGCGATTGTGATTCCCGCGTTCGCGGTGGGGCGCACGCAAACGCTGATGTACATCTTGCGACAACTTGAAGAGCGGCAGCAGATTCCGAAACTGCCGACGTTCGTGGATAGTCCGATGGCGATTAACGTGACGAATTTATACGTGCGGCACAAGGAAGACCACGGTTTGCAATTCACGCGAGAGGAACAAAGCGGCAACCGCGATCCGCTGAACACGCATGAAGTCCACATGACGCGCGCGGTGGAGGACTCAAAAAACATCAACAAGATCAAAACGCCGTGCATCATCATTTCGGCGAGCGGCATGTGCACCGGAGGGCGCATCCTGCACCATCTGGCACAGCGCTTGCCCGATGCGCGCAACGCGATCATCCTTGCGGGCTACCAAGGCGAAGGAACGCTCGGGCGTTATCTGCTCGAAGGCGGGAAACTCGCGCGTATTCACGGCGAGCAAATTCCCGTGCGCACCGAAATTACGGAGGTCAGCCAATTTTCCGCGCATGGCGACCGCGGCGAACTAATTCGCTGGCTCTCGGGATTCACCGCGCCGCCCAAACAACTTTATCTGGTGCATGGTGACCCTCCGGCGGCGAAGGCCTTCGGCGGAACCGTGCAACAGCAATTGCACTGGCCCGTGACGATTCCGGCCTACATGGATTCGTTCGACCCGCTGGCTTAACTATTTGTGCGGTTGGGCAGGCTTCAGCTTGGACAGGCGGCGAGCGGCTTCGGCCAGGGTGCTTTCTTTTTTGCAGAAGGTGAAGCGAAGCTGCTGTGCGCCGTCGGCGGGATTGTGGTAGAAGCTGGAGCCGGGAACGGCGGCGACGCCGATTTCCTTGACGAGGTAGCGCGCGAATTCCACATCGTTCGCGAAGCCAAACGCGGAAATATCGGTCATGATGTAATACGCGCCGCGCGGCGTGAAGCACTTGAAGCCGGCGCCAGTTAGAATCCCGAGCAGGCGATCCCTCCGCTGCAAATAATCGCTCGCGAGTTGCGCGTAATACGCCCCGGGTGAACGCAAGGCCAAAGCGCCAGCCTCCTGTAACGGCGCGGCGGCACCCACGGTGAGAAAATCGTGAACTTTGCGAATCGCGGACGTGACTTCCGGCGGCGCAATGGCCCAGCCGACGCGCCAACCCGTGACGCTATAGGTTTTCGAGAGCGCGTTAATCGTGATGGTGCGGTCGCGCAGGCCCTCGATTGTTGCCGCGGAAATGTGCGTGGCGCCGTCGTAGAGCATGTGCTCGTAAATTTCGTCCGTGATTAGAAACGAATTGTGGCGGACGCAGAGATCGCGAATCGTTTCCATCTCTTCGCGCGAGAAAACTTTGCCAGTGGGATTATTCGGCGTATTGAGAATGATAGCTTTCGTCTTGTTGGAGAAGGCGCTCGCGAGTTCGTCCGTGTCAAACGACCAATCGGGCGCGCGCAAGCGCACAAAACGTGGCGAAGCGCCGCTCAAAATCGCGTCGGGTCCGTAATTTTCGTAAAAGGGCTCGAAGACCACGACTTCGTCACCGGGATTGATGATGGCCATCATGGCTGACATCATCGCTTCCGTGGAGCCGCAACAGACGGTGATTTCGCGCTCGGGATCAATCGTCAAGCCTTGCGTGCGCTGGAATTTCTCGGCGATGGCGTTGCGCAGCGATTTCGCTCCCCACGTGATGGCGTATTGATTGATGTCGTGCGTGATGGCGTCGCGAGCCGCTGCCTTGATTTCTTCGGGCGCGCCGAAATCCGGGAAACCCTGCGACAGGTTCACGGCATTGTGGGCGAGCGCGAGGCGCGTCATTTCACGAATGACGGATTCGGTGAACTGCGCGGCCTTTTGGGAAAGCCGCGCATCATTCGAGACGCGTCCTGCTGCTACAGGATTCATCGCCCGCCTCCGTAAAGCTGCCGGTAAATGACCGCGTTGCGCATGATGATTTCGACGTACTGGCGCGTTTGCGTGAAAGGGATCGACTCAACGAATTCAGGGAGCTCGGCGTATTTCTGTCCACCCTGCCAAAGCGTCACGCGATCCTCGCCCGCATTGTACGCCGCGAGGGCAGCTTCGGCACTGTGAAAAGTCTTCAGCAAGTCAGAGAAATAGAGAGTGCCGAGGCGAAGATTGTAAATAGGGTCGAAAAGGCGCTCTTCCGAGTACCGCAAATGCGCGCGGTGCGAGAGCGGGGCTGCCGTTTTCGGTAGAAGCTGCATTAATCCGAATGCATCCGAAACGGAAAGTGCGTTCTTTTCAAACGCGGACTCCTGGCGAATCAGCGCTGCGACGAGCATGGGATCGAGACGCGTTCGCCGAGCCGCGCTGCGAATCGGCTGCGCGTAGGGCATGGGAAACGAAAGCATCCATACTTCGTGCGGAACATCGGCAAAACGGCGCGACTCGAGCTCAGGATAAATAATTCGCAGAGCGACGATTGCACCGCCGTAGTGGTCGCCATTAGCGGAAGCGCGCGCGATGGCCAGTTGGAGCATGGCCGAATGCGTTGCGTCATAGGCGGCGCGCAATTCGAGCATCGCGGAATCGTCGAAGGCGATCGTTTCGAGCGCGACACTTCGCTGCACCCACGGAAGGGCTTCGGGCGCTTCAACCGCGCCAACCTGAGGAGCGGGGGCCAGCGGCGAAATGGCATCGAGGAGCGGAACCGGCGCTGCGGTTCCACGTTTCAGCGCGCGAAGATGCGGGGCCGCATGGACCGTAAAATAATTATTCGGGTAGCGCTGCTGCAATTTCTGGTAATAGGCGCGCGCCTCGGAGGCTTGGCCTGCGTCCTGCGCCAACCGGCCGAGCCAGTAAAGCGCGTCGGGCGTGTAGACGGAATTCGGATAATTGATGAGGAATTTTGTGAGTAGGCTCGCCGCGTCGTCGCGATGACCCATGTACGAAGCCCACAGGACGCGCCATTGCGCGTCGATTGCATCAGCGCTCTGCGGGAAATGGTCGGCAACCTGCTGATAATAATTCGCGGCCTTGTCGCGATCGAGCAACACCCAGTAATAATTCCCCGTCGCGAAGAGCGCGCGCTCGGTCCACGGGCTTTGCGGGGCGCGGGCAATCGCCTGCGAAACGGAAGCGAGCATGTTCGCTTCGTCATTCGCGGAACGATAGGCTTGCGACAAATAATAGAGCCGTTCGGCGTCGACATCGGGCGTTTGCAATTGCAGTGACGCAAGCGCGGCGGAGATTCCGCCAAGTTGCAGGCCGCAGTCGGCGATGCGAAGCTGCGCCAGTTCTTGATCGGAACCAACAAGTTCGGGAAGCACCTTGCTGTAGGCGTCCCGCGCGTCCTGCCAATGATGCGCATCGAACAAAATTCCGGCGCGCGCGAGGCGTTCGGCAACGCTTGGCTTCGGAAACGCGTCGCCGAGCACGCCCTGAAAATAATTTATCTTCTCGCCTGCTTCGACTGCGGACGTGCTGAGCGGAAAATGATCGTACACGCCGAGGTAATCGCCGGCTGCGGCGATTTTGTCACCGGATTGTTCATACGCCTGCGCGCGGAGGAACAGAAGCTTGGGATTCTTGTCGATGTCCGGCTGGGCGGCAAACGCGGTGAGAACGCGCTGTGGCTGGTTCGCGGCGATGGCAGCCTCCGCGAACGCCTGAAGCGCCAGGGCGCTGATCGCGCTTTGCGGGTGATCGCGGCGCAAGGTTTCAAGTTGGCCGAGCGCGGCGGGGAGATTGCCGAGGTTGCGGTCCACCTGCGCGCTCCAGAATAAAACGTAATCGGCGAGGATCGTTTCCGGCTTGGCGGCGTCGAGCCAGCGGCGCGCTTCGGCGTAGCGTCCCTGATTGAAGTCGTAATAACCCAGCGCCAGAGCGGCGCGCGCGCCAGGCTCTTCCTTCGAATAACGTTTCGCGAATGCGGAGAGCCGGCGGTAAGCCGCGCCGGGATTCTTTTCGTTTTTCAACGCGCGCGAAAGAGTGGTTAGCTGCTTCGCCTCAATGGCAAATCGCTTTGCTTGAGCCGCTTCGGCGCGTTTCACGGCGCGCTGTGCCGTGGCGGCGCGATCTGCGGCGATTCTTTCTTTCCTGGTCTGGCGCTTGACCGTTTGCGGAAATGCGTTTGGCGCGCTGAAACACACGAGCAGCATTAACGCAACGCAAAGCGCGCCGGCAGGACCAGAGATCCCTTTTGCAAAAAATAAATTAACGGCGCAGCACCGGCGAAGGATAAGGATATTCTCCGAGGGCTTCCGGATCGCCGCCGGCAAGAATTTCGACCATCCAGTGATGGAAATAGTCCACGGGCTGCTCGAGAATTTTCTGGAAACGGCGATCATATTCTTTCCGGGCCTTGTCAATTTCGCTCCGCAGGCGGACGCAAATGTCTTTGTGTTCGAGACCCTTGCGAACGTCTTCGGGCTTAAGCATTTTAATATCCTGCATGGAAACTTTGGCGACGCGATTGGCGCGTTTGTGCAAATCCTGCTCGTCCTTGGGCAATGACGCGACGTTGAAGGCGACTGGTTGCGGTTCGGGTTCGGGTTCGGGTTCGGGTTCGGGTTCAGGCTCAGGTTCGGGCTCAGGCTCTTTTACAACCGGCTGCCGGGTGGTCCGCTTCGGCTCTTCGTGCGCGACTTCTTCCTCTTCCTCAGCTTCTTCAACTTCGGCGACTGGCGAATGTTTCTCCGCCATCGGCGTAACGGTTGCCGGTGCCGGGATTGTTTCCGCAGGCTCGGGTTGCGCCAACGTTACCGCGCCGGCGCGCACATTTTCACGAGCGTCCTCGGAATCCGCGTCGCGCGAAAGCTCACGGTCGCGCCGCTGCATCGTGTTGGTGATGAAAGCGGAAAGGACGGAAAAGCTGGCGGAAAGAGACGCCGCGGTGGCTTGCGCTCGGAGCATCGCCGGCAACGCATTGGTGGGGCGCGCTGAAGAGCACGCGGACACCAAATCGGCGAAGGCCTGTTGCATGTCCTCAAGCGTTCGCTGGAGCGGCGGCAAATTATCGCGCACGGCGCGCGAGACTGCATCCTCGAGCGCGTGTTCCCGGGCTTTTTGCGCATCAGTCATGACGCAGGAATGTCTCCGTGGCGATTATGGAAACGCGCGTAAAAAGTGTCAACACGCATTCCTGCGGCGCGTTCCTTGCCCATGCTACTGGTTTGCGTAGCAGCCGGTTCGGCGCGTCTCCGATTGGGCACGGTTGCCGCACATGGGAGGGCGCACCATTCGCCCGCAGGGCCCCAGCAGGAGCTGCCGGGTCGGCTAGCGGCGCCGACCCGCCTCTACACAGGCACTCCGGCTTGTGCCGGGCGGTCCCAATACACACGCCTCTACGCGTGCACCTGAGCCTACTGCGCTGCCGCGCGAGGTTTGATCAGGTCGTCGAGATAATCGGGCTTGCTCTCGACGCGGATCAAATGCGGATAGCGCTCGCCGCCGTGATAGTCGACGGTTACTGTCTTGTAGTAATCCTCGTCGATGACGAGAAGCTTGATCGGCTGCGTGTTGTCCTTGCTGGCTTTGATTGCATCGTCGAGCAACTCACGCGTAAATACGCGGCCATTCACTCCGGCAATTCTCATGCCGGCCGTAACTCCAGCCTTGTATGCGGGTCCGCCAACGATTGAGTCGCCGACGGCTCCGTTTTCGCCGAGTCGCAAACCGAGCGAATATGCGTCGCCGGGATTTCCGCCGCGCAGGCCCGCCTCTGGCGGCTTGCTGGTGAACTCAACCTTCCAGCCACCGTTCTCGATGCCGCCGGTGGGCGCGTTGGGAGAAAGAGAGGTGAGCCGCTCGTGCAGGAATTTCGCCCAGTCATACGGCGTGATTTGATTTAGCGCTTCGACGACCTGGTCGAATGTGTATGTTTTCAGTTCGGGGCCGTTGTTTGCGCCGCCGTGAAAGAGATGGCAGAAGTCGTCGATGGATTTCGCACCGTTGCTCTGCTGGTGGATGATGGTCGCAACTTCGAGCCATACGAGGTCGCCTTCGGGATAATAGTCCGAGCCGCGCCTCCAGTTCCCCCAACCTCCTCCTCCGCGGACGCCTGGAATTGCGGTTGCTGTGTCCTGCAAATCACGCCAAGTCCGGCCTGGCGTGCCGGGCCCGAGATCCGCTGCGATGCTCGCTAGATATTCGTGATATTGCTCCGGCGTCCACAAACCACTGCGCGCGGCGAGCAGAGGCCCGAGGTAATCAGTCAGCCCTTCGTAAACCCAGAGAAGGTCGTCTTGCATCGGCGTTTCATATTCGGGCGTTGCGAGATCGGCGGGACGGCGGAATTTACCGTTCCATGAGTGCATGAATTCGTGCGAGAGCAAACCGCCGAGAAACATTTCGGCGTTCGGGCCGATCGCTGCGCGCTCAGGCAGGCGGCTGTCGTTGCATTCGTGATGCTCGAGGCCGAAATGCGCGACGTGGTCGCTGAGGGTCAGG
>DASZCH010000060.1:0-8795 GCA_035943235.1 Candidatus Acidiferrales bacterium
TATCAGCGTCGAGCAGAATGCAGCGCTGGTCGAACCCGGAATGGAAAATGCGCCGGAGCAATTCCGCAAGCAAGTGGCAGCAGAAGTGAACGCGACGTTGCATGCGATTTACTCAACGCACGGGCGCGGCGAGTGGAAAAAGAAAATCCTGGTGAACGACCGCATCGCGGATTCCGTGTTTCAGCAGATTTTGACGCGCGCGGATGAATATCAAGTGTTCGCTGCGCCGAATTTGAACGGCGATTATCTTTCTGATGCGTGCGCGGCACAGGTGGGCGGGCTTGGCATGGCGCCGGGAGCGAATATCGGCGACGGCTTCGGAGTGTTCGAGGCGACGCACGGCACGGCTCCGAAATACGCCGACAAGGATGTGATTAATCCCGCGTCGGTAATGCTGAGCGGCGCCATGATGTTCGAATTCATAGGGTGGAATGAAGTGGCGCGGCTGATCGAGTCGGGAATCGAGCGCACGATTCAGCAGAAACGCGTGACGTACGATTTGGAGCGAATGATGACCGGCGCAACGAAGGTGCGGACTTCGGAATTTGCGTCGGCGATTATTGAGAATATGGAGACGAGCAAGGCGGCCAGATAGGGCCGGCTGGACCTTAACAACGAAAACATGCGACGGTAGACCCGTCGAATTCCTCAGGGCAAGCCATAAACGGGCTAGTGGCGGGTGATTGGAATGAAACGAACAAAATCAAAGCGGGAGAATGCAACCGCCGCGAAACACAAAGTTACCGAAGTAGATGAATACATAGCAGGATGTCCGAAAGAAGCGCAACGCAATTTGGCGAAAATCAGAGCCGCCATACGCGTGGCCGCGCCCAGAGCCACGGAACGCACCGACTATTTCCAAATGCCCGGCTATTCCTATGCGGGATACGATTATGATGGGATGTTCGCGTGGTTCAGCTTTAAGAACCCATCCATCCGCCTGCATATTCGCCCGCCAGTGATACAAGAACATAAGAAGGAACTTGCAAATTATCCCGTAACGAAAGCCATTGTTAGCTTCCCAATGGGTAAGCCGATACCTGCGACCTTAGTGAAGAAACTGGTAAAAGCGAGCATCAAGGTAATGAAGGACAGGTCTAAATAGACTCGCTGCAAAAATCGACGAATGAATAGGCGTTGGGTAACAGCTGAGATTTAGGGGACAATCTAAAACCTCCCTTTTTTGCCAGTACGAGACTTGCACGTGTGCGGTACACTTATCGGCTGACTTTTCTGTTCTACGCGATCTGTGGTCGATGCAGTCTGCTCCTTTAACTCTGAACTGCTAACTCTTAACTATTTTTTAGGAGAGATGATGAGGAAGAAAGTGACGGTGGTGGGTGGCGGGTTCGTGGGCTCGACGACGGCGCAGCGGCTGGTGGATTCGGGACTCGCGGACGTGGTGCTGACGGACATTTTGGAAGGCGTGCCGACGGGCAAAGCGCTCGACATGCTGGAATCGGCGTCGATCTCCGGCTCGAGCGTGAGCGCGCAGGGAATTTCGACGGGCACGGGAGACTACAAAGCGACGGCAAATAGCGACATCGTCGTAATCACGGCGGGGTTCCCGCGCAAGGCGGGAATGAGCCGCGACGATTTGTTGAAGGCGAATTATGACGTGATTAAGGGCGTCGTCGAGCCGATTACGAAGCTCTCGCCCGAGGCGATTTTGATCACGGTGACGAATCCGCTGGACGTGATGACGCAGGCGGCTTTCAAGAGCAGCGGATTTCCAAAGCAGCGCGTGATGGGGATGGCGGGCGTGCTGGATTCGGCGCGGATGGCGGCGTTCGTGTCGATGGAATTGAGTGTGTCGGTCGAGAACATTTCGTGCTTCGTGCTGGGCGGGCATGGCGACGATATGGTGCCGCTGCCGCGCTATTCAACGGTGGCAGGGATCCCGCTGCCGGATTTGCTGCCTAAAGAGCGCGTTGACGCGATTGTGCAGCGTACGCGCAAGGGTGGCGGCGAAATCGTGAATTATTTGAAGACTGGCTCGGCGTATTACGCGCCTTCGGCGGCGGCGTTTGCGATGTGCGAGGCGATCTTGATGGACAAGAAAAAAATCATGCCGTGCGCCGCGTATTTGGAGGGCGAGTACGGGATCAAGGGACTGTTCGTCGGCGTGCCGTGCAAGCTGGGCGCGCGTGGCATCGAGCAGATTATTGAGATTAAGCTGCTGCCGGAGGAACGCGGAGCCCTGGAGAAGTCGGCGGCGTCGGTGCGGGAGTTGGTGACCATTTTGGGCCTGTGACGCACCCTTTCGACGGCATGGAGCGCCTTCGCGTTTAAGCTGCATATCGCGGAGAACCGCCCGTGCTGTTGCATTCTCCGTTTCTTGACATTATGCTTGGCTACGAGCGATCCATAGGACAATTTCATGAAGTTGGGTCCGCGCTATATTCCATCCTTCCACAGGGCCTTCGTGACTTTGCTTTCCGCCGTCGTGACCGTCTGCATCTTCCCCTGGCCTCTCTTCCACGGCATCACTCTTTTCCGCGGCGCGATCACTGAAGCACAATCGAACGTTCCCGTCCTGCGCGTCGAAGTCGATCTCCAAACCATTGACGTGCAGGTGAAGGATTCAAAGGGAAACGATGTGCTGGGGCTTTCCGCAAAGAATTTTAAAGTTAGGGAAAATGGCCAACGCCAAAAAATTGTCTTCTTTGACGCCGGCAACAGCCCGGTCGACATTGCCATCCTCGTCGATTCCTCCAACACGATGAATTCCAGCGGACATCTGGGCTCGGAGCAGGAAATTGCCGCCCAATTCATGCGCACCGCACGTCCCGGCGACGACATCTCCGCAATGGATTTCACCGACCAGATGGGACCATTCCAGCACTTCACGAGGGCGCGACTCCTGAATCCCGCCGGCGTTGCATTAGCCCGCGCTCCTAGCCATGGATCCGCTCTATATGACGCAATCGCCACAGCGCTGTGCCACCTGCGCACCTCAAAAAATCTGCGGCAGGCGGTAATCGTCATCACGGACGGTGTCGACCAGTACAGTCGGATCAACCTCGAACAACTGATTGGCCTAGTGCGTTCCTCTCGCGCCCAGCTTTTTATGATCGGCCTGCAAAGCAGGCCGGAGTTCGGTTTTCAGGGTCATCCCGAACCAAGGCTGACCCTCGTCGACGGCCAGGATATGGACAACCCCATCGTCGTGTTTGAACGCCTCATGAAAGAGTCCGGCGCCGAATCGTTCATTCCGAAATCCAACGGCGGCCTGGAAGAAGCACTGCGGGCGGTTTCCAACATGCTGAAGTCGGAATACACGCTGGCGTATTACCCACAAAAAACTCCCTATGAGTTGCGGAAGATCGAAGTGAAAGTAGACCGCCATGGCGCGCACGTGCTCGCCCGCCGGCTCGTTGACTCACAGCAAGACGCGTCGCAATTCGTGCATTTCGACGAGGCAACGTGTACCGTCTCTCCCAAGTTTCATCCCTATCCTTATGAAGCCGACGTAACGCACGGTCTTGGCGGAATGACCTACCGCGACAATTTCTCCAACCCTCATAGCGGCTGGCCCATTCATGAGAATTCGCATTACGTCTCCGGTGGATACGAACTTTTAAATCTCGAGGTGCCGACCGGCAACGTTGGCGTGCCGGCAGACAACATCAGGGCGCCGGTCTACAGCGTCGAGGTGCCGGCCGGCAACATCAATAAGGCGATGTCGCCGTTGGCAGAAGGTCGAGAAGACGTCGTCGCCACCTACGGTCCCTGGTGGAGCGGTTTTTACGCATCCGTTAGTATGAAGTTGGTTCCGGCCAAGTCGCACGACGTCAAATCGCAATTCCCATACGCCGCTCGCCCCGCCGCAGGCTTGATATTTCGGATGAATCCGATGGGATATTACGCGCTGCTCCTTAGTGATGCTGTCAAAGAAAAGAATTTGTCAGTGGCAGTTGTGAGGAGGGATTTTCTCCCTGACACTTACCCCCTGGCTTATAAGGAGAAGGGGATCGTTCCCTGGACGGCGGTTGGAAACGCGCCGACGTCCGCGACAGAACTATCTGTACAGGACTTGAACAATCAAATCTCAGTCTTTGTGGACGGTCAGAAAGTAAAAGTCGTGCGCGATGACACGTACAGTCAGGGCTGGGTCGGATTCGTGATCTCGGGGCCGGGCCGAGCCACCTTCACAAGCTTAGTGGTTGAACAAAAGTAGGCGTAGGGTTTTTCCAGGTCATCGAACAAGCCGAGATTCAACTGCTTCTCGCAACGGGTCCGCAGCGTAGAGCCGCAGAGTCTCGAACAGCGAGACTCTGCGCTAGCCAGATAGCGCGGGGCCGAGAACACGCAAAAAGCAATACCGTTGAAGCCGTTTGTTGAGAACAGCGGCGTCGAGCCGCCGCACTCCATAAAGTGCAATTTCCCACTGTAACCTTTGCGCCATTGGCGCGTAACCTGTGTGGCAATCAAAAATGGCGGACATTGAAAGCCTCTACGAACGCTATGCGTCAGATGTCCGCCGATTTGCGCTGTATTTGTGCGGCGATGCGGTGATGGCGGACGAAATTACATCGGATACATTCGTGCGCGCATGGATGGCACGCGACCGCATCCGGCAGCCGACGGTGAAAAGCTATCTCTTCACGATTGCGCGAAATGCGTATACGGATTTGTTGCGGCGCGGCGCGAAGCATACAGAGCTTCACGAAAACATGCCCGATATGCGAATCAGCGCGCAGACGCAGATGGAGCAGAGCGCGGAGGTGAGCGCGGTGCTGGCGGCACTGCAGGAACTGCCGGAGGTGGACCGCACGGTGCTGCTGATGCGCGCGCTTGACGAAATACCGTACGAGGAGATCGCCGCAACGCTGGGGATTGCGGTGGTCACGGCGAAGGTAAAAGTTCATCGCGCGAGATTGAAGCTGATGCAAACCAGGCAGGCGTGGCGGGAGATGGTTCCCGCCGCAGGAGCAAAACCATGAACGTCACACGGGAAGTGGTAACAGATTTGTTGCCGGTATATTTTTCGGGCGAGGCCAGCGGAGATACGAAAGTGCTGGTCGAGGATTATTTTCGGAGCGATCCGGATTTCGAGCGCGTTGCACGGAGCGCCGCCACGCCACTTAGTGTCCTCCAAGCGGCGGCCCCGGTTGCGCGCGAAGTCGAAAAAGAAAAGCACGACCTAGAGTGCGTCCGTGGCGCATTGCAGAGGCGCAAGTGGTGGTTCGGCATGGCCCTATTCTTGACGCTCGCTCCGTTGTCATTTGTTTTCACTAATGGGCACATCTCATGGTTGATGGTTCGCGACGCCCCCTGGGACGCCGGGTTTTACTGGAGCCTGGCGGCGCTTAACTGGTTTTTGTATTTCGCGCGCCTGCGTCGGCAAACGACCTTATTGGTGGCTGTGATCTTTTTTACGCTGCTCGCCTTCTACTTCACTCTCCACCTGGCGTTCATCAATGCGCTGGCACGGAAGGATAGCCTCGGAGAGGCAGCGATCATCTGGATTGGCGCCGGACTCTGCTGGTTTGGATATTTCCGGCGACACCGTCGTTAGCGGTGCGGCGTCACCGCTAGGACAGCAGAAATCGCGGACCTTCAAACGGCGTGAAGGTCTGCGCTACCCGGATGGCGGCCCAGGCTGAACCACAGAAAACAAGCACCCCACCCTTCCAGGATGGGGCACCCGAAACAACGAAATGCCCGCGGCTCAGTGGGCGGCGGGTTTCGGATGCGTCGCTGGATGAGTTGCCGGAGTTGCGGGGACGACGCGCGCTGTGAGAATCTTGTCGAGCTTGGGGAAATTTTTCTCAAGGAAGGCGTTGCCCTGGTTGGCGATCTGGTCTTGCATGCCCGTCGGCTGATCTGCATATCCGCTGTAGAAGGATTCGACAACCTTCATGCCTTCGATGACTTTGCCGAACGGCGCAAAGCCCATCGAATCCAAGCGCGAGTTGTCGCCGAAATTGATGAACACTTGCGTGGTGCGGGAATTCGGCGCGGACGACTGCGCGTAGGTTATATAGCCGGGAAGATTGCTCTCCTTTACAGGATCATCCTTGATATTGGCGTTGGCCCAGATTTTGCCGTAACGAGGATTCGCGGGAATGCCGAATTGCACAACGAAGCCGGCGACGACGCGGAAGAATGTGGCCTCATCATAGAAATGATGCTCGACGAGGTTGTAGAAGCGGTCCGCGCCGTTTGGCGCCCAGGCGCGCGTCACTTGCACCGTGAAATCGCCCTTGGTGGTATGGAACTTTACGTCGTAGGTTGCGGGAGCCGTCGCATGGAGCGAGGCGGGATTCAAAAGCGATCCAGTAGTAGACACGGGTTTTCTCCTTGGGATCGTGTGGCGAGTTTGCGCAAGCGCGGACGGCGCGGCGAATGCGCAGATCAGGCTAAGGCTGAAAAGAATTGCGATGGTTCTCGTACGCTTCATTGAGCCTCCTGAAACAATTAAAAGCAAAAATCGAAAACTGCCGGCCGGAAGGCCGCCGCTCAAAACAGCGAAAGGCTAGGGCTGCTGCTGCATTTCCAGGCTGACGCGCTCGGCGGCGGCCATTACGCGCAGCGTGTTTTCGCCGAGGATTTTCTTTATGTCGGCGTCGGAGTAGCCGCGGTCGAGGAGCGCCTGAGTGATTTGCGGCAGGTGCGTGACGTCTTCCATGCCGATGGGCATGTCCGAGCCATCGTAATCGGAACCCAAACCGACGTGGTCGATGCCGCCGACTTTCACGGCATGGTCAATGTGGTCGACGATTTCCGTCCAGCTCACTTTGGGCAGGGTGCCATCGAGCATCAGTTTGTGGATGAGCTGATTTTCCGTAATGAGCTGGCAAACTTCGTCGGCTTTGGAGCATTTCTGAGCGACCTGGTCGGCGACTCCCTTCAAAATTTCGGGTTTGGCCTTGGTGGCGTCAACGTATTTCTGGCTGATGAACCCGACGTGATAATTGATTTGGATGACGCCGCCCTTGGCCGCGAGGGCCTTGATCATGTCGTCGCTCATGTCGCGAACTGCGTCGCACAACGCGCGGCAGGAAGAGTGCGATGCAATCAGCGGGGCTTTGCTGACGGCGAGCGCGTCGTAGAAAGTCTTGTCGGCGGTGTGGGAGATGTCGACGATGATGCCGTCGCGATTCATGCGCAGGACGACTTCCTTGCCGAAATCGGTGAGTCCGTTGTGCGCGGGCTTGTCGGTGGAGGAATCGGCCCAATCGGTGTTTATAAAATGCGTGAGAGTCATGTAGCGGACGCCGAGAGCGGCGAACGCGTCGAGAACCGCGAGGTCGTCGTTAATCATGTGGCCGCCTTCGACGCCCATGAGCGCGGCGATTTTGTGTTCGGCGAAGGCGCGGCGGACGTCCGCGGCAGTCCTTGCAAGCATCACGTCATTGGGATGGCGGCGAGCCATCTCGCGCACGGCGGCGATTTGGTCGAGCGCTTTTTCGACGGCGATGGGTCCAGTGATCGTCCCCGGCATGTAAATGGAGAAGAAAATTCCGTCGAGGCCGCCTTCCTTCATGCGCGGGATGTCGATGTTGCCGTCGTTGTGGCGCGCGCCGAGATCGAAATGCGGATCGAGGAGGCGCTGCGTGGTGTCGTCATGCGTGTCGATGACGATGGAATGGAGATGCAATTCGCGCGCGTGCGCGGAAATTTTTGGAGTGGTGGTGGTTTGAGCAGACACGATGATCGCGAACGATAAAAATATCAGGAGAGACGCGGTGCGGGCAAGATGGCGCATGGATGAAGGTTCCTCCGGCGGGAAAGAGTAACCCAGAGGCGCGATGCGGGCAAAGGATAATTCAGTTCCGCAGTGATTTCAGTTTCTGATAAGCGCGTTTACCAGGACTTGGCGACCCATCTAGCATTTACAGACGGCGGAAAATAGCCCAAAGATGGCAGTCCGCATGAGGTTCGTTGGGGTATTCCCGAATTAGGGCCTCCTGCACAGCCCGGGAACGTTCGTGCGCCCTTAAAAGGCCTTTCTCTGAAAGTTCGCTGTTGGAGAATGCTTTCGGAAATCCACCACAGTTGGTTAGTGCGCTTATCCCGCAATCCTTTTCTAGCAGGTCATATCCAATAAACTCGAACCCTTCGGGAGCTTGTGTAGCAGTAGGGTGGACAGAGGGATTGCGAAAAACACAGAGAAGATTCTTTCGAGAAATGGCGGCTGTTTCGCCACGCAGATAATCTAGATCAGTGAAAAAGTGAAGCATGAAATCTTCGTTAACAATGTGACTCCAGTACTCCGGTTTAATGTCGGGGAGAACGGTTGGGCAAAGACTGGAGTCGAGGGAAACAACCTCGTCAAGCTGTGTAAGACCGGACCATGCGATGTACTTTGCCCAAGTGGCATCAGTCTTGTCGAATTTTGCAGTTGCAACAAACCAAGGAATCATTGGTGCCCGGCCCGGCTCTCATCATCCCGAACATTGTATCGCGCAAAAGTCAAGTCCCGGTAAGTCGGATTATCGGAAACTGCCCCTCAGAATCAACCTCAGCCACTGCCTTCATTTCTGATAGCGGGGCTTTTTTAATTTTGTGAGTCTTTGTGTCACGACCGAGAAAACTCAAACTGACCTACCATCTCACTTTTGGATGCCGGTGCGTTTCCATTCGTCGTCGCGTTCGGTGGGGCCTTCGGAAAAATTCAGCCAGTCCCACACGGCGTGCTTGAGGACCTGGCGATTGATTTCGTTATTCGATTCGGTGAGAGGAATGCTCTTGGGGCACACTTTCACGCAATTCATGGCATTGTCGCAATCCTGAATCCCGCCCGGGCCCATCATGGCTTCGAGGCGTTCGCGCGCGTGCATGTTGCC
>DASZCH010000061.1:0-4798 GCA_035943235.1 Candidatus Acidiferrales bacterium
TTCAAAATGCCCATGCCGCACTGCTCCAACGCGTTCAAGCAGTTGCTTAATTTCATCCGGATGCATGTGGGAGGGCCTCCATGTTGAATAACGGCGCTAGCCTAGGCCTGGGCAGGCTTTATTGTCAATGCAGAGCCTCTGATGTTAGACTTTGCGCTTCAAGTGTTCGCTCGTGGCCTGTTACTGTCCGCTTCTGAACATCGTGCGGAGCAAAATCCCAGCCTTACTACCTGATTGCAAGCGGATAACATTGGCCGCCGCCTTGCAGCACGCAATCAGTTGAAACATATCATCGCTCTCGCACGTTTCACCATACTAGGGAATAAACCGCAATTCTGAAATCAGGGGGAAGATAACTATATGACTGGAAGGCTTATTCGGACCGCCGTTGCTCTGTATCTGGCCGCGGCCCTCGCGGTCGGATTTCCCGGCCTTGTCCAAGCGCAATCTCAGCAAGCGACACCGCCGCAATATCCCACGCAGCCGGCGCAGACTCAGGCACCGGCGACTTCCCAAAATCCCGCCGTGCTGCCCTACCCGAATCTTCGCACCGGGCCGGACTATTCCAAGGGGAGGCAATGGTTTCCGAATATTTTCGCCCCGTATTTCTCAATCAATGTGCCCCCTCCCGATTTGACGAACACGCCGGCGATTTACAACATGATCCACGATGGAAAGCTCGATCTGAGCTTGCAGGACGCGGTGGCTTTGGCGCTCCAAAACAATCTCGACATTCGCGTCGCGCGATACACGCCTTGGTTTGGTCAGACGGACGTTCTGCGAGCGGAAGGCGGCGGGGTACCCACCGGACAGTTCGTGCTGGGGTCTGGGGGCGGCGGCACGTTTGATCCGGTGATCGGCGCAACAGCAAGCATCGCGGACAACACGACGCCGGTGAACAATCCGTTTATTTCGGGAACCGGCACAGGGACCAATTCCCTGGTCGCTCTCAAAAGCCACCAGACTCAACTCAACATTGCCTATTCGCAGGAGCTACACACGGGAACGTCGTTCTCGTTTGGCTTGGACAATACACGGAGTTCTTCCTCCTCGTCCGCAAACTTTTTCAACCCGTCCGTATCGTCTCAGCTTTTCGCCAGCATTCAGCAGCCGCTGTTGAGAGGCTTCGGGATACTCCCGGTGACGCGCTTCATTATCGAGACGAAGAATACGTTGAAGCAGGACAATCTGCTCTTTGAAGAGCAAGTCATCAATTCGGTGACACAGGTGGAAAATCAGTATTGGCTGCTTGTGTTTGCCCGGCAGAACGTGGACGTGCAGAAGGCCGCGCTGGCCACTTCGCAAAAGCTCTATGAGGACAATAAACGCCAGCTCGAAATCGGCACGCTTGCGCCGCTGGACGTGCTGACCGCGGAATCGGAAATCGCCACGGACAATCAGTTGGTGATTCAAGCACAGACCAACTTGCTGCAGCAGCAAACCTTGCTCCTCCAATTGATGACCAAAAATCTTTTGGACCCGGCTTTTCAGGACGTGGAGGTGGTTCCGACGACGCCGATCGAGGAATTGGAGGCCGTACCCACAATCGCGCTGCCGGACGCGGTGAAAGAAGCATGGGCGAATCGCCCGGAATTGAAAGCGGAGCAGCTCACATTGGCGAATGATACGGTGGAAATCAAAGCGACGCGGAGCGAGTTGCTCCCCGCGCTGACGCTTTCCGCAAATTACCTGAGCTCCGGCCTGGGTGGCATCTCGAGGATCAATTCCTCGACGCCGCTCACGTTTATTCCAAATTTGAACGTCCCCATTCTGGATGCCAACGGCAATCCTGTGTTCACCGGCGGCGTGCAGGAGTTCGTTGGCGTGGGAAATACATTTAACACCACGACCACGACTGTCCCCGGCGGCGTCGGGAACGCCTATTCGGCGATTTTCCAGAATCAGTTTCCGAGCTACTCGGCCAGCTTGAATTTGAGCTTGCCGCTACGTAACCGCTCGGCCCAGGCGGATCACGCGCGGGCGCTGTTGAACGAACGCGAGTACCAAACCGTGTATCAACAGGAGAAAAACACCATCGTGGTTGGCGTTCGCAACGCACTGATTGCCATTCAGCAGGACGCCGCTCAGGTTGTTGCCACCGAGAAGGCCACGCAGCTTGCGCAGCAAACCCTCGATGACGAACAGAAAAAATACTCTTTGGGAGCTTCGACCAGCTACCAAGTGATTCTCCGTTCGCGCGACTTGACCGCGGCCAAAGGCAATGAACTGCAGGCAAAAGCGAATCTGCAAATTGCGCTGGTGAATTTCAATTTGGCCATGGGTCGCACACTCAACGCGAATAACATCACAATCGCCGATGCCAGACACCGGGCCATTGATTTTGAGGCGCGGCAGCCGCTGATCCCCGGGACAATCGGCGGACGCTTGACAGGCGAAGATGTGTTCGGATTGGGGCTGCATAAGTAACCGCCATAAATCAACGAAACAATGAAGGCTCGGGGATTTTTGCTCCGGGCCTTTCTTCTTGTGCTCTTAGTACGGCAGCATTCGCGAGCTGTACTTGCCCGCTTTTTCCGCTTGCCCTACAATCGAAGCAGAACTTCGCCAGTGGATAACGGGCCGGGCGAACCGGCCGGGAGATAGCGAAATGTTGAAGGAACGGCAAGGTTCGTCCGCGACCACTAGCGCCGAGCCCGAGTCACACACCTCGTCACGCGCACCGTCAGGAACTCCTTCAAAAATTTCGTCGCACGGCTCTTCGCGCACACCGTCGGCCGCTGAAATCGAGTGGGAGAAGAACGTTTTGGCACCGACGCTCGAGAAATCGCCCGAGCGCGCAAAGGAATTCACCACAATTTCGGACTATCCGATCCGGCGGCTGTATACGCCCGCGGATTTGAGCGGATGGTCGTCTGAGAAGGACCTGGGCTATCCGGGCGAGCCGCCGTATACGCGCGGCATTCATTCCACGATGTATCGCGGGCGTCTGTGGACGATGCGGCAGTTCGCGGGATTCGGAGCGGCGGAAGATACGAACAAGCGTTTTCGCTATTTGCTGGCGCAGGGGCAAACGGGACTTTCCGTGGCGTTCGACCTGCCGACGCTGATGGGTTACGACTCAGACCACGCGCTTTCCGAGGGCGAAGTCGGCAAATGCGGAGTGGCGATCAGTTCGCTCGCGGATATGGAAGTGCTTTTCGACAAGATTCCGCTGGCGGACGTGAGCACTTCGATGACGATCAATTCGCCCGCCGCGATTATTTGGGCCATGTACCTGGCCGTGGCGGAAAAGCAGGGCGCCGACTGGAAGAAAATTTCGGGCACACTGCAGAACGACATCCTGAAGGAATACATCGCGCAGAAGGAGTATATCTACCCGCCCGGGCCGTCGATGCGTTTGGTGATCGATACTTTTGAATTTGGCGCGAAACAAACACCGAAGTTCAATGCGATTTCGATCAGCGGTTATCACATTCGAGAAGCGGGCTCGACTGCGATTCAAGAACTTGCGTTCACGTTGCGCGACGGAATCGAATATGTGGACTGGGCGATTCGGCGCGGCCTCGAAGTCGACAATTTCGCTCCTCAGCTTTCGTTTTTCTTCAACGCGCATAATGATTTCTTCGAGGAAATTGCCAAGTATCGCGCGGCGCGGCGCATTTGGTACAAGACCATGCGCGAACGTTTTGGCGCGAAAAGCCCGCGATCGTGGGCGCTGCGGTTCCACACGCAAACGGCGGGTTGCTCTCTGACCGCGCAGCAGCCTTACAACAACGTGGTTCGCACGGCGCTGCAGGCCCTGGCGGCTGTTTTGGGCGGAACGCAATCGTTGCACACCAATTCTTTGGATGAAGCGTGGGCGCTCCCTACTGAATTCGCGGCGACCGTCGCGCTGCGCACGCAGCAAATCATCGCCCACGAGAGCGGCGTGACCAATACCGTCGATCCGCTTGGCGGATCTTATTTTGTCGAAACGATGACAGGCGAAGTGGAACGCGGGGCGTGGGATTACATCGAAAAAATCGATGCGCTGGGCGGCATGGTGAACGCCATCGAACGCGCGTACCCGCAGCGGGAAATTTCCGAGGCGTCATACCGTTATCAGGTGGAAGTGGACCGCAAAGAGAAAATCATCGTTGGTGTCAACGATTTCGTCGCCGATGAAAAACCCATCGACACTTTGCTCATCGACGAAACCGTCGCGCATCGCCAGGCCGCGCGCCTCGCGAAACTCCGCGCCGACCGCTCCTCCGCCGAAGTCGAACGCCGCTTGAACGCTCTGCGCAAAGCCGCCAAAGGCGAAGAGAACATGATGCCGCACATTTACGACGCCGTGAAAGCCTATGCGACCCTCGGTGAAATCTGCGACGCGCTGCGCGATGTCTTCGGCGTCTACGAAGAAGTCGCGATTACCTAATCGCCGTCACGGGCAGCGTGTCCGATTTTGCTTCACTTTCGCCCGGTCGCCTCCTATGATACAGGCATGCTGAGTAGGCTTGATACGCTCAATGCCCTGCTGAGTCTTGCCTCGGCGCTCCTCGTGTTTTGGGCATCTCTGAACTCCTTCTTTTTAAAAAAAATCAAAATCTTTTCGAAAAGTTATTTTCCGAAAGAGACCGACTCGAAACTGAAGCCCGTTTAGCGACGAGCGTTCCTTGCCTCAGGAAAACCTGAAGTAAGCCGTTTCGCTAGTTGGAAAAATGGCGAGCGCGGATCTTTTCGCGTCACCGAAGTATATTTTGAAACTCGCCCTTCGCGACCAGCTGTGCCACCGCCGCTATATCCGGAGCGAGCGCCCGATCCTTGTCAACGACGGCCGAAACATTCAGGCGGGCGG
>DASZCH010000062.1:0-2571 GCA_035943235.1 Candidatus Acidiferrales bacterium
AGCCGCAGACGGAAACGGTGTGGCGTCAGGCGGACAAGTATCGCGTACCGCGCATTGCGTTCGTCAATAAAATGGACCGCGTGGGCGCGGATTTCGACCATGTGATTCGCACCATGCGGCAGCGCCTTTCGGCCCACCCCGTCCCCCTCCAGTTTCCCCTCGGCAAAGAAGACACTTTCATCGGCGTGATTGACTTCATCGAGGAGCGCGCGATTGTCTGGAAGGATGAATCGCTTGGCGCGGAGTTCGAATACATTTCGCTGGACCAGCTGTGGGATCCGGAGTTTCAGAAGTCGCGGCCGGATATTGCCGCGGCGTTGAAATCGGGTGCGGTGAGCCCTGAATTTTATAAGGAGCATCGCGAGAAGGTTGTCGAATACATTGCCGAGCACGATGACGCCGTGCTCACGAAATATCTGGCCGAGCACAAGCTCGAGCCGGCAGAGCTGCGCGCGTCCGTTCGCCGCTCGACGCTGGCTTTGAAGCTGGTTCCCGTGCTTGCAGGCTCGGCGTTCAAGAATAAGGGCGTGCAGCCGCTGCTCGACGCGATTGTTGACTTTCTGCCATCGCCTGCGGATGTGGCGCCGGTTGAAGGCATTTCGCCGGACACGGACGAGCCGGAATTGCGGCGTCCCGCGGACGACCAGCCGTTTGCGGCGCTGGCGTTTAAGATTATGTCCGACCCGTACGTCGGGCACCTGACTTACATCCGCGTTTATTCCGGGGTGTGCAAGACGGGCGCGACGGTTTACAACGCGACCAAGAAATCGCGCGAACGCATTGGCCGTTTGCTGCGCATGCACGCCAACAAGCGCGAGGAAATCCAGGCGATCGATGCGGGCGATATTGCTGCGTGCGTCGGATTGAAAAACGTTTCGACGGGCGACACGTTGTGCGATGAAGAGAAGCCCATTGTGTTGGAGGCCATCGAGTTTCCAGCGCCGGTCATATCCGTGGCCATCGAGCCGAAGACCAAGGCTGATCAGGAGAAAATGGGCAACGCGCTAGCGCGGTTGGCGCAGGAAGATCCCACTTTCCGCGTTCACACGGAGCCAGACACGGGCCAGACGCTCATCTCCGGCATGGGCGAATTGCATTTGGAAATCATTGTCGACCGCATGATGCGCGAATTCAGCGTGCAGGCCAATGTAGGACGGCCGCAGGTTGCATACCGCGAAACGATTGTAAAGTCGGCGCCCGCCGAAGGCCGCTACATTCGGCAGACGGGCGGCCGCGGGCAGTATGGTCACGTGAAATTGACGGTGCATCCGTTGCCGGGCGCGGGCCATGAAGACATGCGCGAGCTTTCGACCGACGAGCTCGACGATTTGGCGAAACAGGTGGCGGGCAAGGGCGGGAAATGGCGGTTTGACAAGGAGCATCGCCTGCTGTTCATCGACAAAATCGTCGGCGCGGCGATTCCCAAGGAATACATTGCGCCGATTGAAGAGGGCATCAAGGAAGCCATGGAAAACGGCATCCTCGCGGGCTACGAAATGGTGGACGTTGCGGTGGTGGTTGACGACGGCAGCTATCATGAAGTCGACAGCTCGGAAATGGCGTTCAAGATTGCGGGCTCGATGGCGTTCAAGGAAGCCTGCGGCCGCGCGCATCCGAAGCTTCTCGAGCCGATTATGAAAGTGGAAGTGGTGGTGCCCGAGGAATACATGAGCCAGGTGTTCGGCGACTTGAATTCGCGCCGCGCGCACGTGCAGGGCACGGAAAATCGCGCGGCCAGCACGGTGATTCGCGCGGAAGTGCCGCTGTCGGAAATGTTCGGCTACGCCACGGATTTGCGCAGCCGCACGCAGGGGCGTGGCAGTTTTACGATGCACTTTTCGCATTACGCGCAAACTCCGGCGGCCGTTTCCGAGGAAGTGATTTCGAAGGCCACGGGCAAGGTGGCTCGATGAGTGAGTCCCGGGACAAGTTTCGGTTCGTTCGGTTCAAAGCCAACGATGGTCGGAAATTTTTGGATAAACTCAGGTACATGTCCGGCACCGTTCGCAGGGACCAGGAATGGCAGCGATTTTGGGAATTGGCAGAAAGAGACGAACTGGAGCAGTGCTTCAAGCCGTTTCGAAAAGAGTTTCCAGGGGCTTTCAACTAGGAATCAAGCACACGCTGAGGAGCAGAGTGAGACATGGCGAAGGAAAAATTTGAGCGCAGCAAGCCGCACCTGAACATTGGGACGATTGGACACATCGACCACGGCAAGACGACGTTGACGGCGGCGATCACGAAAGTGCTGTCGAAGAACAACCCGAAGGTGCAGTTCCGGGCGTTCGATTCAATCGACAACGCGCCGGAAGAGCGCGAGCGGGGCATCACGATAGCGGTGTCGCACGTGGAGTATGAGACGCCCAACCGGCACTACGCGCATATCGACTGCCCGGGACACGCCGACTACATCAAGAACATGATCACCGGCGCGGCGCAGATGGACGGCGCGATTCTGGTGGTGGCGGCGACCGACGGACCGATGCCGCAGACGCGCGAGCACATTTTGCTGGCTCGGCAGGTGGGAGTGCCGGCGATTGTGGTGTTTCTGAACAAATGCGACGCGGTGGA
>DASZCH010000063.1:0-9811 GCA_035943235.1 Candidatus Acidiferrales bacterium
TCATCGGCAGAATCACGTCCGGCGTCGTGTATGTGTGAATTCCCGGTCCGTAGACCTGCACCGTGTACATTCCCGGCGCCGCATAAAAATGAAAGTTTCCCAAACCGTCGGATGTCAGCGGATTCGCCGCTGGCGTCGTCAGCGTTGCATCCGTGTACAGATTCGCCAGCGGCGTACACGGCGTTATCGTCACATTCGCCGGCTGCGCGCAAACCACAACCGTCGCTCCCGCCACCGGAATGTCTTGCTCACCGCGCACCGTGTCATCATGCCGCGATCCCTGCCCCCAAACCGCTGTCGCTGTGAACAAAACGGACAGACACGATACCGCTGCAATTTTCAGAAATATTCTCATGCGAATGTCGCCTCGAAATAATGTCGCCCCATCGTCCTCTTTATATCTTTGTGCCCTTGGTCCACCCACGAAACCCGCACTTGTAGCTCACGTCCCGCCGGACGACTTCGTCCGGCTGACGTGAGGCCTCTCCGCCCGTAAGCCGTATGTTCAAATCCCGTTCACTCGCCAGACTTCCGCCGCGAAACCGGAGCCGCAAATTCACGCTGCCCCACAACTCCATACTTCGCCGCGCGCTCCGCATCTAACACCGCGCTGCAATGTTTGCATACCGCCACGCCCGCCTTCACTTTTTCCCCGCATACGGGACAATCCACCGAACGCTGCGGCACGTACGCCCACTCACGTTCAAGTCCCATAGCCAGCGCCGCTCGCCTGTGCATATCCGAAATCTCTCGATACGAATGTCCTCGCGCCCACATCTCATCCGCATCCGCGACAAGCTGCTTATACCACGCGTCCCTTCGTACAACTGCTTCACTCAGCTCCTGGTCCGCGGGCCGCGCCTCGGCGCAAACAAAAATCCCATGATTCCCCAGGTCCTGCACAATATCCTCGGCGATTTCGCGCGGCGTAATCGTGAACGGAAACCTCCGATTGTCGCCCAAATCAATTGCATCGCCCCGCGGCGTCACAACCAGTACTGCGCACGCCTCGCCCTTCGCGCACGCCGGAATGTGAAAAACGCCGTACGTCCGGGTTACATACCAATCTTGGTCCGATATGGAAGCGATCGTCGCTGTCTTGTCGAGTGTCGCCGGATCATTCGCAGAGCCCCTTAGTTCCCGCATCATTGTCGTCATGGTGTCCTTTTCGCTTTTTAGAAATGCACTCCGCCACAATCAACTTCCAAATCCAATAATCGCGCGCTCCGGTCGCTTGCACGGCGACGAGCCTGTTCGCCCACACTTTCGCGCACGCAGGCGGACGTATCTCGTCATTGCGGACGGCCGCTCGATGATCGGCATCCGCTGCGCTGTTGAAATGTTAGAGCTATTGTTCTAGGAGTTTTCTGCTCGGGATGTTGCGCGCCAGCTCGCGCCCACGCTCTCGAGTCGCACGTACACCTGCAGCCGGATCAGCACCCGGCGGGCGCGTTTTTTCGAGCCGCGCTTCTAAAATATTCGTCGAACTCCCCGCCGCACTAATTCGGTGGTAAGGCCGTAAACGCAATGCGCCCCAAGCAGCGACAGATGCCGCGGAACCGCATATTCCCACGGCTTCTTCGACAATTTCAGCATCGGCAACGCCACATCTTCGGTGCCGACAAAAACCGCCGCGCCAAACGGCACGCCGCACATTTTCTTCAGGACCGGCGCTACTTCCGCCGCGCCGCCATACGCCCCGCCGAGCGCCGACGCAAAAGCGTAATGCACAATGGCCTTTGCTCTTTTCTTTTCGCTTCGTCCCAGGCGGTGCCCCGCAAAAGTCCTCGACAATTTATCCGCCGTCTTGACTGTCGGATCTTCGCCTTCCCCCGCCCTCGGTTCTTTGCCAATCAGGGACTTCGACGCTTTGCCGTACACTTCCTCGAACTTGCTCATCGTGTAGGCAGCCGCAAGTCCGCCGATTACTCCCGCCGCAATTCCCTTCCATACGGACCGTTTCTTCTGTTTTCCCCATCTATAATCCATCGGCCTGCTCCATTCCTGGGTATTTCGTGAATTCGAATACACATTCAGGCTAGAGCAATCGCCCTCCAGAAACATCCCCTAAACCTCGTACTCACACCACGGAATATCCCGTACTCGTTTTCATCCGCGAATGACCGAACAGACAGAGGTCGCCCGCCCGAAGACGGCCACGTCTGCGCCAGCATGCGTTCTGCCTCCCGCGGCGAAAGTCTTTTGTGTTTCCTCATAGTCGCTGCCACAGATTGCCCGCCGCTTCCCGCCGAGATAGCAGTCCTGCGTGCTTCCCTTGTAGAAAACGTTCACGCTGTAACTACAAACGGCAATCCGTGAAGCGCTCGCCCCGCATCATCAAGCACAGCATCCGCGTGCGAATCCCATTCCCGCTCCCGCCGCTCTTCTCTCTTCTCAAGCGCCGCACGATGCTCTTCCGCCGGACGTCCCCTGGAAAATTCCACCGCCAGCACAATTGCCTCGCACACAGTCGGCGACAGCGGAATGAATTCCCCGTCTGCGCCTTGCAACGTAAAGCAGTGCTCGTACTCTCCGCGCCGCGGAAACGGCCCAAGCGCCGGAATCAAAATACCGTCTTCGCGCTCGATAGTCTGCGAATACCACAGCTCCGGCGATCCGTAAGCTTCCGGAGGCGTCCACCGTTCGATGTGCCAGCGCTCAAACGGAAAATACTTCGGCACCTCTCGCATCTCGATGCGCTGACGTATTACATTTCCACTTGCATCTGTGTCCGTCCATTTCCCCCCAATCCACGTAAGCCGCGACCATCCCCACACCACCCGAAAATTAGCTTCGCCGTAACGGTTCACCCCGCCCGCCCGCGTCACTCGCGCCCGCAACTCCTCCGGCGCCTCATGATTTTCTCGCGTCACTTCAATCATGTTCGCGCGCTGCCATGCGCCTTGACACTGCTGTCGTACCCGCGTAGAGTCTACCGGACACAAATTCTCCACATCACTCAACCAGATCAAATTTAAATTTACAAGTCATTGCCACGTATCTCCGCAGGTGCAGACACCTATGAAGGGGAGGAATGAATGTTCAATCGCTTTTGGACTGTCTTGGCTTTAGTGTCCGCACTTTGTGCGGGCATGTTGTTAACGTCGAAAGTAGCGGCCGCGCAGGATCAGAACCAAACGTACTACACATATGTTTCAGAATGGGCCGTGCCGCGCGCGCAATGGGCCGCGTTCGCAAAACAGGATGAGGCCAGCATTGCAAAAATGAAACAGGACGTCGCCGACGGGCTACTAGTGGCCTGGGGCAACGAAGTTACGCGCGTGCATACATCGGACGGCTTTACGCATGCGGAGTGGTTCACCGCGACGAGCCGAGAGAATCTGCTAAAGGTGCTCGAAGGGCAGTGGACCACCGCCATAAACCCGAGCTATGTTGGGGCCACAAGACACGCGGACCTGTTTCTACACACTATCGCCCATGGAGGAAAAGCGGACGCCGGCGGAACTGGCTACTTGCGCGTAGCGTCCTATCAGGCGAAGCCCGGGGCGGAAGATGCCCTGGAGAGCCTGCTCATGGGCAAAGTGAAAGCATTCATCGAGTCGGAAGTCAGCAAAGGAAACGTCACGCTGTACAACATTGATATAGAGGAGGTTCACACGGACATGCCGGGCAACTACGATCTCGCCATGCTCTTCCCGGACGGCGCCGCAATGGACCGCTTTTACGCCGATTTTGGCGCCATTGGCAAATCAGATCCGACCGTCGGCGTGGCATTCGACAGCCTGACCGTGGGCAAGGAACACCGCGACGACTTCGGAAGAGTCACGGCGTACCAGAACAAATAGCCTCGCGAGCGCGTTTGCATCCACGCAAGCGAGTTGATGCCTTTGAAATTAAAGGGCGGCGCCTTTCTTCTCGAAAGCGCCGCCCTTTTTATTTGTCCCAAGTGAATCCCCACATCGTCCACTAACAAGTCGAAGGCGTCCGCAGCTTTGTCGGCCAAGGACGGCCGCGCGTCGGGCTCGTAGGGGCGAGGCTTGCCTCGCCCGGGACGCCCCAGAATCTCCCCCACGAACCCCACACGAACACCGCTGCTTAGTACCCGGTCGGTATCGCCAGACTGTCGATGTACGCCCCACTTCGCGGAGATTCATTCCATACCTGGAATCCCGTCACGAAGTAAAAAATGTACGCTGCCGCAAGCCCGCCGCTGGCCCCGTAAATCGGGAATACGGTTTGCCCACCCACGTCGTAAAAATCGATGTCCTGCATCACCGCGCGTCCCCAGTGCGACAGATCCAGGAAATCAACCCGCGCCTGATTCGCGTTAATCGACGACTTGATCGGCACGCCCGCCATCGTCAGCTCGCCGGTAAAAAGCAAGTCGAGATCGCTCGCGCGCCCGCCCGCTCCTTCCTTGATGATCTGCGAGATGGAAATGCCGAGCTGCTCCCACGCGTTTTCCTGTTCCAGCGCCGTGTACGCCACCAGTTTCCCCACCTGGTTCGTGCCCAGCGCCTTCCGCACTTTGTTGATCGCCAGCCGCACAACGCCCGGAGTAATCGCAGCATTGTTCCCCGCAACGTGTGGCGTCGCCAATTCCACCGGATACGTCGCGCGATTCAAATTCAGCCACGTGCCGGTCGTCGCGTTCGTCTGGTGATACGGCACGCCGAAGAGCGAAACCGGTTGCGCACCCGTAAGCCCGTCGTGAACCACCGCATCACCCGCCACCACGCCCGTAGGTATCGCGTCAATTTGAATGAACTTGTTGAACGGATCCACCTGTACGACGTTCGACGCCACGCTTCCCGCGATATTTCGGTTTGTCGTCAGCGTCGTGTCGTAAAACTGGATCGTCTGGTTGTAGTAAAAAAGCGCCGCCCCCGGCGGCGTGGTCAAATTGATTTGCGCCGCCACACCGGAAGGCAGCCCTGTCGTCACGATAGAACTCACCGTGCCGAGCACGCCGTTGCCGTTCGTCTGCATCAGCTTGTCGAGAAACGCGCGAAACTGCCCCATCGCATTTTTGATTTCGCGCTTGGCCGCGTTTTCGATCGCCTTCTCGGGCGCGTTGGTCGAATACTCCACCAGCTTCGTGATTTCCACCGCGTGGCGAAAGAATATCGGACTCACTTGCGCCACGTCGTAGGTCGTTCCCGAGCCGCGGCCCAGGTCCCCGCCGTCAAGATTGGCGAGCCCCGCCTTGCCTCCCGGACGAATCTGAAGCGGCAGTCTCATGTTGCGGCTGGAGACGCGTTCCACGTCGCCGCGCTGCTGGATCATCGTCAGTAGGATGTCATCCCGCTCATACAGCAGCGGAAGTTTGTCCCGAACTTTGTCCAATTGCAGTGCAACCGATTGGCTGTTTTGCATCTGTGCCATTTATTTTTCTCCCTTTGAGAATGAATTCGGCCATGCCTCTCGGCTGCCGTGAAAAATCCACGTAATTTGTGGTTGTAATGAAGGGACTTCTGCGAATTCCTGCGGAGCCCCACGGAGAGAGATCGCTCTCCAGAGGCGGCGTTAGGCCCTGTAGTACGTTCGTACTAATGCCAAAGTGCCGCGAGTACTGTCAGAATGTGACCCTCGCGCTATGTCGCTCGCACGGGGGAAATGCCAAAATTCATCATTATCGCAGTCCCGCTCGCGGCCCAGTCGCGGCGGCTGCTCTTAAACTGAGGTGGGGATGATGGGAAACTTGACCGAAGTCATCGGCACAATGGAACAAGCTCCAAATTCCGAAGTACCAGAAGTAACGGAACAACCTTCCGAGCGCCGCCGCCGTTTGCGCACAAAACTCTCCGCGCCAGTCCGCGTCCGTCTTAATTCAGGCGCGCTTCAGAAGGCCGAAGTCTGCACCACGGTTGACGCCTCCCGCGACGGCCTGCTCTTTACCACGGCCCTGGCCGATTACCGCCGTGGCATGGACCTCGTAATTACGTTCCCATATTCCGGCGCCGCCGGCGGAGTTCAGCACGAACGCACCGCCGTGGTCGCCCGCGTCTTCGAAATGCCTGAAGGCCGTTTCGGCGTTGGCGTCCGTTTCTACGAAGGCAAACGTCCCGACCTCCGCTCTGAAACGGAGAAATCCGGAAAAACGCCTACCGCTGGTGATGTCGCCCGCGACCTCGAAAAGCCAATGCCTTTGGTCCTCGTCGTCGAAGCCGATGGACGCGCGCGCGATACGATCCGCACCGTGCTCGTCAGCGAAGGCTACGCTGTCGAAGCCGTGGAAACAGGAGCCGAAGCTGTCGAATTTCTCCGCCAGCGCACTCCGAATTTGCTCATTACCGAAATCGAAATCGCGGACATGTCTGGCTACGATCTCTGCCTTATCGTGAAATCAAACGAACGTCTCCAGCGCGTTCCTGTTGTCATGACCACGCGCGCCGGGCAACCCAACGATTATTCGACCGCGCATGCCCTCGGCGCCATCGTTTGCATGGCCAAGCCGTACAAGCAAGAGCGCCTCTTGCACGTGGTTCGCATGCTGGCCCCGGTTGCCGTAGCCGAAGAACCGCCCGCATTGCCTTTCAATAACAAGCGCTCGCGCACTCACCATCGCCCGGCCGGCAACGGCAATGGCCACTCCGGCGCTCGCGCCCGCCGCTAACACGCTGCATTCGCTTTTTGTAGGGGCGTCCTGCCTGCCGTAGGCAGGCTTACGCCGCACTCGCTAAACCATCACAAATTCAAAATATCCGCGTCGCTCAACTTTCGATAATTCAAGTCCCTCGCGGACATCGGCTTACGATTCACTCCATCCGCCCCACCCGCGCCCGCAATGTCGACGCGCTTCGACGCTGCTTCACGTCGCGACACTCGCTCACGATTCGCCGCCACAATATGTTGCGTCCATTCGCCAATCACGCGTTTCGCCACGGACGGCAATGCCTGCTTCGCGCGCCCCGCAACCAGCGTCACAATTGCCCGCTGATGCGCGGCGTCTCCCGCTCCTGCTTGGAATGCTTCTCGCAGTTGCTTCCCAAGCTGACGGTTCGCCCGCAACGTCGAATCAAGTTCTCTGTAGACTTCCCCGATTATCCGGTTTCGCGTTCCCTCCGGAACGCTGTCCGGCAGCAATTGATTTACCTGTGACTGGATCGTTCCCAGGATTTGCTCCACCGCCGCCGCATTCGTGTCGTTAAAAAACGCAACTTGCGCCGCCCGCCGCGGATCGTTCGTCGCCGCAATTGCCGATGGCGCTGCCGTCGTTTGTGCTGCGACCTGCTGCGTTGGGACTTCTCCCGGCGCAGCGCCGCTCCTTGGTTTGGTTTGACTCACCTGCCCGGACATATTTTCATCCTCGGTCTCGTCCGACGGAAATAGTTCCAACTGTTGTGGCTTCCCCGGACTCACAGAAGCCCCCGCACCACCGACGCTCCCAGCATTCGCCGCGCCTCCCTGCGCTTGCCCACTCGCATTTACTTTCGCCGCGTGCGCCTGCACCGCTTTTGCAAAACCCTGAAACGCCTCCGGCGATAATTCATGCATGCGCGCCGCCAGCGCCGCATGATCGCCCGGCTGGCTCGAAAAAAACATCCCGTCCAACTCGTCAAGCTGATTCTTCGCATCCTGCGCCGCTGCCGGTGAAGCAAACACCGCTCGATACGCTTGCGTATCAGCCAAGACTTGCCGCAGTTGTGGATTTGCCTCCAGCGCTTTCGCGGCCTCCGAGCTCATTGTTTCGTCCACAACTGAACCAGCCCGCTCCGTGCCGCCCGCGGCGCCGTCCCTCGAATCCCCTGGCGCGGCGCCTCCGTCTTCCGCCGCTGCGTTGCCGGACACGCTACCGCCATTGCCCACGCTCCCATCTCCCGAATCACCGCTCGTGCCAGCCGTTTCCGGCCGCAATACCGTCGTGACAATCCCCAGAATTTCATCGTCCGAGAGTTGCCCTTGCCGCTTCTTCCGCGACGTCCCAGGCGCTGCCACGCTTCCTGAAGTCAAAGTTGATTTCGAACTCGCACTGCCCGCCGCCATTCTCGTCGTACTCACCGCCATAATTTTCTCCTTTCAGTGACACAGGCTCGCCCGCCGTGGCGAGCTTTAGCCTGTGTGTTTACTCTTGTTCACGTCAGAGCACGGCTTAGCCGAGAGCCGTAATCGAGCAGAGCATGAGCAGCCTCTGCCGCTAAGGTCCGTCACCGCCTGCCATTGGCCGATGCGTCACAAACAGCTTCCGTACTATTGGCCACGGTGCTAACCTCGATGCAATATTAGGTTCGTTGCACCGGGGCAGCAGCGCCTGCCGCACTCAGTGCACAGCCGCTCGTTAGTTCACGGCTGGACGACGACGCATTCGTGCCAGCGGGTCTTGGGGGACACCGCAATGACCGCTCATCAATCCGCGAATCAGGGGGCCTCAAGCTCGGAAATGGATCGTGCCTCGGATCGTCGCCGCCGTGCGCGTGTGAAAGTGTCCGCGCAGGTTCGCGTTCGCGTGACTGACTCGAAAGCCGAGCCCTTCACCGAGATTGCCACTTCCGTCGACGTTTCCCGCGACGGCATCTTGTTCGCCACCGCACGCCGCGATTTCTGGAAGGGCATGTCCCTCGGCGTCACATTTCCGTTCTCCACGGCGCCAAACGCTCTCAATGCCGAAGAACCCGCCGAAGTGGTTCGTACTCTCGAACTCCCTGACAACAAACTGGGCGTCGCCATTCAGTTCCGTCGCATTCATCGCCGCGCTGCCGCCGCCACTGCCGTCTCGGGTCCGGGAGCCAAAGAAAAATCCACCGTGCATGGCGCTTCTTCCGCCGAAAAGGGCGCGCCCATCCACTCAGCGGCCTCCCGCCCGGTCGTTCTCGTCGTTGAATCGGATGAAAGCAATCAGGAGCAACTGAAGAATCTTCTAACGCCGGAAGGCTACGATGTCTTCGTCGTGTCCACCGGCAAAGCCGCGCTCGATATTTTGCGCACCACGATTCCCATCTGCTTCATTGCTGAAGTCGAAGCCGGCGACACGTCCGGATACGATCTCTGCCTCATCATCAAAAATAGTGAACGCCTCGCCCGCGTTCCCGTTGTACTCGTCACCAGCAATGCTCAGCCCGCCGACTACGCGGCCAGCCATAATTTCGGAGCCGTCGTCTGCATGGCCAAGCCCTTCAAGCCCGAGCGCATGCTGCAAGTCGTCCGTCTCGTCGCGCCCATAGCCAGGCAGGATTCCTCCCCCTACGGCTCGTCGCGCAACGAAGCCTCCGCCATCGAACGCAACCTGTAAAGAGAAGTGGAGTTGTATCGAATGTGCTGGAAATGCACTCCAAGCAGGCCTTCCATCCGCAAGGGCAGCTATATCGCCACCGCGCCGGCAATGGATGGGCTTCGTGCATCAGGTGCGGCGCACCGCTTCACCGTTCAAGGCGGCGTCTTGCATTTGCTGTTTTCGCATGAATTGCTCGTGCAGTTGCGCATGCGCCCGGACGTTGGCATAACCCGCCGGATCCTCGATTTTTGCGACTTGTCCCGCATCCGACGAAAACCACCGCTTGCACGCATCAAGCTCGACGGCATGGTTGTCCGTGAATTCGTCGGGCACAATACTCGGCAGCATCTGCGGCCTCTGTAGCTCACGTCCCGCTGGGCCGTTCGTGCCCGGCTGACCTGAGGCATTTTCCGCATCGCCTTCGTAAGTTGCAGCTCGCTCCGCACGAAGCACCGGCTGCTCCTGCAACAATTGCGCAATCTCCCGATACTGCTTCGTCCGCGACTCCTCCTCCGGAATCACTAGCTCATCCAATCCAATCAGCCGCTTCAATAAACCCAGATTCGACGGATCGCCAAGCACCGCCTGCAATCTCGGGTCCGGATTCGCCATCAATTGCATCAGCACCGCCCGCTGGTC
>DASZCH010000064.1:0-23497 GCA_035943235.1 Candidatus Acidiferrales bacterium
ATGGAACAGCGTGGTGCGCTGGGAACTGCGTACCAAATTATTTTTGCGCACGCTCGAATTTTTCTGGCAAGAGGGACACACCGCGCACGCCACTTATGATGAAGCCGAAGCCGAAACGCGCCAGATGCTCGACATTTACACCGATTTCGCCGTGCGCGAAGCGGCGGTCCCCGTGATTCCGGGCAGAAAGTCCGACGCCGAGCGTTTTGCCGGCGCCGACCGCACGTATTCCATCGAAGCGATGATGGGCGACGGCAAGGCGCTGCAGGCGGGCACTTCGCACAACCTGGGGCAGAATTTCGCGAAAGCATTCGACATCAAGTATCTCGACAAAGGGGGGGTGCATCAATTCTGCTGGACCACTTCTTGGGGGCTTTCGACGCGCTTCGTCGGCGCCATTGTGATGGTTCACGGCGACGACCAAGGGCTGATTCTGCCGCCGCGCGTGGCGCCCTATCAAGTGGTGATCGTGCCGATTTTCAAGAGCGACGACGAGAAGCGCACAGTATTTGATGCCGCCGGGAGAATTCGGGCCGAGCTTGTCGGTGCGGACATTCGCGTCAAAATGGACGAGCGCGAGGGCATGAGTCCCGGCTTCAAATTCAATGATTGGGAAATGCGCGGCGTGCCGTTGCGGCTGGAACTTGGCCCGAAGGATGTGGCATCCGGCAACGCGGTGCTCTCGCGCCGAGATCGCCCGGGCCGCGAAGGGAAGATTTCTGTTCCGCAGCAGGGAATCGCAGGCGTAGTCGAGAAGCTGCTTGTCGAAATTCAAGACGCGCTTTTCCAGCGCGCGCTTGATTTTCGCAAGTCGAACACCGCTGAGCCGAAGGATTACAACGAATTCAAGCTCGCTGTCGAGAAGGGCTTTGCGCTTTCGCACTGGTGTGGCAGCGCCGATTGCGAGGCAAAAATCAAGGAAGAGACCAAAGCCACGATGCGCTGCATTCCCCTCGAACAAACGGGCGGGCCGGGCAAGTGTATCTATTGCGGCCAATCCGCCCCCGAGCAAGCCATCTTCGCCAAAGCATACTAGGCCAAGGCATTGTTGGGCTAAAGCCTAAACCATCCATTCGGTACAGTTAACCACTCTGAAACGCCCTTGCAATGGTGTTCTCGACGCCGAACGGGCGCAATGCTAGCCTTTTGATGGGGTTGTCCGAACCATTTTACTTCGGTCAGGCGGAGGAACAGCAATGTCTCGCGCACTATATAGGGGCGAACGTGGAGGAGCCAGGATAAAGGCTCTGCTCGCTTTGATTATTTTGGGTTCGGCTATCTTTTGCGCCGTAAAAATCGTGCCGTCCTATTTTGCCAATTATCAGCTGCAGGATTCGATACGGCAAGAGGCCGCTTATGCCTCGGCCGACCGCAAGAAGGACGACGACATCCGCGCGGATGTTGAAAAAAAGGTCAAAGAACTGGGCATCCCTGCCGATAGCAAAGACATACAAGTGAGCGACGTCTCCGGAAACGTCCAGATCTCAGTCGACTATATTGTTCCCGTGGACCTTGCCGTTTATCAACTTCAATTGCATTTTCATCCACAGGCAAACAACGCTTCGCTTTAGAATAGCAACAGACTAGGTAGGTGCTCCGTAGAGCTTCGGAGAGCGTTGCCGGCAGTTGGCGCATAGAGTGCCGCCGGAAGCGCGGCCCCAGCCGCCGATCGCAAGTCCTCGAGAGCACAATGGAGGAGTGATTGCGAATTCGACTTGCCCGAGGGATTTGGACATCGCGCCCCGGGTTGGTATTGCTGGCAGCGGCTCTGTGCGCGTTCCTTGTCGCGGCCGGAGTTTTCACGTTCTACTGGGTTCGCTTCAGCCATCTGATTGACGCCCGGCTCACCGGCCAGGTGTTCGGCCATACCTCCCATATTTTTTCGGCGCCCGAGAAAATTTTCACCGGAGAGGAGCTGACGCCGGGCAGTGTCGCGGGCTACCTCGTCAATAACGGCTATTCCGAGGCCGATGTTTTTGGCTCGGCAGGCCGCTTTACGCTCGGAAAATCCTCGATTGAGATTTCGCCCAACGACGAATCCTATTTCGAGGGACAAAATGCGCTTCGTGTGGACTTTGCCGACGGAAGAGTGAAAACGATTCACCTGGTTTCGGACAGAGCATCGGTAAGCTCTGCCGAGATCGAGCCCGAGCTGCTGACGAATTTGTTCGACGATTCGCGCGAGAAGCGCCGTGTCGTTCGCTTTGAGGATTTACCGCCCATTTTAGTGCATGCAGTCATGGCTGCGGAGGATAAGCGATTTTTCGAGCACGGGGGCTTCGACGTAATTCGCATAGGCGGCGCGGCGCTGGCCGATTTGCGGAGAAACAAATCACAAGGAACGGCGATGCTCGAAGGCGCCAGCACAATCGACATGCAGGTCGCCCGCAGTTTCTTCTTCTCCACCAAGCGGGTCTGGCGGCGCAAGATTGCCGAAACCATGGTTGCGCTGGAGCTCGATCATCGGTTCAGCAAGCAGCGAATTTTCGAGCTATATGCAAACGAGATTTATCTCGGCAATCGCGGCAGCTTCGCCATTCGCGGATTCGGCGAGGCGGCCCAGGCGTATTTTGGCAGGGACGTCCGGGAACTCGACCTGGCGCAGTGTGCATTTCTCGCCGGAATCATACGGTCGCCGAACCGTTACTCCGCGGCGGAACATCATCCCGATCGCGCCAATGAAGCGCGCAATCGTGTTCTGAAACAGATGGTCGAGGACGGCTACGTCACCGAAGCGCAGGCGCGGGACGCCAGGGATGAAACGTTGAAATTTGTGGGCGGGGGCGGCACGACGAGCCGCGCGGCTCCGTATTTTGTCGACATGGTCCGCGATTCATTGCTCGACCAGTTTTCGCAAAGCGATCTGACCACGCAAAGCTACCGGATTTTCACGACGCTCGATCCCGCCTTGCAAACTGCCGCCGATGAAGCAGTCGACACCGGCATGAAGATTATCGATGGCGAGCTGGCGCACCGATACGCGCTGGCGCGTCGCAAGGGTTTGGCCGTCGTCAAACCTCAGGTTGCCCTCGTGGCCATGGACCCGAAAACGGGCGCTATCCTGGCGCTGGTCGGCGGCCGGAATTATGGCGAAAGCCAGCTCAACCACGCTCTCGCGCGCCGGCAGCCCGGTTCATCGTTCAAGCCTTTTGTCTATGCGGCTGCTTTCGATAATGCGGTCGCGGGATTGCAGCCCGTGGTGACGCCGGAAACGACGGTCGTGGACGAGCCCACCACATTCAGCTTCGATGGCAAAGACTACACTCCGAATAATGACGAAGGACAGTTTTACGGCACGGTGACGGCGCGCGTTGCCCTGGAGCATTCGTTAAACGTCGCCACGGTGAAGTTCGCGGAACTAATCGGCTATGACCGGGTCAGGGCCGTTGCGCGGCAATTGGGCCTGGATCCGAATATTCAGGCGACGCCGGCCATGGCGCTCGGCTCTTACGTGATGACGCCGATGGAAGTTGCTGCGGGCTACACAATTTTCGCCAACGATGGCGTGCGCGTGGAAACGCGGTTCTTGAATAAAGTGGTCGATGCGGATGGGCAAGTGGTCGCGAAACCAGTTCCGCAGGCGCGGCCTGTGCTCGATCCCCGCGTGGCTTACCTGGTCACCAGCGTGCTTGAAGACGTGATCAATCACGGAACGGGTTACACAGTTCGCGCGCGCGGCTTCACGGCGCCCGCCGCGGGCAAAACGGGAACTTCCCATGACGGCTGGTTCGCGGGCTACACGTCGAATCTCCTCTGCGTCGTGTGGATTGGATATGACGACGACCGTGACCTTGGCCTTGCTGGCTCAAATTCCGCCGCGCCTATTTGGGCGGAGTTTATGAAGCGCGCGCAGGCTATGCCGGCGTATCACAACATGCAGGATTTTCCCGAGCCGCAGGGAATCGCCAGCGCGTCGGTGGACCCCGACTCTGGTTACCTGGCGACGCCCAATTGCCCCACCACGCGCACGGAGGTCTTCATCGCGGGCACGGAGCCTACGGAATTCTGCCCCATCCACAGCGGAACGAAACTCTCGGACATTCCACCGGTCGCGTGGCTGTCGCATCTGTTCGGCAAGCCCTCGAATCCGCAGGCTCCCTCGTCTGGCCAGCCAACTGCTGTCGGCAAGAATCCAAATCCAAACGCAACGCCCTCGCCGGGCCACCCTCCGCAGACCGCACCGGTTGTCTCCCCTGAGCCCGAAAAGAAAAAAGGGCTCTTCGACAAGATTTTTGGTATCTTTGGAGACAACAAGAAGCCGCCACCCAAGCCGAAGCCGCCGCAAACTTAGCAGCACGGCGTTGGTGGAGGAGGGGTGCTATATGAAAAGAACCGTCCTGCCAGCCCTTTCCCTGATTCTGCTTTCCCCGCTCATCACGCACGCGCAACAAAAGCAAAATGCCGCGGCGAAGGTTCGTCAGGTCTCCACAACACAGCCTGCGAGCGTGCAGCCCGAAATGACACCTTTGAAATTGGCCGAGCTGCGCGCGGACATCTTTATGGCGCGCAAAATGTATCCCGAAGCCATTGCTACGTATGAAGGCATCGTGAAAAAGGAATCAAAGAACGCTGTTGTGCTGAACAAACTCGGCGTGGCCTTCGAAATCTGGGGAAACAATCGCCTGGCGGAACGCTATTTCAAGAAGGCAATCCAGGCGGACAAGACTTATGCGAGCGCTTTTAACAATGTGGGCACCGTCGAATATGCCAAACACCATTACGGCGACGCAATCAAATGGTATGAAAAGACTCTAAAACTGCGCGGGGATATGCCCGCTGTTTACAGCAACCTCGGCTACGCCTATTTCGACCTCAAGAAATATCCCGAGGCGATGAATGCCTTTCAGCAAGCGATCCAGCTGGATCCCCTGATCTTCCAGCAGAAGGGCGACAACGGTTCCGTGGTGCAACAGCGCGGAGTCACCGACCCCGGTTTGTTTTATTTCTTCGTCGCGCGCACCTACGCGCAGCTGGGGAATGCCGAGCGCGCCGCGCACTATCTGAAGATGGCGCGTGACGATGGTTATCAGAAATTCGTATCGGCCAAGACGGACCCTGCGTTCGCAAAGGTCATCAAAGATCCGCAGGTCATTGCGGTCTTCGCTCCCGTGCCGGAGCTGGCTGAGAAGCGCTGATAAAACGTCAACAGATTAAGTTGCCGTGGGGAATTCGCCGGAATCTCCGTGCCGGGTTCTCATGCGCATGGCTCGTAGATATCGCCCGGCATCTTTCCCATGCACGGCGGGCGGCCCTGTTATAATATCCGCACAGATGAAGCTGAAAAAACCAGCCTCCGTTCCTCGTGTTCGTAATCATGAGGGAATCGAGGGACCTCGCCCGAGCCCGCGCATAATTTCGCGCGCGCTGCCCATCATGGTGTGTGCCGGACTCCTTGTCGCCACGCTTTTTGTATTCGCTGGTTCGCGTGTCGCGAATGCGGCGCCCGCTGGCTCTCAAATTTACCAATTGCAGATCAATGGCGAGATTGAGCCAATCCTCGCTGAATATATTGTAAACGGAATTGAGGCGGCCAATGCGCAGCACGCCAGCCTGATTCTGATCACGATCGACACGCCCGGCGGCCTCGACACGTCCATGCGTGAAATCATCGGCGCGATTCTTCATTCTACGGTTCCCGTAGTCACGTACGTTACTCCCTCCGGCTCGCGCGCGGCGTCTGCAGGATTTTTTATTTTGCTTTCGGGCGATGTGGCAGCGATGTCTCCCGGCACAGATACCGGTGCGGCGTCTCCGCTTCTCGAATTCGCCGGCAGTCCGGTGAAAATCGACGACACGCTCGAACGCAAAATCATGAACGAGGCCACAGCGTACCTTCGCAGCTACGCGCAGCGCCGCGGACGCAACGTGGCGCTGGCCGTGACCGCCGTGACGGACGCGAAAGCGTTCAGCGAAAAAGAGGCCCTCGACGGCAAGTTGATTGACATCGTCGCGCCGTCGACCGAAGCGCTCCTCGCGCAACTCAACGGCCGCACGATCACCCGTCTCGACGGCTCGACGCAGAAGCTGAATCTTGCGCAGGCCGTTGTCGAACCGCATGAAATGAGCGGCCGCGAAAAATTCCTCGACCGCATCGTGCAGCCCGACGCGTTTTTCATTCTGTTGATTATCGGCGTGCTCGGGATTTACGCTGAGTTCACGCATCCCGGAATGTTTACGCCAGGTGTAATTGGCGGAATCGCGCTGGTGCTGGCGCTTTTCGCCATGCACATGCTGCCCGTGAATTTCACGGGGGTTGTGCTGATCCTGCTCGCGATGATTCTGTTCGTTATGGAAGCAAAATTCCCCACGCACGGCATTTTAGGAGTCGGCGGAGCGATTGCGATGGTGCTTGGGGCGCTGATGCTGGTTCATTCGCGCATCACCACCGGCGGGGTGCACCCGGGCATTGCGCTGGCGGTCACAATTCCCGTCGCCATCATTGTGATTTTCCTGATGCGCCTTGTTCTGCGCTCCTTCCGGTGGAAACGGACCACAGGCGCCGACGAATTGCTGGGCGCCGTCGGCGAAATAATCGAGCCCGTGAAGTTGGCCGGAGCAAACGGAATGGTTCTGATTCATGGAGAACTTTGGCGCGCCGCGGCCGGCGAACCGATTCCAAAGGGCGTGCGCGTCCGTGTGAGCCGTGTGCAAGGCCTGACTCTGTTCGTCGAGCCGGTACCGATTGCGTCCGCGTCTCGCTGAACGTTTTTCCGTGCACTCGATTGAACGGCTCGCCGGCCGTTTTTCAGAAACGGGACGCGAAAAACTTTTGAAACGTTGGAGGACACGATGGACGTTTTCATGCTCGGCATAGCGATCGCGATTTTTGTTTTCTTGATTTGGATTTTCAACTGCATCTACGTCCTCAAAGAGTGGGAACGCGGCGTCGTGCTGCGCCTGGGCCGCATGATGCCAACGGCGAAGGGCCCGGGCTTGTGCCTCGTGTTTTATCCCATTGATCGGCTGATCCGCGTTTCGTTGCGCATCGAAACGCTCGATGTGCCGCCGCAGGACGTCATCACGCGCGACAACGTTTCGGCAAAAGTGAACGCGGTTTGTTATTTCCGCGTCGTGGATTCGAATTTGGCCATTTCGCAGGTGCAAAATTATCTCTACGCCACTTCGCAGCTCGCGCAAACGAACTTGCGCAGCGTGGTCGGCCAGTTCGAGCTGGACGACGTTCTGTCGGAGCGCGAAAAGGTAAACGCCAAGCTGCAAACAATCCTTGACCAGGATACCGAGCCATGGGGTATTAAGGTTACGAAGGTTGAGGTTAAGCAGGTCGATATTCCGGATAATATGCAGCGCGCCATCGCGCGGCAGGCCGAGGCGGAACGCGAACGCCGGGCAAAAATCATCAACGCCGATGGCGAGTTGCAGGCTTCGGCTAAACTTGCGGAGGCCGCCGAGGCATTGCAGCGGCAGCCCGTATCGGTGCAACTGCGGTATTTGCAAACGTTGCAGGAAATTGGCACGGAGAAAAATACGACGGTAATTTTCCCGGTGCCGATCGACTTGATTGGGCAGTGGCTTAAGGCCGGTTTGCCGGGCAAATAAATTTGGGGGCGCAGTCGAATATGGCGAGTGGTCATTCAAAACGGGGAGGTGGCGATCGGGTTCTCGAGAGTCGTCATCTGATTGGGTTGTTTCTCGGGGTGGTGTTGCTGTGCTGCGTTTTCTTTACGCTGGGATACGTGATGGGCAAGACGCAATACGGCAATGCGCCTGTTGAGGCAGCTTCGATTGACAAAACGCCGCAAGCCGTCACGCCTCGTGGCGCGCAAAGAGCCGCGCCGTCGCAGGCCTCGCCTGAATGGGATTTCTACGCGAGGAAAAAGACCGCCGAGGTGCCCCTGAAGCCGGCTCCCGCGTCATCGCACGTGGCCGAATCGGCGTCCGCCGCTGCTCCGCCGTCATTTTCGCCAGTCGCAACGGCGCGCGCGCCCATTTCCGCACCCGCTTCCGGAAATGTTCCTGCGCCTGCTCCTGTACGTCTTCCTGAGAGTGTCCGTCACAAAACTGCGCCTCCAGCGAGCCGCCCCTCTTCAGCTGTGCCGTCGCGGTTTCGCGCACCGCGAATTTCGAAAAACGCGGTAGTGTTGCAAGTGGGCGCGCTGCGAAGTGAAAGCGACGCGCTGGCAATGGCCGACGCGCTCCAGGCAAAAGGTTTCCCTTCATTTGTCGTGAATCCAACGACGGACGGTTTCTATCGCGTGCAGGTTGGCCCATTTGACAGTCAGGCCATTGGCGACAAGGCCAAGCAAAATCTCCAACGCGCGGGATTCAAAGCCATCTACAGACGCTGAATGAATTTATCGCGGCCGGTTCGATTTCTTCTCGCGATTGGCTCAGGCCTCGCGCTCTCCTTTTCATTCCCCAATTATAATTTGCCGCTGCTGGCGTGGATTGCGGTTGCGATGCTGATGCTGGCGTCGATCGGCGCTCGCACGCGGGAAGCCGCGCTCTACGGATTCATCAACGGCGCGCTGTTTTATCCGCTCAGCGTCCCGTGGATCGATACGGTGATGCAGCAATATGGAAACGTCAGCCCGCTGGCATCCGCGGGAATTTTGGCGCTGATGACGCTGGCGGGAACTCTGTTTCCTATCGCGTTTGCCGCATTGGTATCGCGCGCGGGCAAACGCAACATCGCGATGGCATGCGTGCTCGCGCCGTTTTTGTGGGTCGCGCTGGAATTTGCTCGGACGCATCTGCCCATCATCGGATTCCCATGGAACCTGATTGGCTATGCAGCTTCCGGCAACTTAGCGCTGGTTCAACTGACAAGCGTCACGGGGATTTTCGGGCTCTCGCTGCTTGTCGTCGGTTTCAATGCATTGCTAGCCTGGGCTATCGCTGCGCCTTCGCCGAAAAGCCGTCGCGTGGTTCTCGTGACGCTGCTTATTCTTGTAGGTGTCGGGAAAATTGGTCCCCGATTCGTCCCGCTGGCGGTGCCGGATCACGTCGCGCATCTTGTGCAAACGAATTTCGCGCAATCGGAGAGTTATCCCGCCAATTGGATGGACCTTCATGCGGCCGACATGCAGCAGCTTGAGAACATGAGCATCAATGCCGCCCGCAAATCACCAGGCGTGATTATCTGGCCCGAAGTCCCCGCGCCATTCAGTTTGCAGGACCCGAAATTCGCCGCCATCGCGAGCCAAATCGCGCATCTATCGGGAGAAGATTTCGGCGAATATTTCCTGGTCGGCGTTGTCGATTGGAAACTCGGCCCTGACCGCCAGTGGCTCGCGTCGAACAGCGCCGTGTTGCTCGACCCGGCAGGGCAGCGCGAATTCACGTATGATAAAATTCACCTGGTGCCATTTGGCGAATACGTGCCGTTGCGCCGATGGCTTACCTTCGCGAAAAGTTTGACGGCGGGCGTTTCCGATTTCACGCCGGGTCATACGTATGCTGTAGGCAATCTGCCTGGCGGCCGATTCAGCGTTTTCATTTGTTACGAATCGATTTTTCCGGCGCTGGTGCGGCATTTCGCGGCGAACGGCGCGGAGCTGCTCGTCAATATTTCAAATGACGGATGGTTCGGACGCTCCTCGGCCCCGGCGCAGCATTTGATGATGCTGCGCGTTCGCGCGGTCGAAAATCGCCGCTGGCTGCTGCGCGACACGAATACGGGATTTACGGCGGATTTCGATCCCTATGGCAGAATGATCGCGCGGCTCCCAGCGTTCACGCGCGCGGAAGTTGATGCACCGTACGGTTTTCGTTCCGATATGTCGCTATACACACGCACGGGCGACTGGCTCGCGTGGCTCTGCGTGTTCGCGACAATACTGCTGGTGATTGTGGCCTTGAGGCGCACGAAATCAGCCGCCTAGGATTCGAGGCAGAAAAGAACAGGAAGGGAATTGTGAGTAATCTCATTGAAGATCTTCAGTCTCGCTTTGACGAATTGAAAAAGCGCATCGAGCTCGTGCGGAGCTATCTTTGACGTTGCCACCAACCGCGAACGTCTGAAATCTCTCGAAGCAAAGGTCAGCGATCCCGCTTTTTGGCAGGACCAGGAAAAGGCGCAGGGCGTCCTGCAGCAGCGCAAACATGCCGAAGGTAATATCGCCGCGGACGAAAAGCTGACGCGCGCCGTCAGCGACATCGAAACGTATTTCCACATGGCGCACGAAGAATCAGACGCCACTCAGCGGGAATCGGTGCTGAAGGATATCAGCGCAGAACTTGACGCCATCGACAAATACATTGCGGAACTCGAAACGCAGACGCTGCTCTCCGGCGAAAATGACGCCCTCAGCGCCATCATGACCATCAAACCCGGCGCGGGCGGCACCGAATCCCAAGACTGGGCGGAAATGCTTCTGCGCATGTACCTGCGCTGGACGGAAAGCAAAAACCTCCGCGCCACGGTGATTGATTCGACTCCCGGCGAAGAGGCAGGCCTGAAATCCGTCACGGTGCGCATCGAGGGCGAAAACGCTTTTGGTCTGCTGCAAGGGGAGACGGGCGTGCATCGTTTGGTGCGCATTTCGCCATTCGATCAAGCGGCGCGCCGCCACACGTCGTTCGCCTCCGTTTTCGTCATCCCGGAAATTGACGACCGCATTGACATTGTGATCAAGCCGGACGAGCTTCGCATCGACACCTTCCGCGCCGGCGGCCATGGCGGGCAGAACGTCAACAAGGTGGAATCGGCCGTGCGAATCACGCATCTTCCGTCGGGAATCGTGGTGCAATGCCAGAACGAGCGCAGCCAGCACAAAAATCGCGAAATCGCAATGAAGGTGCTGAAGTCCCAGCTTTACGAACGCGAAATTGACAAACGCCGCGAAGTCACGCGCAAGCTCGACGAGTCCAAGCCAGAAATCAGCTTCGGCAGCCAAATCCGCTCATACGTCTTGCAACCGTATCAACTCGTGAAAGACCACCGCACCAAAGTAGAGCAGGGCGACGTGGAGCGCGTCCTCAACGGTGATCTGGACAAATTCATTCGCGCCTATCTATTGTCCCGCCGCAGCGGCAGCGACGGCACAAGCGCCGCGAAGAACTAGCGCGCCAGGAAGTTGCAATCCGTTGCGTTTTTGCCGCATTTTCCTCATTCCCATGTAAAGACCGACGGAGGTTGCGGTCAACAGAAACGTGCCTCGCAGTGCGTTTGATGCCGTTCGACCAACCAATAAGCCGTTTCGGTGCAAGACGTTGACATGACCTTTGGCGCATGTTACGGTTTTTATTTATATTTCCCGCTGTATCAGGCGCTTGGGCCACTAATTTGCCTGCCAAATAGCCGAAGGAGAATGTTTTGACACGCGCAGAAGAGAAAATCCTGTTTACCTCCGAATCCGTCACCGAAGGCCACCCCGATAAGATTGCCGACCAGATTTCGGATGCCATCCTCGATGCAGTAATGAAGGACGACCCGATGGGCCGCGTGGCGTGCGAGACGCTCGTCACCACTGGCCTTGTGGTTATCGCCGGCGAAATCACCACGAATACCTACGTCGATTTTGCGGGCGTCGCGCGTGACGTGATTCGCGACGTCGGCTACACGCGCGCGAAATATGGCTTCGACGCCGAAACCTGCGGCGTCATCTGCACCGTGAAGAAACAGTCCGGCGACATCGCCATGGGCGTTGACACCGGGGGCGCGGGCGACCAGGGGTTGATGTTCGGCTTTGCCTGCGACGAAACGGAAGAGCTGATGCCCATGCCCATCCAACTCGCCCACCGCCTGTGCCAGCGCCTCTCCGAAGTTCGCAAGGCCGGAAGCGCTGACTTCCTGCGCCCTGATGGAAAATCGCAAGTCACCGTCGAATATATCGACGGCCGTCCCGCCCGAGTGGATTGCGTGGTCATCTCCACGCAGCACAGCGATTCCGTTTCCAATGAAGATCTTCACAAAGCTATCGTGAACGAAGTGATTCGCCCCGTCGTGCCAGCGAAAATGATGGACAAGGCAACGCGCATCCACATCAATCCGACGGGACGCTTCGTCGTCGGCGGGCCGATGGGCGATGCGGGCCTCACTGGCCGAAAAATTATCGTGGATACGTATGGCGGGTACGGACGCCACGGCGGCGGCGCGCTGTCAGGAAAAGATCCGACCAAGGTTGACCGCTCCGCGTGCTACATGGCGCGTTACATTGCCAAGAATCTCGTTGCAGCAGGCGTCGCGCGGAAACTCGAAGTTCAACTCGCTTACGCAATCGGCGTCGCCGAACCTGTGTCCGTGATGGCCGATACTTTCGGCACTGGAACGCTCCCCGACGCGCAAATCACCGCGTTGATTCGCGAAACCTTCAAATTGACGCCGCGCGGCATCATCGAAACGCTGAATCTTCGCCGGCCGGTTTATCGTGAGACAGCCTCGTACGGCCATTTCGGCCGCACAGGTCCCGGCTTCACTTGGGAACTCACCGACCGCGCCGACGCGATTCGCAAGGAAGCAGGCTTGCCCGCGGCAGTCATGGCGTCGCGCTCGTAGTTTTATTGTCGTTTATCTTTTCGTTGTCACCCCGAGCGGGCCCGCGCTTTTCGCGACAGGGGTCGAGGGATCTGCATTTCGCATTCAGGAGACGTACTCGTGGAAACCGCAACCAAGATGTCGGGCGACGTGAGAGATTTTGCTCTGGCCGACAAGGGCCGCCGCAAAATCGAATGGGCGAATCAGCAGATGCCCGTGCTTCAGTTGATTCGCAAGCGCTTCATCAAGGAAAAGCCGCTCAAGGGCATACGCATGTCCGCGTGCCTGCACGTCACCAGCGAAACGGCCAATCTCGCCATCACGCTGCGCGATGGCGGCGCCGATGTGGTCCTCTGCGCCTCGAATCCGCTCTCCACGCAGGACGAAGTCGCCGCCTGCCTCGCGAAGGATTACGCCATTCCAACGTTCGCCATCAAGGGCGAAGACAATCCCACGTATTACGCGCACATCAACGCGGCCATCGAGCATCATCCGCAAATCACGCTCGACGATGGCGCGGACCTCGTAACCATGCTGCTCACCAAGCATCCTGAGCTCGTCTCGAACGTAATCGGCGGCACCGAGGAAACCACCACCGGAGTCATCCGTCTTCGCGCCATGGCCAAGGACGGCACGCTCGCGTATCCCATCATTGCCGTGAACGACGCGCTTACGAAGCACCTCTTCGACAATCGCTACGGCACGGGCCAGTCCACGCTTGATGGAATCATTCGCGCCACGAATTTGCTTCTCGCGGGCATGAACCTTGTTGTCGCGGGCTACGGCTGGTGCGGACGCGGGGTCGCCATGCGCGCCAAGGGGATGGGCGCAAACGTCATCATCACCGAAATCAATCCCACGAAGGCCATTGAAGCCATCATGGACGGCTTCCGCGTGATGCCCATGCACGAAGCCGCGAAGATCGGCGAAATTTTCGTCACTGTCACCGGCAACAAGTCCGTTCTCGCCGCCGACCATTTCGACAAAATGCGCGACGGAGCGGTGATGTGCAACTCGGGCCACTTCAACGTCGAAATCGACATTCCCGCGCTCGAAAGACTGTCCAGCTCGCACCGCGAAGTGCGCCCCTTCGTCGAGGAATACGTGATGCGCGACGGCCGCAAGCTGCACCTTCTCGGTGAAGGCCGCCTCATCAACCTGGCTGCCGCTGAAGGCCACCCCGCCGTCGTGATGGACATGAGTTTCGCGAATCAGGCGCTCTCCGTCGAGCATTTGATTAAGCACGCCAGCAAACTCAAAAAGCAGGTTTACGCCGTCCCTGAGGAAATCGACACGCAAATCGCGCGCCTCAAGCTCGAATCCCTCGGCACGCAAGTCGACAAGCTCACCCCAGAGCAGGAGCAATACCTCGCCTCCTGGAACGAAGGCACGTAGCGCCGTTTCGTCGTTTTTTTTGAGTGCGGCGGCTCGACGCCGCTTTGCCTTTCGCCGCCCTGCAGTCGGGCATTTTTGCTTTTGCACTTCGTGCTACGGCAACTCACCCAAGTACGGAAACGCGTACCATGCAAGCCATGCGAACAACATCAGGTGCAAGAACAAGCTATATCCGAAGGAGGACTTCTTCCAGCTTCTGGCAAAAGCTAGTGTAAGGAAAACGATCCACGCGACGTTCACTGCGCAAACCACATAAGTATATTGGGCACCTTGATATTGCAGTCCCCACTTCCAACCCAAAACAAAATCGACAATGGTGAGGACTATCGCAATCGCTAGCAGGGCGTAGGACCTTTTGGGAACCTTAGCCTCGCCTCGAAATAGACCTGGATTCCAGATGAAGAAAAGTATCGTCGGCACACCCACTGCCACTTTCCATAAACCTGAGTCAGAAAGAAGGAAGGCCGGGATCACTGTCAATGTTGGCATCGGTGAAAGCATCGTCGGCACGCCGGAGAGAAGAAGCCCAATCGCGGCGGGGATCATCAATCCCAAGCCAGCAAGAAGCGTGTAAACTTCACTCTTTGAAGTCGCGTTCACAGTACGTTTCCCAACTCCGCCATGCTCTTACGGACGCGCGCGAATTGCCACTTGAATTGTGAAACCACTTACTCGACAAGCAACGCGCTCTATCCCCGCATATCCATAGCCGCTCGTCCTTGCATATTCGCGTCACTCTAATTACCATGCTTGCGTGACATTTGAGACAAAAACGCGAGCGCACTCGGGTAGTGCAGAGTCTCGCTTTTGGAGGCTCTGGGGCTTGCGCTCCGGCCCGCACCCGGGGGATTTTCTAATCGACGGTGGAGATTAGAAAGCGGTCTAAGCCATTGAAAACAAAGGCCAGCACGCGATTCTAATCGGTACAAATCGGCACCTTGCGCGAAGCGGCAATTTGGAGAAAATCCAGAGCCGCGACGCAAGCGAAGCTCCGCTGAACGAGTCGCGGAAATCTGCGGAATAAATTGGTGAAATAAGTAAATGCGAGATTTGGCCAATTCGGCGATCGAGAAAGCGTTGGCGCGCGGCGCCACTTATGCTGACGCGCGCGTGATGGACATTCGCCATCGCGACGTCGCCACGAAAAACGGTCAGGTGGGCCGCGCTGCCGAAGCCGAATCGCTCGGCATCGGCCTTCGCGTGATTGCGCACGGTGCGTGGGGATTCGCCTCGACGGATCGCCTGAGCCGCGAAGGCATCGACGCATGCGCCGCCGAAGCAGTTGCGATCGCAAAAGCCTCCGCGATGGCGAAACGCCACGACGTTGTTCTGGCGCCCGAGCAGCCTTACGTCGACACGTGGCAAAATCCCTTCATCAAAGATCCGTTTCGCATTCCCATCGAAACGCAAATCGCCGTGCTGCTGCGCGCGGACGCTGAAATGCGCAAAGTAAAAGGCGTCACGCTCGCCGAAGGCTCCATGTCATTCCGGAAAATCGAGCAGCTCTTCGTTTCGAGCATCGGCTCCGTGATTCATCAGGTGAAAATGCAGTCGGGCGCGGGAATCGTTGCAACGAGTTTTGCGGGAGAGGAAATTCAGAAGCGGTCGTATCCGAACAGCTTCGGCGGGCAGCACATGCTGCGCGGCTACGAATTAATCGAAGATCTCGATCTGGTCGGACACGCGCCGCGCGTTGCCGAGGAATGCGTCGCGCTGCACAGTGCCGCACCGTGCCCCGAAGGGCAGCGCACAATTATTCTTGATAGCTCGCAACTGGGTTTGCAAATTCACGAATCGATCGGGCATCCCATCGAGCTCGACCGCGTCCTCGGCATGGAAGCGAATTTCGCGGGCATGAGTTTTCTGACGCTCGAGAAATTGAATTCATTGCGCTACGGCTCAGATATCGTCAACGTGGTCGCTGACGCGCGCCTCGATCACGGGCCCGGCCTCGGCACGTTTGGCTACGACGACGAAGGCGTGCCTGCGCAATGTACGCGCATCATTACGAATGGGGAATTCACTGGTTATCTCACGAATCGCGAAACCGCCGCGGCGATTGGGCAATCGCGCTCGAACGGCACCATGCGCACGGAAAGCTGGAACCGTTTGCCGATTATTCGGATGACGAATATCAGCATCCTCCCCGGTAATCGCAAATTCGAAGACCTTGTGGCCGACACTGATGATGGAATTTACATGGAAACGAATCGCTCCTGGTCCATCGACGACAGGCGCTATCATTTCCAGTTCTCCACGGAAATTGGCTGGGAAATTAAGAATGGGAAGCGTGGGCGCATGATCAAGACTCCGAGCTACAGCGGCATCACCACCGAATTCTGGAACAGTTGCGATGCCATTTGCTCGCGCGAGTACTGGACTTTGTGGGGCACGCCGAATTGCGGCAAAGGCCAGCCTATGCAGACCATGGGCACGGGCCACGGCGCGTCACCTGCGCGTTTCCGCAATGTGAAAGTGGGAGTCGCGCTCTCAAAATAATGGCGAAACATACAAAAACGCGAACTGGGAAGCGCGCCCCGGCGAAAACGCCGCGAAGCACGCACGCGGGTGCTGCCGTCGCGATTGACCATCGTCTCGGTCCGTCCGAACTGAAGCGCATCGCGGAAAAAGTCCTCAAACTCAGCGAAGCGGACGAAACGGAAGTTGACATCAGTGCCGTCACGAGCGCGCTTACACGCTTCGCCAACAACACGATTCACCAGAACGTCGCGGAGCAGGGAACCACGATTTCCGTGCGCGCGGTCGTCGATGGCCGCACGGCGCGCGCGTCCACGAATAAGACCGACGACGAATCCCTGCGCCGCGTAACGACCGCCGCGCTCGAACTCGCCCGCGTGCAGCCGCGCAACCCCGATTTGCTGCCCATGCTCGGGCCACAGAAGCTCACGAAAGTCGAGCGGTTCGTCGGGCAAACAGCGGCAGCGACGCCGGCGGATCGCGCCCGCGCTGTAACATCTGTCTGCCAAATGGCCGATGCGAATAAACAAACGACGGCGGGGATTTTCTCGACGGGCTTGGCGGAAGTTGCGCTCGCGAATTCGCGAGGCCTTTTCGAATATTATGACGACACGCGCGCCGAATTCTCCGTCACAATTCTCGAAAAAGATTCTTCTGGCTGGGCCAAAGCGACGTCTTCGCGCGTGGGCGACATCGATCCAGAAGGCCTAGCCAGGCGGGCGAGCGACAGAGCTGCCGGTTCGCGCGCGCCACGGGAAATTCCAGCGGGACGCTACACGACGATCCTCGAGCCTGCCGCTGTGCTCGATCTGGTTGGATTTTTATTCTACGATTTCGCCGCCACTTGCGTCGCCGATCAGCGCTCCTGCTTCACGGGCCGCATGGGCAAGAAACTGTTCGGCGAGAATATCTCCATTTGGGACGACGTTTATCATCCGTTGCAGCTTGGGCCGCCATTCGACGGCGAGGGCGTGCCGCGCAGGAAAATCGCGCTCGTCGAACGCGGCGTTCCCGTGAATTTGGTCTATTCCCGCACGAGCGCGAAAAAGGCAAACGCGAAGCCCACAGGCCACGGATTTTCGTTGCCCAGCGAAGACGGCGAAGCGCCCTTCAATTTGGTTTTTGCCGGAGGGAATGCCTCCACAGATGAAATGATTCGCTCGACGGAGCGCGGCTTGCTCATCACGCGGCTTTGGTACATCCGCGAAGTCGATCCGTATAAAAAAGTTCTCACTGGAATGACGCGCGACGGCACATTTCTCGTCGAAAACGGGCGCGTCACCGGAGCCGTGCGAAATTTCCGCTTCAATCAAAGCATTATCGAGATGCTCTCGAACGTCGAGATGCTTGGCCCCGCTGTGCGCGCCTCCGGCGAGGAATCATTCGATATGGTTGTCCCCGCGATGAAAGTCCGCGATTTCCACTTCAGCGAAGTCACGAAATTCTAGGGATTAAATCGAATCATTTAGGGCTTGGTGAATTGCAGACTGGAAATTGTGTGGGAGATTACGTTCTGCTGGATTTGCACCAGGTCTGTGTTGGCTGACGTGACTCCGAAAATCGTGAAGAAACTCTCGCCGCGGCTCAGCAGCATCACGGTGCCGCTCCACTGCTGGTCATTCGCCATTCCTTGAAATTGATATTCGACTGCGTGCATTCCCGCGACGATTGTTTGCCGCGGGACCAGCGGACGATAATCATCGAACATATTCGACAGGCGTTCATTGGTTGACGCGACGTGCGTCTGCAATGTTCCGTTCGATGGCCCGAGATTGGCCGGTTCAAGGCCGATGATGAGATACGTGGTTTGATCCGACGTTCCCATCGCGACAACCGCTCCGGGCAACGCCGCGCGCGCGCCTTCGATGACGCTCCAATCGGGCGGCTTGTAGATGCGGAATCCGTACGTGTCATTGATATAGAGATTGCCTTGTACTTCTTCGCGCACTGGAATCGGTGCGGACGTTTCCGTCGCTGGCGGCGCTCCGGCAGGTTTTGTTGAAGGCGTGGCCGGCTGCTGATTTAGTGGCTGCGGCGAAGGGTTGGACGCGGCGTTCGCGGTTTGTTGCGGCGAAGTCGCGCTGGCTTCTTCGGATTTGACGTCGCGCGCTGATTTGGCGGAATCTTCGCCCTTCGTAGTGACGGCGTTTTCGTCCTTAGACGCGCTTGACGATGACGCAGAGGTGGCGGGTTTTGCTTTCTCCGGCGCGGGCGATTTCGCCGCTTTCTTCTCGGCTGCGCTTGGCTTAGACACGGTGATGGACGCTATGGAATCGCGATCCACCAACGCGTACCCGTAGCTCGTCTTCACGCGAAATGAATTTCCCTGGTAGCCGACAATTACGCCGACAATCATCGAGCCGTCTTTCAGGTGAAACTCATCGGCGCGCGCAACGACGGCGAAAAGCACAGCGATCGCGAGAATCAGACTGGCGCGTTTCATTGTGTCAAGTATGGCTGTGCGCGTAGCGGAGGGCAATAGGCCGCAAACGGAAAGTGTCGCTTCGGTCAGCTTGTGCGGAGGTCCAGGTGCTGATTCAGAGTGTGCCGCGAGCCTAGCTGCCTTGTAGGAGCAAACGAGTGATTCTGCTGGGCTTACGCGTATAGCGTGACGCCGAGCCAGAGGGCGAAGGAAAGGACGCCGGCGACCAGCAGGAGGGAGCGAACGCTCTTTTTGCGCACGGCGGCAACGATCACGCCAAGGCCGCAGAAGAGGAAAACTGCCTCCGCCCAGAACGATCCGGCACCGAGCCCGGTATTCAATTCGCCGACGGTGCGCTGGTAAAGCACTGAACCCATGGAATTGGTGCCGAAAAGTGTGGCTGCCAAGAGGCTCGTGAGCGCGAGTGCGCCGAGCCAGCGAGGAGCAGAAGGGCCGCGTTTAGCGTCGCGCCAGTCCCAGAGGGTCTGTCCAATCACCAATGCGACGATTAACGTGACGAAAAGGGCCATCAATACTGCCTCGGGACAACCAGAATCACGTGGGCAATTTAGTGTCCACGGGGCGAAGTACTATAGAAAATGCTATCTCCTTATCTACCGGATACTTAGCGAGAGGCGTTAAGATACGGGTCACGGGGATTGCGATGTCGCGATTCGAAACTTTTCACATTTGGGCGCATGGTTTGTCCCTTTGATGACAAGTAAGCACATGCGGAAGGGCAGCGTCCCTGTCGCCGCGAAGGATTCTGCTAGGATGGCGCTTGTATGGGGCGTCCATGGGTGATTGCGCATCGAGGGGCTTCGGGACACGCGCCCGAAAATACGATGGCGTCGTTTCGCCGAGCTGTCGAGTTGGGAGCGACATTCATCGAGACGGATCTGCGGCTGTCGCGTGACGCGCGATTCGTGGCGATTCACGATTCGACGCTGGATCGCACGACGAACGGGCGCGGGCTGGTGCACGATTTCACGCTGGAACAATTGCGCGAACTCGACGCGGGGTCGTGGTTCGGCGCGAAGTTTGCAGGCGAGCGAGTTCCGACAATCGAGGAGATTTTCGCGTTTGCGCGAGAATCCGACGTTGTGTTTTATCTTGAAATCAAACACGAAGGCACGTGGGGAATCCACCACGCGATGGCGAGCGCGCTGCGTGCAGCCGAGGGAGCTGCCGCGCGGTGCGTGGTAATTTCGTTTGACGCGCGGACGCTTGAACACTTGCGGCGGCTGGACGCGACGCTGATGATGGGGCTTCTTTTCGAATCGCCGACAGCGGATGCGCTCGCGAAAGCGCAGAAAATCGGGGCGCGGCAAATTCTGCCTCGCGCGGATCTGGTTACCTGCGAAATGGTTACGCAAGCGCATCGCGCGGACATGCAATTGGCCACGTGGACGGTGAATGAGCAGGAGCAAATGCGCTCGTTGATTTCCATGGGCGTCAACGGAATCATGACGAATTATCCCGATCGGCTGTGCAAAGTCATTAAAGAGTCTTCTGTTAAGAAGTAAAAGTCCCCTCGACATTGAGATGCACCTACGGTGTAGGACGATTGAAACTTGCGCCCGACTGGATTGCGGGGAAGCCTCAGGTCAGTCCCGATTAAAAAACAATCGGGACGGGACCTGAGCTACAAGGCAAAGCCGCGAAAAGTTGAGCGAATTGGCGAAGGGTTAATTCCTCGGCGCGGGAAGTGCCGGTGAGAGCGCTCGAGAGGAGAGCTTTTGCGATGGCGTCGTGCGGATAAGTATCGCGCAGATTGTTGCGCAGCGTTTTGCGTTTGTGCGCGAAGCAGAGTTGCATAAAGTTTAGGAACGCGGCGTCGTCGTGGATGTCAAGGGAGGCGCGTTCGCCGGGCAAATGCATTTCGAGCAGAGCGGAAGTGACTTTCGGCGGCGGGTGGAATGCGCCGGGGGGAATGCGGAACAGGAGTTCGGGGCGCGCGTAATACCGGCAGAGAGTCGAGAGATAACCGTAGTCGCGGGTGCCGGGATGCGCGGCGATGCGTTGGGCGACTTCGAGTTGCGTGACGACGTGGATCGAATCGATGTGCGCGGCGAAGCGGAAAAGATGCGCGAGGATCGGCGAGGTGATGTAGTAGGGCAAATTGCCGTAGACGCGGAAACGGTCATGAGCTAATGCCAACAAATCGGTGAGGAGAATGTCGGACTCGACGACTTCGACGTTGGGCCATTCTGTTACTGCGCGCTGGCGGACAACTGATGCGAGAGCAGGATCGGTTTCGATGGCGATGACGCGGCGGGCGCGCTGCGCGAGGAGTTGCGTCATTTCGCCGTGGCCGGCGCCGATTTCGAGCCAGACGGAATCGGGACAGGCGGGAAGCGTGTCGGCGATGCGTTTGCGCCAGGAAACATCCGCGAGAAAATGCTGGCCGAGCTTTTGGCGGGACATCGTGAATTGAAGTTTATCGAGTTTTAGAGTCTCTTACGGGCTGCTGTGACGGTTTTCACGACCTGGTTGCTGTTATTCCTGGCGACAAAATCTGCCTCGGCCAGAGCGTTAAGAGTAACAGAGATGCAAGCACATAGAATGGCAGAGCCGGTTTCAGGGCGGTATTACTTACCTGAAGACAAATTCCGAAAACTGCCTCAGCTTCGGCGATAGATACGAGAATAGTCCAGACAACCATCCACCGCCTGACCGCGCGCATGTCCTCGCAGTGCTCTTGCGCCGCTTCGAGCGCACGAGGGGACCAGCTTATGCGAATCCAGGCAAAGTAGAGGAGATCAAGAATGCCGAGAATGTCAAAGATAGTTCCTGCATGTCGAAAATTGAGCCATACGAAACCCGTTATTGTCCCCGCGTAAATGTAGAGTGGGATCGTCATAAGGAATGCGAACCACGTCAAGCGCATCTGCAAAAGCGCTTCCTCTTTTGTTTTTGGGGCGGCCAACTGTGTCCTCTAAAAGCAGAGACACTATACATCGCTTGCTTCGATTTCGAGAATGGAACAGTTGGTTTGTGCGTGTATAATTTGGATGAGGCGTGATGAAGATACTGTTTGTATCGCCGGAAGGGCTGCCGTTCTCGAAGACGGGCGGGCTGGCGGACGTGGTGGAGGCGCTGCCGCGATCGCTCGCGGCGACGGGGCATCAGGTGGTGGTGCTGCTGCCGCGGTATCGAGGGAACCAGGCGTCACGCACAATTATTCCGAGCCTGAGCGTGCCGCTGGGGCTGAAGGTGCGCTTTCCGGCGATTGTCGAGGCGGGAACGTTCGAGGGTGTGCGCTACTGCTTCGTGGATGATCCGCAATATTTCGACCGCGAAAAACTCTACGGCGACCAGATCGGCGATTACTCGGACAATCCGCAGAGGTTCGGCGAGTTGAGCCGCGCGGCGATTGAATTCGCGAAGCAGGTGTGGATGCCGGACGTGATTCACTGCCACGACTGGCAGAGCGCGCTGGTGCCCGTTTATTTGCGCACGGTCTACGCGCAGGATCCGGTGATGTCGCAAGTGCCGGTGGTTTTTACGGTGCACAATTTGGGCTATCCAGGGATTTTTCCGCGCACGGCGCTGGTGCTGACGGGATTGCCGGAGGATTTATTCCACGTCGAGATGCTGGAATACTACGGCAAAGTGAATTTCCTGAAGGGCGGATTGATTTTCTCGGACTACATCACGACCGTGAGCCGGAAATACGCGCAGGAAATTCAGACTGCGGAATATGGCTCCGGGCTGGAGGGCGTGATTCGTTCGCGCGCGGACCGGCTGGTGGGGATTTTGAACGGCGTGGATTACACGGCGTGGAGTCCGGAGACGGATTCGAATATCGCGGCGACGTATTCGTCGAAAAACATGGAAGGAAAGCGGCTGTGCAAGAAAGATTTGCTGACCGCGTTTCAATTGCCTTCGGATAATATGGAGCGGCCGCTGATCGGGATTGTTTCGCGCTTCGTGGATCAGAAGGGGTTCGATTTGATCGCGGAGTCGGCGGCGGAGATGATGAAGGAGGATTTGGCGCTTGTCGCGCTGGGGAACGGCGACGCGAAGTATGAGAAACTGTTCCAGGAACTCGCGAAGAAGTATCCGCAGCGCGTAGGCGTGAAAGTGGCTTACGATAACATGGTGGCGCATAAGATTGAGGCGGGCGCGGACATGTTTTTGATGCCTTCACGCTACGAGCCATGCGGGTTGAATCAGATTTATAGCTTGCGATATGGCACGGTTCCGGTGGTGCGCGCGACGGGCGGACTGGACGATACGGTGGAAGCATTCGACGCGAAAACGGGGAAGGGAACGGGATTCAAGTTCACGGCGTACGACGGCGCGGCGCTGATAAAATGCGTCCGGGAAGCGCTGGCGGCGTATCGCGATTCGCGGCTGTGGCGCGCGATTCAAAGCAACGGCATGGCTAAGGATTTTTCGTGGAAGGCGTCGGCAGGGGAGTATGTGAAGCTGTACGAGAAGGCGAAGCAGGGTCGAGTCCAACGGGCTGCTGCGTCATCTAATTCTTAGCGGGTAATGCTTAGTGGGAGCGTCAAGCGGATAATTCGCAGCGGGCGGACACAGAATGAACGTCCCGCAAAGACAAACGAGGGATAAATGTCTGGAAACAATATTGCGGCGGTGAGCGATGCGAACTTTCAGGCTGAGGTGATTGACGCGAGCAAGACTCAGCCGGTGATGGTGGACTTCTGGGCGGAATGGTGCGGGCCGTGCAGGGCGCTTTCGCCGACGGTGGATGCCATTGCCACGGAACGCGCGGGGAAGTTGAAAGTGGTGAAGAT
>DASZCH010000065.1:0-11551 GCA_035943235.1 Candidatus Acidiferrales bacterium
CAATGTGAACGCGGTGATTGCGAAGCTGGCGGAGAGGAACATCATCGTATCGGGACGTCACGACGGTCTGCGAATTTCCTTTCACGTGCACAACACGCTCGATGATGTGCGCCAGGTGCTCGAAGCCCTGGAGAAATGTGCTGAACTGATGGTGCACCACGAACAGACGGTGTAGCCGCACCGGGCCGGACAAGTGGCATGGCTACGGCCGACAGTAACAGGCACGCACAGTGAGCAAACTCAACCATCAAGTGGCCGTTGACGGCGTCCTCGACAAAGAGCGAGGCCTGTCTCGAGCGTTGAGCACACGCCAGATGACGATGATTGCCATCGGCGGAGCGATCGGGACGGGGCTGTTTCTTGGCAGTTCGCTGGCGGTGCATACCGCGGGTCCGGCAGTGATTGTGAGCTACTTGCTCGGGGCGGCGCTGGCTTTGCTGCTGATGGGCACACTCTCGGAAATGGCGGTCGCGCACCCGACCGCGGGTTCCTTCGGCGTCTATGCGGAGCTGTATGTCAACCGCTGGGCCGGCTTCGTCGTGCGTTACACGTATTGGGCGTGCCAGTGCATCGCCATCGGCGGTGAGGCAACGGCAGTGGCCATTTATTGCGGTTGGTGGTTTCCCCAGATTGCGCCGTGGATATGGATCGTTCTGTTTTCGCTGTTGCTGGTGATTGTGAACGCGAGCGGCGTGGGGAATTTCGGCGAGTTCGAATATTGGTTTGCGATGATCAAAGTGGTCGCGATTCTCGCGTTCATTGGGTTCGGCATCATTGTTCTGTTCGGGCTGATGCCGTCCGCGCCAAGTCCGGGCTTACGAAATTTCACTACAGGCGGAGGATTTTTCGCTCATGGATGGACTGGCGTTTGGATGGCCATGTGTTTCGTCATTTTCAGCTATATCGGGACGGAAGTCGTGGCGGTCACCGCGGGTGAAGCGCAGACACCGGACGAGGCCGTGCCCACGGCGATGCGCCGGATGGTGTTCCGCCTGATACTTTTTTACATTGGGTCCATGATTGTTCTGGTGGGCGTGGTTCCATGGATGAGCATTCAGCCCGGCGCCAACGTCACCGCCAGTCCTTTCGTGAGCGTTTTCCGATTGATGCGCATACCGGCAGCCACGCAGCTAATGAATTTTGTGGTTCTGACAGCGGCTCTTTCCAGCATGAACTGCGACCTATATTTGGCGACGCGAATGATTTTTTCACTTTCCCGCGGCGGATACGCTCCGAAGGGTCTGGGACGGGTGACGGCGAGAGGAGTTCCATTGCCGGCCCTCCTGTTGTCGACGACCGGCTTGGTCATCGCTACCGTTGTCGCGATCGTCTACCCGTCGAGCGCCTACGTTTACCTGTTCGGGATTGCGTTGTTTGGCGGGCTATTCGTGTGGGTGATGATTTTCATTACGCATCTTTTTTTTCGCCGCGCTTGGGAAGCTCGGGGCGGGCGCAAGCTGCCGGTGCGCATGATTGGATATCCGTATACTTCGGTGCTTGGCGCTGTTCTGATCGCGGGCATCATTATCACCACATGGTGGGTGCCCGGAATGCGTCCGACGATTCTTTCGGGCTTGCCATGGCTCGCGTTTTTGACGGTCGCCTACTTCTTTTGGAGACGCCAGCAGATCCCGGGCGGCGGCGCCGTGGCATCCGTAGAATCGCCTGAGCATCCCGCGCCCTGACCCGGATGCGTCGTACCGGCTGCTTTGTGTCACCGAAAAGTCGTCATGGCAAAAAATCTCGAAGACCTTGCACGTCAGCTTAAAGGCAAATTCAAAGGCGAGTTGTTGCTTCCCGCGGATCCGGGCTACGGCGACGCTTGTCGCATCTGGAATGCGAGCGTGGCGCGGAGCCCAGGTTTGATTGCGCGATGCGACAACGTTCCCGACGTGCAGATGGCTGTCCGCGCGGCGAGCACTGCGAGAGTGCTGACGGCGGTCCGGTGCGGAGGGCATAGCCTTGCGGGGTTCAGTTCCTGCGATGGAGGATTGGTAATCGATTTATCCAGAATGCGCAGCATGGTTGTCAACGAGCAGGCGCGGCTCGCCTATGCCGCGGGCGGATGCCTATTGGGCACAATCGACACAGCAACGCAGGAGGAAGGCCTCGTCTACCCGGCGGGAGTGGTCTCGCATACCGGTGCCGCTGGCCTGATTCTGGGAGGTGGAACAGGCTGGCTGACTCGCATGTTCGGGATGTCCTGCGACAACGTGGAGGAATTCAGTTTGGTGACCGCGGATGGTTCTATCGTGCGTGCGAGCGCACGAGAAAACAGCGAGCTTTTTTGGGCGCTCCGCGGAGGCGGCGGAAATTTTGGAGTGGTGACTGAGTTTGTGTTAAAGCTTCACTCGATAACTTCCGTGATGCTTGGCAGCGGCCTGTGTGTGAATGATGAAATTTTCCCCACTTTGCGCTATTGGCGTGATTTTATGCCCGCCGCTCCGGACGAGCTGAAATGGAATCTCTCCTTGCGCGTGATGCCGGATGCAGCCGATGTGGCTGTCGCGGCGAACAAAACTCCTGCGTTGAGTGAAACCATCGTGTGGTTCGGCGAACGAAGGGCGGGCGAGCGCCAACTGAATCACATTTTGTCTCTGGGGAGTCCAATCGCGGTCACGAAAAGAACGATTCCTTTTTTGGAGCTACAAACAATAGCGGACGCAGAATTCCCGCACGGCCGGCGGTATTACACAAAGTCGGGATATTTCAAGAAGCTCAGCGATGACTCGATCCTTTGCATGATGGAGGCGCTGGCGTCGGTGCCTTCGGCCAACACTCAAATTGAGCTTGCGTATTTGGGTGGCGCAGCCGGACGCGTTGGCGCTTCGGAAACGGCGTTCGGTAGCCGGGACGCTCCGTACATCATGAATATTTTGGCCGACTGGTCCGATGCATCGGCGGATGGTGAAAATATCGCCTGGGTGCGAAATTTATTTGCGAAACTGCGGCCCGCCATGCAGCCGGGTGTCTATGTCAACTTCATGAGTGGCGACGAAGAAGACCGCACAAAGGAGGCGTACAGCGAGCGATGGGATCGGCTTGTAGCGGTGAAAAGTCACTATGATCCCGGCAACTTCTTTCGGTTGAATCAGAACATTCTGCCGTCGCCAGCGCGGATTTTGCGAAAGTGACGGAATGGAGATTTGTCTGCAGAAGTCATGCTTCAATTTCATTTGTAGCGTGGCGAAGATTGGATTTGCAACCCGCCAGTGTCGCCAGACATCATATCGGCCATCATTTCGGTGGAATTCCTTGACACGGTACTCATAATATAAACGCGACATACTTGGCCAGGGCCCGGGGAAACTAAATCTTTGCTGAGGGATGCCATGAGGATGTCAAGGTTGTGTGTGTTGTTGAGTGTGTTAGTTTTTGTCCTGGCCATTGCGATTCCTACCTGGACGCAAATCACCACGGCCACACTGCAGGGGCAAATTCTCGACCCCAGCGGCGGATCGATTCCCAAAGCCAAGGTGACCGCCGTCAACAAAGCTACGGGTGTCACCCGCACCGTGGAAACGACGAGCTCGGGTGAATATGACCTGACGGCCATTCCCGTCGGCGATTACACGGTGACAGCGGAAAGTACAGGATTCCAGACGCAGGCGAAAGACGTGACCCTGCAAGTGGGCCAGACCGCCACGCTGGATTTCAGTCTGGCGGTAGGGGAGGCCACGGAGAAAGTCATCGTCTAGGCGACGTCGGAAGTCACCGAGCCCACGCGCACGCAAGTGAGCACCGTAATCACGCAGCAGCAAATTCAAAACCTTCCCGTCAACGGGCGTGAGTTTATTGATTTTGCCCTGTTATCGCCCGGCGTGCAGATTGGAGACACAACGTCGGGGAGCACAGACGTTATTGTTGAACCTGTGACGAAACTTTCCTTCGCTGGGCAGAATATCCACTTCAATTTCATTGCCGTCGATGGGGCCGATGACATTTCCACCGCCTCGGGAATCCAGCGCGGGACGCCACCGCAGGACTCCGTACGAGAATTCCGCGTGATCAATACGGATTACACCACGGAATTCGGGCGGGCGACGGCGGGTATTGTGAACATCATCACACGCGGTGGAACGAATCAATTGCACGGTTCGGTTTACGAATATTTTCGAAACAGCGCGATGGATGCGAAGAGCATTCTTTCCGCGCCCGGCTTTAACGTGCTCAGGCAGAACCAATTTGGAGTGGCGCTTGGTGGACCCATCAAGAAGGACAAGACGTTTTTCTTCGCCAATTATGAAGCGCAGCGGCGCGCGGAATCGCCAATCTACAATTCCGCCGTGCTGAACAACATTGCCGCCATCAACAACGTGAAGACAACGGTGTTCGGCTTGCCCGCCGAAAACCTGCTCGCCTTGCGCACCGGAAATACCGACAACGGGTTTGCCCGGCTGGACGAAAATCTCAGCAGCAGGAATTACCTGTACCTGCGCTATTTCATCAACGATGATCGCTTGACGAATCAATCGCCGCTCAACAATGGCTTCGATCTGCCCTCCGCGTTCAAGAACAATTTCATTCGCGACCAATCGCTGGCGGGCGGGTTGACCACGTCCTTCTCTTCTTCGTGGGTCAACGACTTGCACATGCAATTCGCGCGGCGCTCATTTGATTTTCCCGTTGTCTCAACGCAGCCCCACCTGGAGGTCGCCAACACTTTCGCCGTGGGTGTGAACCGCGGCAATCCAGATTTCTACCGTGAGCAGCGTTTCGAGATTGTGGACGATATAACGCACAGCATGGGCAATCATACGATTAGCTTCGGCGGAAACTTTGACCGCGTAAGCACGGACGAGTCGTTCCCGCTCTTCTATCCCTTCGAGGCGGATTTCGCAACTCTGGGCGATTTCCTTGGGACCAACGGCGCGGTGGCCGGCTGCGCCTCACAGTGTCCGGATCCCTTCGTTATTTTCTTCGAGCGTTTTGATCAAACCAACAATTTCACCGAGCCAAGCTTGAGCGGCGGCACGGCAATATACCAAGGAGGCGCGATTTCACAATCCGTCCGCAATGAGGCGCGTGGGACCCTGGACCATACTTACGACGGACTTTACGTGCAGGATAAGTGGCGCGCCACTGACAAACTGAGTTTGAATGGCGGATTACGCTGGGAATTTGAGGAGTGGCCTTCGAATGCGCTCAATACGCAGTGGAAAAACTTCGATCCGCGCATCGGCCTGGCCTACAATATCGGAACATCACACAATTTTATCTTTCGTGGCGGCTTTGGGCTGTTCCACGGGACTCTTCCTTCGCCTCTCTTGATGTGCCAAGAACCGTCCTGCGGCGGAGTGTTGGGAAAATTCCCAGGGCGCGCTTTCGAAGATGGACTGAATGCCAAGACGCGATTGTTTTCATACGCCGGGTTCGGGCCTGCCTTTACGGCGGCGGCCCTGAACGGGCTGCTGCAAAATGCCACGTACCCGGACGCAACTCCGTCGCCATTGTGCGGCGGAGCAACGTTGAACAACTGCGGCTTCCAGCAGGACGCAACAATCGTGCGCTTCCAGCAAAATAGTCAAACTCCTTACGGTATCCAGGCAAGCGCTTCGCTTGAATTTCAGCCTGTCAAGGGCACATTGCTGAGCATCTCCGGAATCCAAGTGCGCGGCGTGCATCTGGGCAGTTTCTTTGACGTAAATCAGCCTGACTCAACGGGTCAGGTTCAGGTGCACAGTTCGGGAGGATCCGTCGGTTGTAAGAACGTGTTCTTCTCGAATTTTCCGGCCGGCAGCCCGTGCGTTCCCTATCCAGGAATACCCGGGCAGACATTATTTCCCGGTTTTCGCGATCCGACCTGGAGCGTTTTCTTCGAGGCGGCTTCGCGGTGGGATTCTCAGTATGACGGGCTTCTGGTGAATTTGCAGAAGCAGCTGGTTCGAAATATTTCTTACGGGATCAGCTACACGTACTCGCATTCGATTGATGACGGACCAAATCCGAGCTTTGTACTGATCCCTCAAGACAGCGGAAACCTTCGCGGTGAACGCGCGAATTCGGCGGATGACGTGCGGCATCGCTTTGTGGGGAACGCGAGTTTTGTGAGTCCGAAGAGCTGGAACGTGGTGGCGCGCGACTTCACGTTCAGCACCATCATCACGCTGCAGTCGCCGCAGTTCTTCACAAAGTATGCCGGTTCAGACGTCAATGGCGATGTGTTCGGCAATAACGACCGCGTGGGAATCGAGCCGCGCAATACGTTCCGAGGTGACACGCTGCAGACGGTGGATATCCGGCTCGAGCGTAGTTTCCCGATTCGCGAAACTATGAAGCTCGACGTCCTGGGCGAAGTTTTCAACCTGACGAACACCGTGAATATTCGCTACTTTAATACGACCTACGGCGCATCCGATTTTTGTCCCGCCGATCCTGCGGCGCCGGGTTGTAACGGCTCGACGCATGCGGGGAGCCTCGAAGGTTCGCCGAACCCGCTGTACGGTACGCCAAGCTCGGTGAACAATCCGCGCCAGGTGCAGCTGGCAGTACGACTGACGTTTTAAGCCCAGCAAGAACGGCGGTCACTGACATGCGTGCCTCCTTGTCAGGTCCGTTTACGAGAAGACAGGCCAAGATCTTTCCAGATTGCCGAGGTCGACACAAGCACTCGCTTGATGCGGCGCGGGTCAGCGTACACTACGTCGCGAGCGGTTTGCGCGTGAGTTAGTTCGGCCCGGAGTTCAGCGGCAAAAATCACGGGGTGCCCGTCTCGTCCGCGATATACCGGCATAACGATTTTCTGAGTTTTTGTGCGACGCCGAAACCCCGCAACGAGAGTGCGGATTACGGGCCGCGTCAGAAATACGAGATCGGTTGGGTAAAGCAAAAATGCGCTGTCCAGTGGCACCTTTCGGAGTCCCACCAGAAGGGAGCTTAGCTGTCCCGCGCGCCAGCGATGGTTGACGACGATATGTGCATTGGCGGGTACCGTCGCACGGAGCGGCTCCGAATGAAAACCGAGAATCACGATGGGGCGCTCGAGGTGCGTACAATTTTCTACAGCCATCTGTAAGGCTGTTCTGCCGGCCAGATTGATGGATGCGTTTTGCTCGTGCGGCCGCGACGGTTTCCCGGCTGCAAGCAGAATAGGAAAGATTCTCGGGTGTTTCATCAAAGGGTCTGCGATGGACTATAAACGACCGCGGAGAGCATTTCCAGAATGAAGTCACGGGGATTCGTGCTTGAATGCAAGAGAAGTTGGTTTTAGAATCGCTCGTCTGGTATACAAGTCGTATGCAAGCGCAGGTTCCGTAATAGGGAAAAGGACACGCTGTGTACTCAACCGCATTTCGCTATCTTCGCGCCAAATCGTTGGAAGAAGCGGCCACGATGCTCTCCGAACTTGGCGAGGATGCGAAAGCACTGGCCGGCGGCCAGAGCCTCATCCCCTTAATGAAGCTGCGGCTTTCGAAACCAACCGCGCTGGTGGACCTGAATTTCATTCCCGGGATTTCTCAGATCGAAAAACGCGGGAACACAATTCATTTTGGTGCTTTGGCGCGTCACGCCCAGATCGAGGAATCAGAAATCGCCGCTCAGATCCCAATTCTGCATGATTGCGCGGCGGGCATCGCGGACGTTCAGGTGCGCAACCGCGGGACAATCGGTGGGTCATTGGCGGAAGCGGATCCGACGGGCGATTGGGGGCCTGTGCTGCTTGCGCTTTCGACGGAGGCGGCGTGCTCCGGGCCGAAGAGCTCGCGAACGATTCCGCTATCGGAGTTTTTTCTGGACGCGTACACGACAGCGCTTGCGCCGGGCGAGTTGGTGCGCGACGTGATCGTTAAAATGCCGCCAAGAAACTCAGGCGGGGCATATCTTGCCTTCAAACGCTGCGCGCCCGTATATGCCAGCGCCACGGCGGCGGTCCAATTGACGATGGCAGACAAAGACAGTTGCAGCGAAGCGCGCATCGTGTTGGGTTGCGTGGGACTTTTACCTATTCTGGCAGCGGATGCCGAGAAGGAGCTGCGCGGACATAAAATTACTTCGCGAGCGACCCAGTCTGCCGGCGAAGCCGCGATGGCCGCTGCCGAACCGCAATCCGACATGCGCGGGTCGGCTGAGTACAAGCGCGTTTTGATCGGAAGCCTGGTGAAGCGCGCGATCGAAATCGCCGCGCGGCGCGCGCGCGGAGAACATGTGGAGGCGAGCCACGAATATGCCGGACGGGCCTGAACTGGTTTCCCTGCGCGTGAACGTCAACGGCGTTCCTCATTCGCTTGCGATTGAACCGCGCTTGTTATTGGTCGATCTGCTGCGCGAAGAACTGGATCTTACCGGCACCCATATCGGATGTGATACGAGCTATTGCGGCGCTTGCACGGTGCTTCTGAACGGAGCGACGGTGAAGTCGTGCACCGTTTTCGCAATCCAGGCCGATCAAGGAGAAGTGCTCACGGTCGAGGGGTTAGCTCACGGCGGTGAATTGCACCCGATTCAAAAAGCTTTTGCGGAATGCCACGGATTGCAGTGCGGGTATTGCACGCCTGGACTTCTGATGTCCACCTACTATCTATTGTCGCGGAACGCACGTCCGAAGAGGAAAGATATTCGCAAAGCGATCGCGGGAAATACGTGCCGGTGCACGGGCTACCAGAATGTTTTGAAGGCGATTGAAGCTGCGGCCGAATCCATGGGCAAGGGTCACGGAAAATGAACGTAGGCTTTGGCGGAGATTTCAGCGTTCGCAAGAGTCCAGAAGAAGTATACGATTTTCTCACCGATGCAGAGCGATTCTGTCCGCTGCTCCCCGATTTTCAGAGCATGCAGAAAGAAGACGAGAAGAATTTCACGGTCAACCTGCGCGTGGGAATTTCGCACATACGCAGCAACGCGAAATTGAAAATGACGTTGTTGGAAGCGGTAAGGCCACGGCACGCCGTCTATCAGGGCAAGGGCGACGCCGCGGGAGGCACGGTGACGCTTACAACGGGATTCGACCTCGAAAAAATCGCGGATGGGACAAAGGTCATTTGGAAGGGCGATTCGCAAATTGTGGGCAGACTAGCGTCGCTTGCCGGCGGGCTGCTTGAGCCGCTTGCGAAGAAAAACGCACAAAAGATGATTGACGCGCTACAAGCGGCGTTGGCTTGAGCTGACGCACACAATCATTCGTAGTGGCCGGAGGGCCTAGCGTGGTGAAGAAGAAGCGAGTTTCCGCCAAGGCGGTGAAGCGGCGCCAAAGCGCTGGCGCGGGCAAGAGCACGAAAACTGCGTCGGCCACGTGGGTGGGGCGGTCCGTGAAGCGTCGCGAAGAGTCCCGCCTGGTACAAGGGCAGGGAACCTACGTGGACGACAACAAGATTGAAGGGATGCTGTATCTCTCGCTGGTTCGTTCTCCGTATGCGCATGCACGGATCGAACGCGTGGACGTTTCCGCGGCGACGAATGTTCCGGGAGTCGTGTGCACTTTGGCGGGTCCTGAGGTCGCGACTCTTGTGAAACCATTTCCGGAGATTGGTCCGGGAGCTGGGCAAAAAATCGTCGACTTGCCGATGGGAGTGGAAAAGGCCCGTTTCCAGGGAGAACCCGTCGCTGCCGTTGTGGCCACGTCGCGGATGGCCGCGGTCGACGCGGCCGAATTGGTGGAAGTTGAGTATGAAAGTTTACCGCCTGTGATGGATGCGGAAACAGCCATCCGTGATGAATCTATCCTCCACGAAACGGCCGGCACAAACCGCAACTTCCACGATCTATTTGAATATGGCGATGTAGACAAGGCATTCGCACGCGCAGCCAATATCATTCACATTGACCGGCTCCACTTCCATCGTTTCACCAGCGCGCCGCTGGAAAACAACGCCGTCATCGCGCAATGGAATCTGAAGCAGGAGCGCATCGATTTCTGGACGAATAATTCGTTTCCTGCATTCGCCGTCCAGTTTCTTTCGCCCGCGTTGGGCGTGCGGATTGACCAGATGCGCATGCAGAGCCTGGATATCGGCGGCGGTTTTGGAATCAAGATCACGAATTACCCATACATGGCAATTTGCGCTCTGGCATCACGAAAATGCGGCGGACGGCCGGTTAAGTGGACAGAGACGCGCACCGAGCACATGCTGGCAAGCGCGCACGGGAACGAACGTACATTTCTCGATACACGCGTGGCGTTGGATGAAAAGGGAGTCATCACTGCCATCGAATCGCGCCATATAGACGATTGCGGCGCTTATCCTCGGTACGAGCCTCTCGGCTGCATCATCTGGGCGCAAGTTTTGCCGGGCGCATATCGCATCCGAAATATGCGAATCGATTTTTCCCAAGCCTGCACCAACAAATGTCCGGTCGGACCGAACCGCGGCTACTCTCGCATGCAGCACCTGTGGTTCCTTGAGCGAATCATTGATATTTGCGCCCACAGCTTGAAAATTCCCGCGGACACGATGCGCCTCAGGAACTACATTCGCCCGAATGAATTTCCATATACCACTCCAAACGGTTGCGTGTATGACTCCGGAAATTATCCGCGCATGCTGGAAATGGCGAAAAAATTAATCGGCTGGGACGAGTGGAAGGGCAAACAGAAGAAAGCGCGGGAAGAGGGCCGCTTTATCGGTATCGGCATTGGAACCACGCTCGATTCGGGAACCAACAATTTCGGCCAAGCGCAAATCATCAACTCCTACGCGCCGTATTCGGGGCAATCGAAAGCAGCCAACGTCAAGCTGGATATTTATGGCGAAGTGGTCGTCAACCTTGGCTCTGTGCCACAGGGACAAGGGCATGAAACCACGGCATCGCAGGTGGTCGCCGACGTTTTGGGAATTTCTCCGGAGCTAGTCAACGTCCGGCCGGGGTTCGACAGCGAAGCGAACGTCTACACAGGCCACACGGGAACATACGCCAGCCAATTTGCCGTGAGCGGGCTTTCGGCCATTCATGGGGCGGCTGAAAAGCTGCGCGCGGAATTGAGCCGTCTGGGCGCGTTTGCCCTGAAAGCCAAGGAAAAAGATCTGGAATTTGGCGTGGGAGCGCAAGGGCCCGAGGTTCGCGTGAAGAAGACGAAGAAATCAATTAATTTCTGGGGGCTGGCGAATCTGATCAACGTGAATAATGCGGGGCTGCCTGAAAGCCTCTCCGACATTACGCTGAATTGCCGGCACGTCTACAAGGCCCCGTTCAAGATTCCCGATTTGAAGCGCAAATACGGCAATTTGACGCTGACCTATGCCGCGCAACTGCATATGGCCGTGATCGAACTGGATCGAGAAACTTTTCAGCCGAAGATTCTGGCGTATGCCGCGGTGGACGATTGCGGGACGGCGATCAATCCGATGATCGTTGAGGGGCAGGTGCACGGAGCCACAGCTCACGGTATTGGCGCGGCGCTGATGGAAAACTGCGTCTATGCGAAAGACGGCGACATGCTTGCGAGCACGTTCAGTGATTACACGCCGATCACCGCGATGAATATGCCCGATATTTTGTATGGCCATCTCGAAACGCCTTCGCCGTTTTCTTACAATGGCGCGAAGGGCATGGGAGAAGGCGGAGCCGCACCAGTGCATACCGTGTGCGCGGCTTTGCAGGATGCTTTGTGTTCCAG
>DASZCH010000066.1:0-5485 GCA_035943235.1 Candidatus Acidiferrales bacterium
GCGCGCGATAACTCCTTCCTGATATGCGCTTGGTATACCAAATCAATACATGGCGCTCCTATCGCGCCTGTGGTAAGCTCCGGGCCGTTTGACCGAGGCGCGAGAGAAAATCGGTCATTTTCGAGGCGCCTCGGAAGGCCATAGAGGCAGGAAAAACGGCGGTAGAGGAAACGGGGAATGCTTTCAGACGGGCAAGTGCGAGCGATCCGGTCGCGATTTCCAATCTTGAAGCACAAGATTTACTTGAATTCCTGCTCGCAGGGCGCGCTCTCGGATTCAGTGGATGCGGCTTTGCGCCAGTACGTGGCCACCTGGCATCAGGAAGGCTCGCCATGGGACCTTTGGGTCGAGAAATACGAGGAGGTGCGGGCGCAGTTTGCGGGATTCATCGGAGCCGAACCGGGGGAAGTCGCGGTTATCCCGAGCGCGTCGGCAGGCATGAACTCGATTGCCAGCGCCTTCGACTTCGCTAAGCGGCGGAAGGTTGTGATGGGGGAATTCGAGTTTCCGACCATGGGCCACGTGTGGCTGGCGCAACGGCGGCGTGGGGCGCAGATTGAGTTTGTCGCGGCCCAGGAAGGACGCTTGCCGGCGGAATGCTATGCGAAAGCAATCGATGAGCAAACCGCCGTGGTACCGCTGACGCACATGTGCTTTATGAACGGTTTTCGTTCCGATGTGGCAGAGATCACGCGTCTAGCGCATGCCCAGGGCGCTCTGGTGTTCCTGGACGATTATCAGGACTGCGGGACGCGGCCCGTGGATGTGAAGTCCCTGGATGTGGATTTTTATGTAAGCGGCACGCTGAAGTATCTGCTGGCCTCTGCGGGCGTGGCATTTCTCTACGTGCGGAAGAATCTGATTCCTTCGCTGGTTCCGACGATTTCGGGCTGGTTTGCGCAAGCGCAGCCGTTTGCATTCGATGTGAAACATTTGGACCTGGCGAAAGAGGCGCGTCGTTTCGAGGCGGGCACGCCGCCGATTCCGAATATCTATGCGGCCGGAGCGGGAATCGCATTGCTGCAAGAGATCGGGTTGGAGAATATCGCGCAGCAAGTGGGGAAGCTGGCTCAGGCGCTGATGGAAGGGGCGCGCTCGCTGGGCATTCGGGTGAAAACACCGGTCAACAGTGTGGGTCCGCTGGTGGTTCTGCAATCGAGCAATGTGAACGCGGTGATTGCGAAGCTGGCGGAGAGGAACATCATCGTATCGGGACGTCACGACGGCCTGCGAATTTCCTTTCACGTGCACAACACGCTCGATGATGTGCGCCAGGTGCTCGAAGCACTGGAGAAATGTCCTGAACTGATGGTGCACCACGAACAGACGGTATAGCGGCACCGGGCCGTGAGAGGTGTTCGCAGCCGGTAGGAATTTGGAGGGAGCTTCGGCTGTGTCGATGGGGGGGAGGATAAAGATGATCAACGCTCGTGTTCGCCGCGCGTGCCGTGTTTCGTTCCTTGCGCTCTTGGCTGGAATGCTTCTGGCCATCACAGCGTTCGCGCAATCTTATCCTGCGAGTCTATACGACGGCATGCGCTGGAGACTGGTTGGGCCGTTCCGCGGCGGGCGCGCGGAAGCGGCGACCGGCATCCCAGGCGACCCGCACACGTACTATTTCGGCGCGGCCGCCGGAGGAGTCTGGAAGACAACCGATTCCGGCCTTACGTGGACTCCCATTTTTGATCGCGAGCCGAATTCTTCCATCGGGGCCATCGCCGTCGCTCCGTCGAATCACAACACTATTTACGTTGGCACCGGCGAACAGTGCTTGCGCAACGACATCACTTTTGGCGACGGCATTTACAAGTCAACCGACGCGGGCAAGACGTGGACGAACATCGGCCTGCGCGATACGCGGCATATCGCCACCATCATAGTGAATCCTAGCGATGCGAATAATATTTACGTGGCGGCAATCGGACACGCCTTCGGCCCAAACAGCGAGCGCGGCGTATTCCACTCCACCGACGGCGGTGCGACGTGGCAGAAAATCCTTTATGTCGATGACAAGACCGGCGCGACCGATTTGGTGGCAGACCCGAAGAATCCGCAAATCATGTTTGCCGCGATGTATCAAGTCCGTCGCACCGCCTACAGCATGATCAGCGGCGGTCCCGGCAGCGGCCTCTACAAAACCACCGACGGAGGCGCTAACTGGAGGCGTCTCGAAGGGCATGGCCTCCCCGGAGGAATCCTAGGCCGAATCGGTGTCGCAATTTCCGGCGCTGACTCGAATCGCGTTTACGCCATTATCGAGGCCAAGGTAAATGCGATCTACAGTTCTGACGACGGTGGCGAGAATTGGAAGATGGTGAATGACGAGCCGCTGTGGGTGCGTCCCTGGTACCAAAATCATATTTTCGCGGACCCGAAAAATGTGGATACCGTGTACTCGCTCGACGTGGGCCTGTTTCGTTCCACCGACGGAGGCCACACATTCCAAACTCTTCCCCTCAATCATACGGATAACCACGAACTGTGGATCGATCCCACAAATCCGGAGCGCATGATCGAAGCGGACGATGGCGGCGCAGCGATTACCACAGACGGCGGGGCTTCGTGGACCCTGGAGAATAATCAGCCGACGGCGCAGTTTTATCACGTCACGACGGACAGCGAATTCAACTATTACATTTATGGCTCACAGCAAGATAGCGGGAGCGTAGCCATCCGAAGCCGCACCGATTCCGGCTCCATTGGAGATAATGACTGGCATTCGGTGGGCGGCGGAGAATCGGGTTTCATTTGGCCAGACCCGCGGGATCCGGAAATTATTTTCGCGGGAGACCACAACGGCCACTTCACGCGTTACGACGGGCGCACTGGCCAAGTTCAAGATATCGCTCCGTGGTTTGGCGCGCGCGCCCATCCGGCGTCGGACGTGAAGCATCGTTTCCAGTGGACTGCGCCGATGCAAATATCGCCGCACGATCCGAACGTCCTTTATTTGGGTGGCGAAGTGGTTTTCAAGTCCGCCGACGGCGGAATGAGCTGGTCCATCATCAGCCCCGATTTGACGCGCAACGACAAAAGCAAACAACATTCGACGCCCGAGCCGCTGACTCCCGATAATTCCAGCGCGGAGTATTACGACACCGTCTATGCGATCGCAGAATCGCCGGTGCAGAAGGACCTTATTTGGGCTGGAAGCGATGACGGCTTGGTGCACGTTACCGAGGATGGCGGGAAGCAGTGGACGAACGTGACGCCGAAGCAAATGCCGCAGTGGTCTCGCGTCAATCTGATTGAACCGTCTCCCTGGGATGCAGGAACCGCCTACGTTGCGGCCGATTTGCACTTTTCCGATGACTTTCACCCCATGATTTTCAAGACCACGGACTTCGGTAAGACTTGGACGTGGATCACCAATGGAATTGGCGAGCAGGATTATGTGCACTCCGTTCACGCGGATCCAGTGCGCAAGGGCCTGCTTTATGCGGGCACTGAACGCGGTGTCTATGTTTCCTTTAACGACGGCGCGAATTGGCAACCGCTTCAGTTGAATCTCCCCGTCGTTCCCGTATACGACACCGCCATTCACGGCAATGATCTAGTAATTGCGACCCACGGACGCGCATTTTGGGTTCTGGACAACATTACGCCGCTGCGGGAAGCGAGAGCAGAAATTGCGTCGGAGCCTGCTCATCTATTTACTCCGGCGGTTGCCTATCGCGAGCACGGCGGCGGATTCGGCGGCCAAGGAGGCCGCAGAAACACCGGGCAAAATCCACCCAGCGGCGCTGTCATCGATTATTACCTGAATCCCAGCACAGCAGGTCCTGTGACGCTCGACATTCTGGACAGTCACGGCCAAGTGGTACATCACGCCACAAGCGGAAGGCAACCGGGAGAGGGGAGCGCTGCACGAGGTGGTCGAGGTGCAGCGCGTGGCATGTCTCTGCCCGCACGGCCCGGCCTGAATCGCTTCGTTTGGAACTATCGGTTGGATGGACCGACGGTAGTACCTGGCATGGTTATCATGGAAGCGCAGAGGGGTGGTCCGCTTGTGCCGCCCGGCGATTATCAAGTGAAGCTCAACGTCGCTGGAAAAGACTACACAGCGCCCCTTGTTTTGAAGGCCGACCCGCGCGTCAAAATCAGTCAATCAGATTTCGAGAAGCAATACGAATTTGCCATGAAACTGCGTGATCGCGTCACTGAGGTACACAACACCGTCAACGCCATTCGCGCCGCGCGGACAGCGCTCGACGCACAAGAGAGCTCCGATGCTTCGCGAACTCAATCCATCGCCGGCCTAAAGCAACAGATGGATGAGATCGAAGGGCAATTCATTCAGGTCGCATCCGTCACGCGATGGGCCGCACTCGTTTATCCAATTGAGCTCGACGCTCAATATGCGGATTTAATGAATGTCGTCGAAAGCGCCGATTCCGCACCGCCAGCACAGACGTATGAGGTTTTTCAGACGTATGAATCGAAGCGGGAAAAGCTGATGGCGCGCTGGCAGTCGCTGCAAGCGCAAATTGCGAAACTGCAAAGACCGTAAGCGCGCAGATGTAGGGACGATTCAAAATCGCGGAGAATTTAGCCGTACAAAGATTTCGCTATTTTGGATTCCCGTTTCTTCTAAGGAGCCTTCCATGAATCCGCGGCGGCGTTTTCTCGCCCTGGTAGTAGCAGCCTTTCTCATCTTGGCCGGAGCGCGCATGCTTGGCGCACAACAGAACCTCAATTTTGGTCAGGCGCTCCGATGGCGCTCGATTGGACCGGATCGCGGAGGGCGCGTGACCGCCGTGGCGGGGCTCGTAAATGACCGTTTCACGTATTATATGGGCGCGACCGGCGGAGGTGTATGGAAGACCGTGAACGCAGGGATCACCTGGTCGCCTATCTCGGACCGATTTTTTAAGACCGGCTCCGTTGGCTCCATCGCGGTTTCCGAATCCAATCCCAACATTATTTACGTTGGTATGGGCGAAGCGTGTTTACGTTCAAATATTTCGCATGGCGACGGCGTGTACAAATCCACGGACGCTGGCAAGACGTGGCGCAACGTCGGATTGCGGGATACCAGCCAAATCGGCAAGGTTCTCATTGACCCGCGCAATCCCGATCTCGTCTACGTTGCGGCCATCGGGCATCCGTATGGTCCTAATGAAGAGCGCGGCGTGTTTCGCAGCGAAGATGGCGGGCAAACCTGGAAGAAAATTCTGTTCGTCAACGACAAGACGGGAGCGGCCGATTTGACCGCCGACCCTCATGATCCTCGAATTATGTACGCGTCGACCTGGCAAGTGCTTCGCATGCCGTGGGACATTGATGAGGTAGGGCCAGGCTCGGGAATCTACAAGACGACAGACGGCGGCGACACGTGGACCCGCTTAGCGGACGGGCTCCCCAAAACCGACATGGGGAAGATTGGCCTGACGGTTTCACCGATGGACTCCCGACGAGTGTGGGCCACGATTGGCGGCGACGACGGCGGAATTTATCGTTCCGATGATGCAGGGAAGACCTGGCA
>DASZCH010000067.1:0-11354 GCA_035943235.1 Candidatus Acidiferrales bacterium
CTTTTCGCCTGGGGACCTGACTACCAAATCAAACTCGGCCCCGCCAAGTCCGCGCAAATTCCCGACCTCGAAGAAGTCCCGGTAAACGTGACTCACGCGGGCCAAACCGAAAACGGAACCGTCTACGTCACGAAAGACGGCCACTACATGTTCCGCGGAGAAATCCGCGACATGGCCGAAGATCCCTTCGCTGCCAACCGCGCGAAAATCACCATCAACGATTCGCCTTCCATCGGTCCCGCCGACGCGAAAGTCACTGTCGTGGAGTTCAGCGACTTCGAATGCCCTCACTGCCTCGAGATGTACTCGATTCTCAAACAGGTCGAGCCCGAATTCCCGCAAGTCCGCTTCGTCTACAAAAATTTCCCTCTCACCGAAATCCATCCCTGGTCCATGACCGCCGCCATCGCCGGACGCTGCGCCTTTCAATCGTCGCCCGACGCCTTCTGGAAAATTCACAACCAGCTGTTCGATAATCAGGACGCCATCACCGCCGACAACGCTTGGGACGAAGTCACCGACTTCGCCACTTCCGCAGGCATCTCCGCGGACGCGTTTCACGCCTGCATGGCCACGCCCGAAGCGAAAGCGAAAGTCGAGGCTGATCTTGCGGAAGGGAAGTCGCTCGCGGTAGCAAGCACGCCCACTCTTTTCATCAACGGTCGCCCCATGATCGGCGGCGACAAGCAAACCCTCGAGCAAACAATCCGTTTCGCCCTAACCCCACCACCCCACTGATCCCCACCCGTCCTCTCGTTTTTTGGGTGAGTCGGAGTCAGGGAATCGCTTTCGCGTTTGCTTATGACTCCGAAACCGACAGCCGTTATCTCGATGAACTTATTATTTTCAACCCTGATACGGGCTTCTGCATTGAAGGAGTCAAGCTGGATGATCCCAGGGTACAAAAGCTGTCGCCCTACTCGTTGCAATCCGATCAAAGGTGACGTAATCCACAAAACTCGAAAACTACAGCACGGAAAATATTCGCGCTAGTGCCCGGGCGTTTGGTGCTTCGCGTGAGTTTGCTCCAAGAGGAGGCAACGAAATAGTGGCCGGTGGCAAGATGATTACAGTTGGTCCGTCTGGCGAGGCGTTGTTATGCCTGCAGGCAGATCGTGTGCAAGCGTTTGGCCGCGGCCAAGCCGCCGCACGATGGCTAAGAGTCGCAGCACGATAAAGATTACTGGCGACCATAGAGACCAACGAGATGTTCGGCTGAATGAGTTCTTGAAACGCCTCGATTCCGTCGGGAACGCCCCTAGGCAGACGGGAAGCCTCGTGCTCGGCAGAAGAAAAATCTTCCGTTTTCTACCGGATCGTTGAAGCAGTAAGAAAAGCCCTCTGACACAATAGCCCTTGAGTGCGCAACCCAAACAAAAGACCGCCGTGAAAGCCAGAGGTCGTGTGAAACCTCCGAAACTCCACTTCCCAAATTAAACTCGACTTCCGAAATTAAGGGAAGAGGGAAAATCCCTCCGGATTTTGACTATGATGCCGCTGAGTCCCACCGCCAGATTGGGAGCCCACACAACACGGCCATCCGAACCGCAAGTATGCCCCTAAGTTCTACGCCAGATTGGAAGTGCCACACAACACGGCCATCCCACATCGCAAGCATGCCGCTAAGTCCTACCACCAGATTGGGAGTGCCACACAACGCGGCCATCCGGCATCGCAAGTATGCCGCTGAGTCCTACCGTCAGATTGGGAGTCCACAACACAGCCATCCGACATCGCCAGTATGCCGCTAAGTCCTACCGCCAGATTGCGAGTCCACAACACAGGCGTCTGGCATCGCTGGCAATTGCTAATGGAAAGCACCCAACCCCGCTCCACAAAACCTGCGTGCCACCCCGCCCGCAGGTCCATCGCGCCAGCTTCAATATACTATACATAATATATATTATCGGAAGTGTAGTTGTGCGTCAGCACCGATGGGGCAACTTTCCCCGCATAAAATTCATGGTCCGGCTCGCACGTGATCGTCACCTTCGCGCCTTCCTCGACCACGAGCTCAATCCGTTTCAGCGTCAATAGGTTGTACCGTCCAACGAGAATATCGCCCAGGCACAATCGCTCCGCCCGCACCGGCGCGCCATCCGCCACCGTGAACACGTGATGCGGAGTCACGTCCAACGTATCCTCGTTCGACAATTGCAGTCGCACAAACGTATCCGCGAGATGCACTTCGTGCCGCACCACATGTGTCCACGTATCCCGCCCCAGAATGCAATCGCCAACGCGCAGACTTTCGATTTTCACCATGCCGTGATCGTGCGTCTGCACCAGCATCCCCGCGCGCACGCACGAACCTGATCCGCCGCCCGATCCTCCGCCTGTTCCCGAAGAAGTCGTCGCCGCGCTCATCGCGCCCGCCGAAAGCGGAATCCTTCCCTGCAAAGCTTGCTGCTGCGCCGCCACAATCGTTTTCGCCGGCTGCGCGTTCGCCGGATTCCCTACCCCGCCCGCTACCCACACCAGACTGAGCACCGTCTCGTCCCAGTAAGGATAAAAATAGTACGCCGTGGCCGCCGCAAGTCCCGCGATCGCCAGCGATCCATTCGTCACCTGCGTCGTAGTTCCGTCCGCGCGATAAATCACTAGTCCCGACCAACTCCACGTGATGCTCGACGTCGTGCTCGCATACGTGAACGCTCCCGACCACGTTGGCGGCACCGACCCTTTCATCATCACGCCCGTTTTCGCCGGGTCCACTTTGTTTTCCGTCAAAGCCTCGGCCGAAACGCGCGCGAAATCCGCGCCGTCCGTCACGCCCGAATCCATCGACAGCTTCAGATTGTTCACGCCAGACACCACGCGTTTCATCGACTCATACAGCTGCGTGTTGAACTTCTTCAGCGCCTCAATCTGCGGTATCGTCAGCATCTCTGTGTCCGTTTAGTTGTGCCCGCGAATCAACGACCACGGCGTCGGCTTCGACCACGGCACGAATTTCGTCACCGAGAACCATGAATCCACCGCGTTCGTGCCAAACTGATAGCCCACGCGCTCCGCATTCAGATTCGTCATCAGCTCCGAATCCTGCGGCGCGGGCGAACTCAGCGCCAGCGCGCCCAAGAGCGTCTCCGTCGCATCGCCCGGCGTGAACGCATTCACGTTCAACGTCCCCGCTCCCTGCGCATATGCCGTCAAGTATCCAAACAAATTCCTGCCCGTCGCGCCGGTCTGCGACAAAAACGCCGTCGTATAATATGAATTGATCGCCGCGCCGTCGTCCGAATACTGCCCGTCAGTAAGCTGATAGACTTTCCCGTTGCTCGCACTGTTCCCCAGAAAAAACGCAGCCGCGCCGTTCGTCCGTTCAACCAGCGCCGCGCAATTCGCCGGAATAAACCACGGAGCCCATTTCCGCGCGCGCGACGGCGAATACAGCATCATCAACAGCGGATCCGCGAAGCCTTCCGTGTAATCGAGCGTCAGAATTTCATTCGGTGTCGTGGCCGAGCCCATCGGCACGCCCACATAAATGCGTTTGTGCTCCGTATCGACCGTCACCCAAATCGTGCTGCCGTATTGCCAGTTAATCGCGTCCCACGTCGGCTGAATTTCCTGCGAAATCTTTTGCGGCTGCCCTCCATCGAAATAATAAAGTCCCGACCGCGACGCTATCACCACCCAATCCTCGCCAATCCCCACGCCGTGCACCGAAGGCGTTCCCACCGCATTCGACACTTCTTCCACATCCCAAAAAGCCGGCTCCGTCGAGCCATTGTCCGCCGTCACGTAAAGACTTCTCTCTTTCACGAAATACAAATTGCTTCGAATCACAAACGCCGCGCGCACCGCCTGCCCATTGTTCGCCGCGACTTCCACCAGCCCTTGCACGCCGTCGTACGCTTCCGGATCCGAATTGCGCGAAGCCCGTATCACCGAGGGATTCTGTGCCGCATTCGTTTCGAATATCTCGATGTTATCCACCAGGAACGATTCGCCGTTCGGCGCCGGCGTGCCGTCCGCGTAAACTTGCAGCATCAAATCGCTCGGGAACGGGCCCGTTTGCGAAGGCATCAGTTGCGCGGTAAATTCCTGATACGTCGCCGAAGCGCTCAAGGCTCCCACCGCCATGCCCGTGCCGAAGAATCCGCTCGACACGCTGAAGCAATTGACGCGGAAAGTTCCCTGCGTCAAATTCGCCGTGCGTTTTACGCGCGCGCGAACGGAATAATCCGTGTTCGTCCGCAGCAGCGGATTCCCGTCCGTATCCGTCAGCGCCGTCTGCTGAATCACTCCGCGCGAAATCGTCGAGCCGTCCGCCGTAATTCTGTACGCGTCTCCCCACACTACGTCGCTCGACTCGCGCGAGCCTCCCGAGCTGAACGTCGCGCCAAGCTGCCATCCGAGCGGCCTGCCGCTTCCCGACGCTTCCCATCCGCCGTCGAACGACAAATTCCGCCAGTTCGGCATTTTCGCGCGCTCGCCCCACCAGAAAAGCCGGTCCGAATACGCGATGACGCCCAGTTGGTCCGGCAGCTCGACGTTCGCGAACAAATCGTCCATGCTCACGCCCGCCAGCAAAATCGTGTCGTCGAAATCCACTTCGAGCGAAGTGGTCACATTGTCGTTGATGGTCATCGTCGCGGGAACTTGAAAAAAAGTCGCGCCGCCCGCTCCCGTGAACGCCAGCAAACGCTGCACCACATTCGAAGGCCCCGTCGGAATATTCGTAACGCTAACTTTTTTCCCGCCCGCGGCCGTCCACGTCACTGGCGGCGATGGAATCGTCCAGTAGCCCTGGCGCGTCACGAAAATCACGGCGCACTGATGCGCGCCCGGCGAAATATTTCCCGCATCCGCCGCATCCGCCAAGCTCGGTCCCTCCGCCGGCCCGATCTGGCTGACGCGATCGAAATGAATATCGTCGTACTGCCGCGGCATGTCTTCGCCGAGCGTCGTATTGGAAAATGCCATGTACTCGCGTCCGAAGTGCGTCGTCGACGCCAGAAACAGTCCCGGCGAAATCACGCTGGCCACAATCGACAGTTGTCCCGGTAAGGTCTCCTTGAACAAATTCCCAAGCGAATCGAGCACCAGTAGCCGCTGCACCAGGTTCGTCGTAATGTACGTCTTCAATCCATTGATCGACGGCGCGCCGCCTAGCGCCGGATACACCGGCAAGAGTCCCGGCCGCGTTCGCACTCCGCCGGGAAAAAATTCCACATCGCGCGCGTCGGGTGACATCCCCGGCATGACGTCCGACGCATCGAGCAGCGTCATCCACGATCCAAACGTCGTCAGTTGTATCGGCGAAAAAGTCTCAACAGACATAATGTCCTTGCCTTTATGGGTTCCGCGCAAAACAATTCACGACTGTCATTCCGAGGAAGTGTGCCTTTGTCTTGCGCCTCTATGTAGGGCCCGTCTTGGACGGGCCGCGCCTGCGCCAAAGGCGTCTTGTCCCGGAGTTCAAACGCTAAAGCAAAATCCTTCCTCTGACGTGAACCCCTTCTCATGTTTTGCTATGATTTCGCAATGGGACCTTCAAACAACAACGAAGAGGACCCCTGGCGCCCAAGCGCGGTCAATCGCCCCGCACCTGATTCCCATTTGCGCGCGCGGCGCAAGCGTCGCAAACTCAGCAGCATAATCTTCCTGCTCCTGCTGATCCCGTTTCTCGCCTACGAATTCAACCGCATGTGGCACGACCCGGAGTTGCAACCCGCACATTTCGCGCTGGCGCTCACCACGGGCGTGCTGATCGTTTTGGGCATTCTTCTGCTCGTAGGCCTGTTATTGCGCAGGCCTTCCAAGCGCGAAGACGACAAAAGTATTTTGCGTTTGTAAGAGATTTACTTCGGACGGTACATCGGATTCGGCAAATCCAATTTCTTCTTCCCGCCGAGCAGGCTAGCAGTTCCCCCCAATGGATTCACAAATCCCCCTGAAGAACTCGCGGCTCCCGCTCGCTTTGGCGCTTCCGGAGTATTAGTGCTCTCCTCCGTCGCCCCAACATCTTCACTCCTCGTTGCAGCCGAATTACCCGCCATCACCGGCGCGGTTGAATGCTCTTCCTCGGCCGGCTCGCCGGAAGAAATCATGTCTTCCCATCCTGAAGGAATCGGACGCCCAACGTAATCCATGGGAGTCTCCCGCTGCTTCGCGATTTTCTCGAGCGCGCTGGCAATCCGGCTAACGTCGCGCGCAAGCTGTTCCGTTTCCCTCGTCCTTTTCAGCACAATGAACCGTTGGCGCGATCCACTCCCCGCCATCCAAATCAAAATAATTATCGCCGCAATCACAGCCGCGCTGATCGCCACCGGATGCGCCCAATACGCATTCACGAAATAATCCAACATTCCAAAACTCCCTTTGACCCACCACCAGTATACCGCCCACCAAGGCCGTCCGCCAAAACCCTGCGATATATCCGTGTGTCTAAAAGGGGATATTCCTGGTTATTGCAGTCGCGGGAAAATACCGTAGAACGTGATCGTGTCCCCCGAAATCGCCGCAGGATACGCTCCCGCAGCGAGTTCACTGAACGCGCCCGCGCCGCTCGCCTGCTGAAACATTTTGACCTTGTTTCCGCTTATCGACGCGCCCGGCGAGAAAACGTAATCATAACCCGCGAGGCCATCCATCCACGCCGTGCCCTGAACCGGGGGCTTTGTCGTCGGAACGCCCAGCGTACCGATGCCGCTCAGGTCGAGCGTGTCTCCGCCCGTCGCGTAATTCCCCGACGCCGCAATCGTCCCGGCCACGTGAATACGCCTGCCGTCATCCCACGAATCCACCAATGTAAATGCGAGTGCCATGAATTTCCTCCTCGAAATTTCAATTACGAATTTGCTTTGTCGTCGGGCGGGATATTTCCGGAATAATCAAAATGCGCTAGAATGGGCTCATCATTCCAACCGCTAACCGCCTGCGGATCCATCCGCGAGGAGGTCTCAAATGAGAGCTTACGTTCTGGTGACTGCAGGCCCCGGCAAAGCGCGCGACATTGCCAGGAAAATCGCCTCCTTGCCCGGCGTCAAAATGGCCAACGCCTGCTGGGGTGACCCTGACGTCTACGTCGTCGTTGAAGTCGCCAATTCCGAAGATCTGAATTCCCTGGTCATCAGCAAAATCCAATCAATCGACGGCGTCGGCCGCACAAGCACCCACATCGCCCTCGACTGAACGGGCAGCATCCTGGCCGCCGCAGCGGTGAGGGCCTGTCCTGATGAGGAGAGGCATCGTCCCCGTCTCCCCTCCAATGCAACCCCTCTCCCTTCAGTGTCATCGCATGTCCCGTGGTGTGTTGCGGCCCGACGGCACTTCAAACGTTCAGCTTCCGTGTTATGATTCAGAACTTTGCATAACGTTCGTTCTTGCTCTGCATTCCTAGGGGGGAATTTGCGTCGTGTTCTAACCGTGCTTGCGCTTTTCGCGTCCGTTCTCTGGATTCTTGCTGACGCTCCGGCGCCGGCCTATGCGCAACGCGTTGCCGCCGAAGGACATGCCGCCCCAGCTCAGCCCGTCGTAATTGTTTCAGGCGACCAATATGCCGGCACTCGTGGCCTCGCCGTTGACGCCGCCGGAAACCTCTACATTTCGCTCGTTGCAAACCCCGCGCCGTCGCATTGCGTCTCGCGCCCCACCAGCGGCTCCGCTCACTCCCCGCTCCCCAAGCTCTCGGTCACCGTTTTCTCGAATTGCGCGTCCACTCCCGGAGAAAGTCCCTCAGGAATCGCCTCCACTGCCGAAGGCCGCGTCTTCCTAGCCAATCAGTTGCAAAATCGCATTCGCCTGCTCGATATGACTTCCGGAAAAGTCGCCGTCGTGCCCGCCTCCGCCGCGAAAAACATCTCGCGCTCCGCCACAAGCAATCTGGACCTCTTCGAACCCGCCGGACTTGCCCTTGATGAAACACGAAATCTCTACGTCGCGGATCGCGGCAATCATCGCGTCCTCACGCTCGCGCCTGACGCTACGAACTTCACTTACACCGCGCACATTCTTGATGCCGCGGCAATCGCCGCCGACTCCGCCAGCGGAAAACTCTATGTCGCCTCGCCCGCCTCGAATCGCGTGTTCGCCGTCAATCTCGCTTCCGGCAATGCCCAACCTTTTGCCGGCACAGGCGCCGCTGCCGGCCCGAATAGCACGCAATTCTCAACTGCCGTTTCTGCAGGCAGCGCCGCGCTTGGCGCGCCTGAAGGCGTCGCAGTGGACGGCACGGGAAATGTGTTCATCGCGGACACGGGCGCCAATGCAATCATCCGCGTCGAAGCAAAATCTGGACTGCTGTCGAGTGTCGCGCTCGAGACCGAATTGAATTCCCCTGCTTCTCTCGCAATTGACCGTCGCGGAAACCTGTTCGTCGCCGATCGCGGCAATCATCGCGTCGTTGAGTTTCCCGGCATCGCCGCGCCCGCGCCCGTTGCCGCAATCACAATTTCACCGTCGCAATTTGACTTTGGCGCGGAACCAACCGGAGGCACAACTGCGGCTCAAGTATTCACGCTGACAAACAACTCGGCCAGCGCTCTCTCGCTTTCGACCACCGATTTCTCCTTCACCGGCGCGAATCTCAACGATTTCACGCAGACGAACAATTGCGTCCCGCAACTCGCTTCCGGAGCGTCCTGCCAAATAAATGTCAGCTTCGCCCCTCAGGGCACGGGCGCTCGCCAGGCCGTTCTTCAGGTCTCCGACGCCGATCCTTCCAGCCCGCAAACGGCGCAAGTCTCCGGCACCGGCGACGATTTTCAAATCACTGTCGCGTCTGGCTCGACGACGCAAAATGTCGTCCCCGGCAATTCGGCAACCTACAACCTGCAAATCATGCCCGACGCAACTTTCAGCGGCACGGTCACACCGGCTTGCCCTTTGCAATTGCCTCAAAATACGCTGACGTGCGTGGTCAAGCCCGCAACTCTCACCGTCACTGCGGGACAGCCCGCGCCCTTCTCCGTTACCATCGGCACCGGCGGCCCCAATGCCACCGCCTTCGTCACGCGTCCGCCTCGGACTTTCCCGCGCGACCCCTTGCGTCCGCTCCTCCTTTTTACGGTTCTGGCCGCGATGATTGTGCTATTCGTTTTCGGCGCGCTTCGCGATAGATCGCGTTTCACCAACGAATTCACTTCGAATTTATCCACGGCGCGCATCCGCGCTCGTTGCGCAATTTTTGCTCTCGCCTTCTCTGCGGTGTTTGCACTGGCGGGCTGTTACCACGCGCCTGCGGGCAATCCTAACGAAACTCCTCCAGGCATTTTCTCGATCGACATTTCCGCCACCGCGCAGAACGCCTCGCGTGCGATCACCCTAACCCTCAACGTCGACTGAGTGGCGCAGGTTGACCCGGCCCAAGCCTACGCAGGCTCGTCCATAGACGCGCCTGCGCAAACTCTGTTGCCTTCAGCCACTGAGGTTCAGCCGTCTGGCTCTACAAATAAACCACGCTTCGCCGGTACCCATACGGCTTCCGTCTCCGCCCCTTGAACTGCTCTGGCCTAACGTACCTCTCGATCAATTTGTCGATCGCCGCCTGCGCCGCCATCAACATATCTTCCGCAAGCGCCCGCGCCCCTCGTGAACGCGCCGCCATCGCCGCCGCGGAATACGCAAGCGGATCTATCGCCGACCTTATCTGCACCGGATCAGCGCCGAGCACCAACGCCGGCAATTGTTTTTCGTATCGAATGCGCACCGTGATTTCCTGCGTCGCCCCCACCAGTTGAATCGTGTCCTCGCGCCATTCCCACATGCGCAAATAATTGCCCGGCTGAAAATTGGGCAATCCGCCCGTTATTTTCTCCATCGGCACAAAAATATCGCTGGACCCGCTCGCCCGTTCCCACAGTTGATGTGGCGCCAGCAGATCGGTCGGAAGCTGCGGCGAACTCACGTCGCTGATTTCCGTGTTTGTCACTCCGTTCGTCAGCGTCAGATCCACATCCTGCTGGCTAACCAGCACAGACACTCCCGATTCCGCGAGCTGCCGCTGCACGCCTCGGTACGCCGAATTCAGAAACGGCATCAGCACCGCGTCGGAAAACACCGCTCCCGCCGCATCGTTCACCAGGGAGCGTGCCAGATTCAGCGCGTCTTCCGCTTGATCATAAGCCGTCGTGGAAACTACAGGCATGGATGTGCCTCCAAAGATAAATAAAGCTGAAGAGAAGATAAACAGGAAGAAAACCAGAATGATTACCACCAACTCGGTCCGAGTAATTCGTCAGGCGTAGGTTGATATGTGTGCTCCGTCTTTGTGCGCCTCAGACGAGTCGCCCCGGTAAAGCAGCCGTGATTCTACTCGTTCGCCACGCCGCTCGACGTTGCAAACGCGCTCGTCCCGTCAAACACAAAGCTCTGCGCGCTGCATTTCCCCGCCGTCGTCCCAATCGTCATCCCGCCGTGCACGCTGCCCGGCCAGTTGAACGTAAACGGCCCTCCCGACGCCGGCTGGCACACAATGAAGTGCAGCCACTGCCCTGCCTGCGCGTTGATTAAGTTTGTCGTGCTCACGTTTGCATTCAACGTCACTTCAAACGTGTTTCCCAATCCCGCATCGAACGCCATGCTCCCGCCTGATTCCGTCACCGCGACGAATCCCGCCGCCATCCCGAAATTATCGATCACGCCTGCGGAACTCTGTCCGCCGAATGGCGTCAACTTCATCGTCGTCTCGCCCAGATGCGCGTTGAAATTCCAGCTCAACGCTGAGGCGCTCACATTCGTTGTCCATACGGTTGTCCCGCCGTTGCGATACGTCAAACCGCTCGCGCCCGACGCCGAGTCGACGACCGGCCCAAAAAACGTAGGCGAAGCCAGCGGTGGAACCATAAGTTGATCGCTCGCGTTCTTCGAAAGCGTCACGTCCGCTGTGTTCGCATGATTGCGCCACGTGATCGCATCACTGTCAGACAGCCTGAAAATTCCGCTTTGCGCCGGATTCCCTGAAAGCGTCTCGAACGCATTTCCCATCACGTTCTCGCCGCGAACACCGCACACGCTGCCGGTAGCGCAACTCGAGTCGTATGTCTTTAGCGCATCCCGGTACGCGGTTACTTCGTTTGCGCTGAGCGTTCCCGCGGGAATGTAATTCATCACCGGAGCGTAAGCCTGAATCGTAAATCCGGAAGCGAACGTCGCAAAAAATGTAATTGTCCCTGGATTCGTCGCCGCACCCGTCACCGTGTACAGGCACGAATCCCATGTCCACTCGCCGTCACCCATCACCGCGTCGCCGGTGCACCCGCCCGAGAGAACATTGCCTGTGCCGCCCACCGTTATCTGCAGCGCTGTCGTTTTGTTGCCGGAATATCCGTTCGCCGTCACCGAACGCACCCATGCTCCGGCCACAATCTGGTCCCCGACGGCCAGTGTGTGAACCTGCTGGAAGAAAT
>DASZCH010000068.1:0-17898 GCA_035943235.1 Candidatus Acidiferrales bacterium
CTCTCCTCTGACGACACGAAATTGGTTGCCGACCCGCTTGACATTCGTGCCGACAAAGGTCCGGGCAATAACGATCAGCGCCACCGCTTCGTGTTGAGTGGAGTCTGGAATCTGAATTACGCGAGCGGATTGTCTTCATCGATCGCCCGTGGAGTGCTGGGCGGATGGGAGTTGAGCGGTATTTTCACGGCAGCGTCCGGCCAGCCCTATTCCGGCTTCCTCGGATTCGATTTGAATGGCGATAGCAATCGCAACACGGACCGCACGCCCGGTCTGGGCCGCGATACTTTTTACACGCCGACGTTCGTCTCGCTCGATCCGCGCGTCACGCGTAACGTGAATATCACGGAGCGTTACAAGCTGCAGTTCATCGCCGAAGCATTCAACGTCTTCAATCGCGCCAACATCACCGGCGTAAACCAGACGCAATTCAACGTCGTAAGTGGCGCCGCCTGCACGGGCACCACGACGAATACCTTTGGCGAATGCCTGAAGGCAGTCCCCTCTTTTGGCACGCCGACCAGCACCAACATCAACGGAGGTCCCGGCTCGCGCATCCTGCAGCTCGCCGTGAAATTTATTTTCTGAGGCGCAGGCCTTGCGGCGGTTTTGCAGTATGGTTCCGTAGGGGCGGCCCTTGGGTCGCCCGGGGGCAAGCCGCGCCCCACGAAGATAATCCTTCAAGGAAAAACGGATCGCATGAATGCCGCTCCTACTGCGCGCGATTCGCGAGCGACGCGTCGTCCACGATGGCTACGCCCTTGGGCGGCTCGAAATGGAATTGAGACTCTGCTATCGGAATATTTTCGTGCCAGTCGCCGAATCGAAATTCCGTTTCGATCCCGCCCGGTTGGCGAATCGTCACGCGCTCCAGTTGATCTCGCGAATTGACTTCAAAGAACGCTTCGATAAATGCGTCCCGGTCTTCCTTACGCGGCTGGCAGACGAGAATCCTGTTGCCGGTCCCCGTAGCACGGTCCGCAGCATCGTTCGCGTTTGACTCAGGTGCGCGTGACGAGGGCTGTTCCGTCGCAGGTGCAAGTTCCAGGCTGCCGCACAGTTTCTCGAGATTCACTTTGCCGGTCAGCAGAGCCAGTGGCGTGCGCCAGTCCGAACTTTGCCTGATGGACGTGCGGCTGGCCGTGTGATCCGCTGGCGCGTAATACCAGACGTTCTTGCCGTCGACCAGAAACAGCTTCTTTTGCGGCGAGTCGTAATCCCAGCGCATCCGCCCGGGCCGCGAAAAATAGACCTTCCCGCTCTCCACGCGGATTCCCGTGCCCCCCGAGGTGTATTTTTCGAGGAATACCGCCGACATCGTTTTCGCGCGGCGGTAATGCGCCTCAAGGGCGCGCGCCAGCTGCGCCGCCATCCCATTTGTCGCGGCCGCGCCCAAGTGGGCAGTAAAAAGCAGAGATAATACGATCAACAGGCAACGCACGAAGCGATTATATCAAGCAGAGGCGCCTTTACACTGCCCGGGTTTTTGTGCGACGACGTGAACATGGCGATGAAACGAGCGGGAAAAGACGAGCGGGATAAACCCGCCGGCAGTCTATTATGGGGATGCGAAGGGATGATCGTTGGAGTCAGTTGTTACAGAACAGGCAGCGCGTCACATGCAGCGACGCTAGCGGCGGTGTTCCCCGCAGGATCATAGTGAATTACGCCAGGCAGGTCGGCGCAGAAGCTGCGCTGACCAGTAAAACCGACCGTCACTGGAGTGGCCGTCACTAAGTATGCGTAGAAACCCGGGCCGCCGCATCCGGGCACTGCCGGAACGTTCGCTCCTGCGCCGACATAGCCGAACGTGTAACCCGACTTCAGATTTGGCGGTGTGGTAAGCACTTGGTCCAGCAAGAGTGCCTGCGTACAGGTTGCCAAGATGCCAGCGCCGCCGAGAGTGGCGAAGGTCGGCGGATACCCATTTCCCCAAGTTGTGTTGTAAACCGTTGCCGCAGTCGTGATCGTCCGAACGTATTCTGCCGCTGAAGCTTCATTCGCTGCCATTTTCGACCGCAGGTAACTAGGAATGGCTATAGCGGCAATAATCAGAATGATGGCGACAACAATCAGGAGCTCGATTAGCGAAAATCCCCTCACAGCCCGTTTCACCGTCGTTCCCCTTCCCAGTCCGCGATGCCCACTGCCAGCCGCGTAGTCGGAGCTGCTTCCTGCTACATGTTTTATGTCGAATTGGCTCTTCCTGCTTGACATTTTCAGCCTCGTCTCAATTATTCAGCGTCGTAGAAAAAGAGGGGAGGAAGCTTTCACCTCCTCCCCTCGGCAAACCATCCCGAGTCACCCTACTACAGCGAGTTCGGGTAGCCGTCGGCGGCGCATGAAACTCCGGCGGCTACGACGATTCCGCCCGTGGGGTCGTCCCTGATCACGCCAGTCTGGTCGATGCAGAATGTTCGCTGGCCGGTAGTCCCCGGAACTGCAGGCACACCCGACACGTCGAACGTCTGCCAACCTGCCGCGCAGCCTGCGGGCAGCACGCCGGTAAATGCGGTTGCACCCGCGTACGTGAAGAAATACCCGCTCTTCGCCGTGCCCGCTGTGATGGCGGCGGACAGCACTGGGTCAAGCAGCTCCGAGGCGGCGCAGGTAGCCACTGCCGGCGGCGGGTTGGGTGAGCCGAGTACTCCCAGGTTGTTCGCGAAGCCGACGCCGTACGTGGAGTTGAATGTCACATTGGCCGTGAGGATCGTGCGGAGCGAGCCGACCGCAGACGCTTCGTTCGCAGCCATCTTCGAACGGAGCAGGTTCGGGATCGCAATCGCCGCGATGATCAGAATGATCGCCACGACGATCAAAAGCTCAATTAACGAAAAGCCCTTCTGTTTCCTGTTCATGTGTTCTCCTTGAGTGATTTCTAAGCCTGCCAGAATCTCGTTGGACTTCTTGGCGGCGTGCCGTAGTGAGATACTGCAAGTCGAGTTCCAGTACCTAACCCCAGGGCGAGACTGCGTTCCTCACCATGGAATCCCTTATTTATCTGCTCATTACAGAATATATACGCCACAACTGTCGCCGAGGCGCTCGTCGATCCCAGCGTGCGGCCATAAAAATTGACATAAATTGTCACCCCAATGTGACGGTTTTATGTAGGCCCCGATACGCGTTTCCGAGCGTCTCGCCGTCATAGGGGCCGATCGGCGTTATCGGCCTGCTGTTGCCGCCCGTCGTCGTATGGGCCCAATCGGCCCCCGGCATGAACCATTACACGCGGCCCGGTTAAATCCCGTATTTTTTGGCGTAGTGGCGAAACGAGCGGTAGGTCATTTTGAGGAGCTGCGCCGCCTTGGTGCGGACTCCGCCAGCGCATTCGAGCGCTCCCAGCAGGTAGGCGCGCTCGAGTTCAGCGACGTGCGTTTCGAGGTCAATGCCGCCCTCAGGAATCAGCTGCCGCGAGCTCTCGGGAGATTGCCGCTCCGCGAAATGATTTTGGTAGTACATCGTGATTCTTTCCGGCAGACCCTCGGGCGAGATTTTCTTGCCTGTTTCCAGGGCCACGGCACGCTCGATTGTGTTTTCGAGCTCGCGGACATTGCCGGGCCATTCATAGGCTTCGAGGCGCTCCATTGCCTTGGGCTCGATGCCCTCGATGCGTTTGCCGGTCATGTCGCGGAAACGTTCGAGAAAAAAGCGCGTGAGCAGAGGAATATCTTCGCGGCGCTCCCGTAGCGCCGGCAGATGGACTGGAATGACGCTCAAGCGGTAGTACAAGTCTTCGCGGAAGCGTCCTTCCGCAATTTCCTTTTCCAGATCGCGATTCGTCGCGGCGATCACGCGTACATCCACATCTCTTTCTTCATTGCTTCCAATCGGCCTCAGCTTGCCTTCCTGAAGCACGCGATACAGTTTCACCTGCATCGTCGGGCTCATATTGCCGATTTCGTCCATGAAGAGCGTGCCGCCATCCGCGGCTTGAAACAGGCCGGCGCGATTGTCGTTCGCACCCGTGAACGCGCCTTTCATGTACCCGAAAAGCTCCGATTCGAGCAGCGTCTCCGGAAACGCTCCGCAGTTGATGGTGATGAACGGCGCATCCTTGCGCGCGCTGTTTTCATGGATGGCCCGCGCGACCAGCTCCTTCCCGGTCCCACTTTCGCCCGTGATCAGCACGCGGCTCGATTGCGGAGCAATTGTCTGGATCAAATCGAAAATCGCGCGCATCTTCGGGCTGGTTCCGATGATGTGATCAAGACCCGTCAGACGGCGAATCTCACGGCGGAGAATTCCCGCTTCCTTCCTCAGCTTCAAATTTTCGGCCACCTGCTTTACGGCGGGTTTCAATTCATCGAGAAGCTTGTCACCCTTGATAACGTAGCGGTTCGCGCCGAAATTGACGGCGTCAATCGCCGTGCCCAGCGTCGGTACGCCGGTGATCAAAATGAACACAGCGGCGGGAGAAACTTCTTTAGCGTACTGCAGCAGCTCGACGCCGGTCATATCCGGCATACGAATGTCAGAAATAACAATGTCGTAGATCTGCGATTCCAGACGTTTCTTGGCAGCCTCGCCGCTGGCGGCAATATCCACACGATGGCCTTCTTTGCGAAATGTGATTTCGAGCAGTTCGCAAATCGAGCGTTCGTCGTCCACGATGAGTAGTTGCGCCATGTTGCTTATTCCCGCCCCGCTGAAGCCATGCGCGTTTCGCCGTTCTCGTGCTGCTTGTCTCCCGCAACGCGAGTTGCTCCGCGCCGCGGCAGCTCGATTACAAACACCGATCCGTGCGCCGGCTCTGATTCCACGCGGATATGCCCTTCGTGCGCCTGCACGATCTGGTAGACGATTGCCAGCCCCAGTCCCGTACCCTGCGGGAATCCCGACTGAAACGGCTCAAAGAGCTTGCCCGCCTGACGAGCGTCCATTCCTATCCCCGTATCGCGGATTCCAATGCGCACCCAATCCGCATCGGCATCCAGTCGCACGGTTAACGTGCCTCCTTCGGCCATCGCTCTCAGAGCGTTGTTGCACAGATTCCAAAACACCTGCTTGACGCGGTCGCGATCCACGCGCGCTCGCGCGTTTGGAACCGTGAATTGCCTCTCGATTCGATATTTCCCCGCCATTCCCTGTTCGCGCTCGATCAGCATCAACGTCTCATCAATCAGCACAATGATATCGGTATCGGAAAACGAATATTGTTTATCCCGGGAGTAATCCAGAAAGTCCGTAATAATCTGGTTCAGCCGCTCTGATTCACGGCTAACAATCTGCACCAGCCTTTTATCGTCTTCATCAAGAGGCGCCAGCCGCGCCAGCTCTTTCAGCGCTCCGGTCATCGCCGTCAGCGGTTGACGAATTTCGTGCGCGATTCCCGCGGAAAGCCGCCCTACCGTCGCCATCCGCTCTTTGGTCGCCACTTCACGTTCCAGGCGCTTTAATTCCGTCAAGTCCTGAAAGCTGAAGACGTATCCGCTGATCTGATTCTGGCCGGACCGCAGCGGCGATACCGATACCCCCAGGAATTTCCGCTCGCCATCCGGCGCATGGAACTCCGTTTCTTTTCTCGACGCAAGGAAGCCTGTCTCCGTATCCGCGTCCGTCAGCCAGAAGCCGGGAAGGACTTCGCGAATCTGTTTCCCCTCGAATGCCGCCGGAGAAATTCCGGTGATATCGCCTCCCGCGCGATTCACCAGCAGAATGCGCCCTTCGAGATCGGTGGTAATCAGCCCACCGCGCATCGAATGAATAATGTCTTCATTGAACGCCTGTAAATCTCTCAGCTCCTCGCGCTTTTCTTCGAGCTCAACGCCTTTGCTGCGCAGCATGTGCGCCAGCAGGCTTCCCAGATACGCAATCGCGAAAAACGCGACGAGGTTGCTCAGGACCCAGAATTCAAGGGCTCGCGGCGTCGGCGTAGTCAACGATGTGCGCGGAATTGCGCCGTATTGCACCAGCTCAACCAGCGTTCCAAGCAGCGCAAACGCAGCGCCAGCCACCAGAAATACGCCCCGACGGGGCAGCATCACGCTCGCCATCAATACAACAAGCAGATAAAGCGAGATGAAATAGCTCTCATGCCCTCCGGTCGAATACACCAGCCCTGTCACTAAAATCACGTCGCCAATAATTTGCAGCGGCGCGTGCCAGCGCGCTTCTGGAATCCACCGGAGCAGAATCACGTAGCAAATGGCGAGCAAGTACCACAGCAGAATGACAGGCACAAAATATTTTGCAGTTAAAGGGAGCGGTGTGAGGTGACTGACAGCCAGCACCACCGCCAAAAGAAACGTGATGACGAGAAACCGGACTCGTCCCAGCCAACTAAGCCAATCACTGGTATTTTGTGTGAGATCCATGCGCGATCCGTTCCTGACACCTCACCCACAAGGAGCCGGACCCCCCGTTTGCACTAGCAGAACAAACCGATATGCGGCTTCCCGTTAGCTCACGCAACAGGAAGCCGCAAAATGCCTCAAACAGCCGAGGACCGTCTTGTCGGCGGGCAAAATCTAGCCCGCGCCACCCGCCAGCTTGCCGATCAGCGAGAACAACGGCAAGTACATCGATATGACGATGCCGCCAACGACGACGCCCAAGAACACGATCATCACCGGTTCCAGCAACGTCAGCAAGTCTTTCACGGCGGAGTCGACCTCGTCTTCGTAGAAGTCAGCTATCTTCTGCAACATGGTGTCCATCGCTCCGGTTTGTTCGCCCACCGCGATCATCTGCGTCACCATGCCCGGAAATACATCTGTTTCCTTGAGTGGATCCACCAACGAGCGGCCCGCTTCCACAGCCTTACGTGTCTTTTGGATGGCTCGTTCGACGATCGCGTTGCCGGACGTCCTCGCGGTGATATCCAATCCTTCCAGGATGGGAACACCGCTCGAAATCAACGTGCCGAGCGTCCGCGTGAACCGCGCAACAGCAATTTTTCGCAGGATCATCCCTAGAATCGGAAGCTTCAGTAACGTGCCGTCAATCGCGTATCTTCCCTGCGGCGTTCCGTACCACACTTTCAACGCGACTACAGTCCCAACGAATGCAGCCAGAATCAGGAAGCCGAACCAGCTTCCAACGAAGCGGCTCAGGCCGATCACGATGCGAGTCGGAAGCGGCAAGTCCGCTCCAAGTCCCGCGAAGAGCGTCACAAAGATCGGAACCACTTTCCACAACAGCAAAACGATCACGGCTGCCGCGATGCCGAGCACCGAAATAGGATAGATCAACGCCGACTTCACCGCTCGTTTCAGTTTGACGTTTTGTTCGATGTACGTCGACAGCCGCTGCAAAATCGTGTCCAAAATACCGCCCGTTTCGCCCGCCTCCACCATGTTGTGATAGAGAGGATCGAAAACTTTCTCGTACTGTTTCATCGAGGACGATAGCGTCGCGCCGCCTTCCACCGACCCGCGAACGCCCGTCAATATCTTCTGGAACGTCTTGTTCTCTTGCTGATTGGCAAGAATCTCCAGACACTGCACCAGGGGCAACCCGGCGTCGATCATCACCGAGAACTGTCGCGTGAATATGGCGAGCTCCTTGGCCTTCACGCCGCCGCCAAAGGTCGGGAACGCAAATTCCTTGCCTTTCTCCGACACCTTGTTGACGTTGATTTGCTCACGCCGCAGCAATGACTGCAGCTCTGCCTTGTTCGTTGCGGTGCGTTCCCCCGTCACCGTTGTTCCGCCCCGATTCACTCCTGTATATGTAAAGACTGGCATGCTCCTTACCTCCTATTTCCCTTGGCGTTTGCCGCTTTCAGCGGCGCGCGGGGGATTTACCCGTTGCTACCGGCGAAGTCACATTACGATTGATCAAATCCTGCAATTCATCAGGGTTCGATGAGCGCAAAAGCGCCGTTTCCATGCTGATGTGCTTCTGGAAATACGCGTTTGCAAGTGATTGGTTGAATGTCTGCATTCCCGTTTGTCCCGTGCCCGTTTGCATGGCCGAATAAATCTGGTGAATTTTATCCTCGCGAATCAGGTTGCGGATCGCGGAGGTCGGAATCAAAATTTCCATGATCATGGCGCGCCCTCGCCCGTCAACGCGTGGCAGCAACGATTGGCAGAGAATGCCTTCGAGCACCATCGACAATTGCGCCCGCACTTGCGGCTGCTGGTGCGCTGGAAACACGTCGACGATACGGTTGATGGTCGAAAGCGCCGAGTTTGTGTGCAAGGTTGCGAAAGTCAAATGGCCCGTCTCAGCGATTCGCAGCGCGGATTCAATCGTTTCCAGGTCGCGCATTTCGCCGATCAGTACCACGTCGGGGTCTTCGCGCAGGGCTGCTCGCAGCGAATTCGCAAAGGAATGCGTGTCTGAGTGCACTTCGCGCTGGTTAACCAGGCATTTCTTGTGGTTGTGAAGAAATTCAATGGGGTCTTCAATCGTAATCATGTGCTCTTCACGTTCGTTGTTGATCTTGTCCAGCATGGCCGCGAGGGTGGTGGACTTGCCCGAGCCCGTTGGCCCGGTAACCAGCACGAGCCCACGCGGCTTGTCGCATAGCGTCTTTACGACGGTCGGCAATCCCAGGCTCTCGAATGACTTGATCTCCCACGGAATTGTCCGGAAGACCGCCGCCACGGCACCGCGCTGATGGAAAATATTTCCGCGGAACCGCGCCAGGCTTTTCAGACCAAACGAGAAGTCGAGTTCGAGATTTTCCTCGAGCCGGTGCTTCTGCGCGTCTGTGAGCACGCTATAGGCAAGAGCCTTGGTGTCCGCCGCCGTCAGCGGTGGCATGTCCAAAGGCCGCAGATTCCCGTTCACGCGGACGCGAGGCGCGCTGTTCGTCGACAAGTGCAAGTCGCTCCCGCCCATCTCGATCATCTTCTTCAGCAGTTCGCTTAGCGAAATACTCGACATCATTCACCCCTTCGTCTAAAGCACGGTCTCGCGGATTACTTCTTCCAGCGTCGTCTGTCCCGACGCAATTTTGATTAGGCCGCTGCGGCGCAGCGTGATCATTCCGCCGTCCAGAGCCTTTTTTCGCAATTCCAGCGCCGAAGCGCCAACCAGAATTAATTCCTTCAACTCGTCGTTGATTTCCATCACTTCGTATAAGCCCACGCGGCCCTTGTAGCCCGTGTTGTTGCAGGTTCCGCAGCCGCGCCCCTGATACACCGTCGTCGTCTTCGCTTCTTCGGGCGTGTAGCCCGCGTCGACAAGCGCCTGCGGAGTGATGGTCATTGGCTCTTTGCATTGCGAGCAAACGCGCCGCACCAACCGCTGGGCGCAAATCAAATTCACCGACGTTGCCACCAGGAATGGCTCGATGCCCATGTTCATCAAGCGGCTGATCGTCGACGGCGCGTCGTTCGTATGCAATGTCGACAGCACTAGGTGGCCCGTGAGCGCGGCCTTCACAGCGATTTCCGCCGTCTCGAAGTCTCGGATTTCGCCGACCAGAATGATGTTGGGGTCCTGGCGTAGGAAAGCGCGCAAGGCGGATGCGAAGTTCAGTCCGATCTGTTCCTTCATTTGGACCTGGTTGATGCCCGCCAACTGAAACTCGACCGGATCCTCCGCCGTCATGATGTTCGTTTCCGGCGTGTTCAACCTCGCCACCGACGAGTACAGTGTGTTCGTTTTTCCCGAACCAGTCGGCCCGGTCACCAGCACCATGCCGTACGGTCTCAAAATGGCCTTCGCGAACTTGTCGAGTGACTCCTGCTCGAAACCCAATTTCGTCATGTCCAGCCGGAGATTTTCCTTGTCCAACAACCGCATGACGATCTTTTCGCCGAAAAGCGTCGGCACGGTCGAGACGCGGAAGTCCAACTCCTTCTTTTTTCCTTCCTTGAGGTACTTGATCATGATGCGGCCGTCTTGCGGCAACCGCTTCTCGCTGATATCCAGCTTGGACATGATCTTGATGCGGCTGGTGATGGCATCCTTCAATTTCATTGGCGGCGACATCACGTTCTGCAAAATTCCGTCAATGCGAAACCGCACGCGATATTCTTTCTCGTAGGGCTCCACATGAATATCGCTCGCCCCGCGCTTCACCGCGTCCGTCAAGATCAGGTTCACCAGCTTGATAATCGGCGCTTCTTCAGCGGCTTTCTCGAGCGAGGCCAAATCCATGTCGGCCTCTTCTTGCGATAACTCCAGCGCTGCGTCTTCGCCCGCAAGGTCCTTCATAACCTTGTCGAGTTCTTCAACGCTTTCTGCCGCTCCGTAGAACTTGCCAATCGCCTCGGAAATTGCCGATTCCGACGCCACAACCGGTTCCACATTGAATCCGGTCATGAACTTGATATCGTCCATCGCGAAGACGTTGGTCGGGTCCGTCATCGCTATCGTCAGCGTCGAACCCACGCGTGACAGCGGCACAATCTGGTATCGCACGGCCGTTTCTTGCGGGATTAGTTTGATGACCGAGGGATCGACTTCGTAGAATTTCAAGTTTATGGACGGCACGCCGTATTGCCGCGAAAGAACCGCGGTAATGTCTTCGTCGCTGACCAGCCCCAATTTCACCAAGCAGGTGCCGAGCCGCCCGCCTTCCCTCTTCTGATAGTCGAGCGCCTGCTTAAGCTGATCAGACGAGATCAGACTGTCTCGAACCAGAATTTCACCAAGACGCGACGACATTCACAGCACTCCCATTTGCGGACTGCTTGGAGTCCAAAGGTTAGCACGCAGCCAACTAGGAATCTGATGCCCCGTTTCGGGTCGTTCTGTAACAGCCACTGTACGCACGTACAGGTTGCGTGAACCTTATTCAGCCCGTTCCTTGACTTGCCATTTTTTGCTGGTTATCTTGGCTGCGGATGTCCCAAGAAGCGATATTCGCCGCAGATTTTCAACGGAGGGAAACCCCGAGACGCACGGAAACTGCGCCTCAAACCCCAACCCCATTGCGCCAATACTACCACACTCTTTACGAAAGCCTGGGGCCGCAATCGTGGTGGCCGGCGAAAACGCCATTCGAGGTGATTGTCGGCGCGATTCTTACCCAGAACACGAATTGGACCAACGTCGAGCGCGCCATTGCAAACCTGCACCGCGAAAATCTTTTGTCACCGCGCGCGATGCACCGCGTCTCCGTTGCGCACCTCGCGGCGCTCATCCGTTCGTCCGGCTACTTCCGCCAAAAGGCAAAGAAGTTGAAGTCCTTCGTGCTTTTTCTGCGTGAAGAATACTCAGGCTCTCTAAAACGAATGTTTCAAACGCCCACGGCCGAGTTGCGCGAAAAGCTTCTGGGCGTTCACGGCATCGGGCCGGAGACTGCTGACTCTATCCTGCTCTATGCCGGCGCCAAGGAAGTCTTCGTGGTCGACGCATACACGAGGCGAATCCTCTCCCGCCACGGCTGGGTGAGCGACAAAGCTACCTATGAGGAAATGCGCACACTCGTCGAGTCTCATCTTCTTGGCGACGTATCGCGCTACAATGAGTTCCATGCACTGCTCGTCAACGTTGGAAAGAGCTGGTGCCGTCCGCGCGAGCCGCGCTGCTCAGAGTGTCCCCTGGGGCCATTCCTCGAGGCGCGCGAATGAGTGTGCCGCGACGAGTGAACAACGGGTGATCGAAGATGAGTAAGCGAAAATGGACGCGCCATCTGTGGCTCGCCTTCGGCGGCCTCTGCGTTGCCATGCTCGCCGCTGTCATTTTCACTCTCGGCTCCCTCAACGCTCCTGTTCACCCCCAGAGCAGCGGCGACATTGCCATTCTCTTTTCGTTGACCGTGTTTACCTGCATTGTGTTTTTGGTCTTCCTGTTCATCCTGATACGCAGCGTCGTTCGCCTCTGGATCGAACACCGCGCCGGCCTTCTCGGCTCGCGCTTCAAAACCAAAATGGTGCTTGGCGCGATGGGCGTTTCGCTTCTCCCCGTCGTGTTCCTGTTTTTCTTCAGCTACGCGCTTGTCAACCGCACCATGGACATCTGGTTCCCCAAGCCACTCGAGAACGCGAATGAACAGAGCAAGGCTTTGATCGACGAGATGGGCAAAAAAGAGCATGAACGCCTGGATCTTCTCGCGCAGGACGTCGTCGACTGGCTTTCCGCTCCGGCCCGGAAGCGCGACCTGCGCCACTATGCCACTCGCTCCGATTCTGAATTCGATGTGGTGTGGACCACCAGGAAAGACGGCACGGAAACTTCGAGCGTGCCCGCGTTCGCTCCGGGCGTCTCGTTTCACCGAATTCAAGGTCTTCCGAGCGGCACCGACGTCTGGCAGATTGGCCGCAAACTCTACGTCGCTGGCCGCGTTCCCTATCAAGGTGGTTGGCTCATGGTGGGCCGCAGCATTCCGGACGATTTTGCGGTGCGGCTCAGCACGATTCAGAGTGAGATGAAAACGTACTCGGCGCAGTATCAGCACTTGCGTTTCTTCAAAAATGAAATTCTCCTCGGTCTGTTGCTGATTACTCTGCTGCTGCTTTACGCCACCACGTGGGTCGCACTGTTTCTCTCAAAACGCATTACCGTCCCGATTCAAGCCCTGGCTAAGGCCACCCAGCAAGTTGCGCGCGGCAATCTCGACTATCGCATCACCACGCGTGCACATGATGAACTCGGCGAACTGGTCGGCTCCTTCAATCAAATGGCCGCTCAGCTCGGCCAGTCCCGCCAGCAAATTGACGATTTTACCAGCAGCCTTCAGCAGGCTCTTGAGGAAATCGAAAGCCGGCGCAAGCTGATGGAGACCATCCTAGAAAATATTCCCACGGGCGTTTTGTCGCTGGACGCGCACGGCGCCGTCAATCGCATCAACGCAGCCGCGGCTGCAATGTTCGGCGAGCATTCCGTATCGGCAACTTCGTTGACTGAACTCCTCGGCGAAGAGGCCGCCCGGCGCATTTTCCACCTGATGCGGCGCTCGCTGCGCATGGGCGTCGCGACGCAGGAGCTCGAAATCTCCAGCGCCGGACGCTTGCACCACGCGGCAGTAACGGTCAGCTCGCTCGGCTTGGGCCGCGGCAATCCCGGATTCGTCGTCGTGATTGACGATGTCACTGAACTTCTGCGCGCTCAAAAAGCCGCTGCCTGGCAGGAAGTCGCCCAACGCATCGCGCACGAAATCAAGAATCCGCTCACGCCGATTCAGCTCTCCGCGCAGCGTTTGCTGCGTCATCTTGAGCGGACCTCGCCTTCCCGCCGCAGCGCCGACCGTTCTGAATGGCCGAAACTCGTTTCCGAATGCGCGCATTTGATCGAGCGCGAAGTCGAAACGCTCGAATCGCTCGTGAACGAATTTTCGCAGTTCGCTCGATTCCCTGCCGCGCGGCTTGCTCCCACGGATATGAATTCGCTCGTTTCCGAGGCTCTCGATGTATTTCGCGAGCGCCTCGAGGGCATCACGCTTCACCGCGAACTCGCGTCAAATTTGCCCATTGTGAAGGCTGACGCTGAGCTGCTGCGCCGCGTAGTCGTAAATCTGATCGATAACGCCGCCGAAGCCCTGGAAGGCGCAACCCTTCGCTCCATCACCGTTACCACGCGCGCCGCGGGCCAGAGCGACGCCATCGAAATCGAAGTGGCCGACACGGGCCACGGCATCTCGCCCGAAGATAAAGACAAGCTGTTCCTGCCGCACTTCTCCACGAAAGATCGCGGCACCGGCCTCGGCCTCGCCATTGCCAGCCGCATCATCACGGAACATAACGGCATATTGCGCGTCGAAGACAATCATCCGTCGGGTTCGCGCTTCCTGATTCGCCTCCCCGCCGCGGAAGTCGCCGCGCCGCAACCGAGCGCCCAATCCTGAAACCCTGACGCATGCCTGCCTCCATCCTCATCGTCGATGACGAAAGCGGCATACGCCAGTCGCTCTCCGCGCTTCTCCGCGACGAAGGCTACGACATCGCAGCCGTCAGCTCTGGCGAGGAATGTATCGAAGCTGTCGAACGCCGCCCGTTCGATCTGATTCTCCTTGATATCTGGCTGCCCGGCATCGATGGTCTCGCCACACTCGAGCGTATTAATGAGCGCGAGGGTGCGCCCATGGTCGTCATGATTTCCGGACACGCGAAAATTGAAACCGCGGTTCGCGCCACCAAGCTCGGCGCATTCGACTTCATCGAAAAACCGCTCTCGCTCGATAAGACAGTGCTTGCAGTCAAGAACGCGCTCGATTATTTGCGCCTCGAGAAAGAGAATCGCCGCCTGCGCGCCGAACTTGAGCAGCGTTACCAAATTCTGGGCGATAGCGTTCCCATGAAAGCTCTGCGCCAGCAAATTGCGCTCACTGCTCCCACGAACGGCCGTGTGCTCATTTATGGCGAAAGCGGCACCGGCAAGGAGCTCGTCGCGCGCGCTCTTCACGCGCAGAGCAGCCGTTCGCAGGGCCCCTTCGTCGAAGTCAATTGCGCCGCGATTCCCGAAGAGCTGATCGAATCCGAATTATTCGGCCACCGCAAGGGCAGCTTCACCGGCGCGAGCGAGGACAAATCCGGAAAATTTCAGAAGGCGGACGGCGGAACGCTTTTCCTCGACGAAGTCGGGGACATGAGTTTGAAAACGCAATCGAAAGTCCTGCGCGCGCTCGAAGAACAGCGCGTCGAGCCGATCGGTTCGAACGAAATGGCCGCCGTGGATGTTCGCGTGATCGCCGCCACGAACAAAAAGCTCGAAGACGAGATCTCGCGCAACGCGTTTCGCGAAGATTTATTCTACCGCTTGAACGTGATTCCCTTCACCGTTCCGCCCTTGCGCGATCGCACCGAGGATATTCCCATCCTGGCGCGCCATTTTCTCGCCGAATTCAATCGCGCGTACGGGAAAAAACCGAAGGAACTGACAGCCGCGGCGATGGACGTTTTTCTGCGCTATCCGTGGCCCGGCAACGTCCGCGAGCTCAAGAATCTGATCGAACGCCTGGTGATTATGTCTCCCGCGCAGCACATCGAACCGCAGCATCTGCCGCCTGAGGTCTTCCGCGGCGCCGGGCGCGGCCCGCAACCTCCGTACTCGACGCTTCAGGAGGCGCGCTCCGCGTATGAACGCGAATTCATCTTGCGCAAGCTCGAAGAAAATCAATGGAACATGACCAAGACCGCCACTGCCATCGGCCTCGAACGCACGCACCTCTACCGCAAAATGAAATCACTTGGAATAGCTCCGACTCGAATGTAAGCGGTCACTGAAAAACAGCGCTGAGCTTCGCGGCACAGTTGGACTCTCCAGCGGATAATTGTTCGTGGTTTCGGGTACCCCATCCTGAGTGCATTCTGCGAACGGTGGGATTTTTGCGCGCATACTTTGAGGCAAACACATTGCCGTCACGATCGCTCGATCAAAATACCGCCGAATAGCGCATAGCTTACTCTTCGCTCATCTGCTCCAATTGCCGGTGCCAATCGAGCTGCTTGACCATGGCGCGATTCCCACGCCAGTTCGCCTGCACCTTCACGAACAATTCCAGAAAAATCTTCACGCCCAGCAATTCTTCCAGTTCTTTGCGCGCCGCCGTCCCGATTTCCTTCATCATCGACCCGCCGCGCCCGATCAGAATCCCCTTCTGCCCTTCCCGCTCCACGTAAATCGTCGCGCGAATCTTCAGCAGCTTCTCGTTTTCCTCGAAATCATCCACAAGCACCGCGACCGCATGCGGCAATTCCTCGCGTGTCAGCAAAATCGCCTTTTCGCGGACAATCTCTGCCGCCAGGAATCTCTCCGGCTGGTCGGTGTACTGATCCTCCGGAAAATACGCGGGATGCTCCGGCAATCGCGCGAGCCAGCTCTCAACCAAATCGAGCGTGCCTTCGCCCGTCAGCGCGGAAATCGGGAAAATTTCCTCGAAATCATGCTCGCGGCTCCAGCGGTCAATCAACGGTAGCAACCTGTCTTTACGCGACCGGTCAACTTTATTCAGCAGCAAATACGACGGCCCCGAAAAGCGTTTCACCCACTCGACCGAGTGCCGGTCCGCCGCTTGAGAATCTTCCGTGGCGTCCACAATCAGCGACACGATGTCCACGCCATCGACCGCCTGCGTCACTTCCTGCATCATTTGCCGGTTCAACGCCGTGGTGGCCCGATGGATTCCCGGCGTGTCAATCAAGACCACCTGGCCATTCTCGCGGTTCAACATTCCCTGAATGCGGTTCCGCGTCGTCTGCGGCCGCGGCGACACAATCGCCACTTTGCGCCCCACCAGCTTATTTACAAGCGTGGATTTCCCCGCGTTCGGACGGCCAATGATCGCGACAAATCCGGAGTGAACTGCCATAAAGTTCGATACTAATCGCGACCAGCGACACTCGCATCAACTATTTCGCAGGGAAATCGCGGTAGCCGTGCAATCAGCGGAAGGACGACTGTCGAGTTTCGTTTCTTGGTTTCTAACCTTCGACTCTACCGTCGGGTAACGCCTGTTTTGCTCACCCAAATCCTGCTCGTCGCGGATTTGCCGAGATAAACTCTTTTCGCGGCGCTGCCTAGCGTTACAGTCATCGTCTCATCGTATTCGCGTTTCAACACGCGCACGCGTGTTCCAGGCAAAAGTTTCAGCCCCGCTAGAAACGCCAAAAACTCCGGCTCTTTTTCGTAGACGCGGAGCACTTCGTAGTTTCGTCCCGCTGGCGCTTGCGCGAGTTGCATCGCGCCGTAGCGCCGCCGCAGCTTCGACATGCCGCCAAACAGCGGCACGCCATGCGGGCAGCGGCTTTCGCGCCCAAATCGCTTCAGCAACAGCGTGACCACTTCCGGCGACACGCCGTGTTCCAACCGCTCGGCTTCCTCATGCGCGCGCTTCCAGTCCAGGCCAATCACATCCGTCAGCAATTTTTCCGCTAGCCGGTGCCGCAATACCAAATGCTGAGCGATTTTTCTTCCCTTGCTGGTTAATTCAATTCGCCCGTTTCGCGCGATGCGCAAAAATCCGCCTTGCGTCATGCGCTTGAGCGCCGCCGTCACCGCGGGAGGCGTCACGCCCAAATCCTCCGCCAGCCGCGCGCTGATCGGCACCTGCTCCTCCAGGACAATCTCCCAGATCGCTTTTAAGTAATCCTCCTGCGAGACGCTGGTCTTCTCCCGCCTCACTTTTTTTCCTTCTTGCGCAACTCCGCGGCCAGCTTAATAACGCGCTTCTCGATTTGCGCATAAATTCGACGGTAAGTTTGAGGGTCGCTTCCGAACGGGTCGTCAACTTCCCATTTCACCACCGCCGCGCCCGGAAACATTCCATTCATCGCGCGGCCTGACATATTCACGACAATCTCCGGCTTGAAAAACTCCAACACATCGTCAATGCCCTTCGAATAGTGCCCTTCGGCGCGAATTCCATTCTCCTGCAACACCCCGAGTGTCGGCGCCGCTACGGATCCAAACGGCGACGTCCCCGCACTTTCCGTTTCTATCACATCGGATGCATAGTGCCGCGCGATTGCTTCCGCCAATTGGCTGCGGCAGGAATTGCCAACGCAGATAAAAAGGACCCTTGTTCGTTGCGATTCTTGCAGAGACTCGTCCATGCTCAAATGAATGCAACCGGCCTCGGATTTCTACGCGATAACCATGCGCCGCGAAGATACAGGAGCAGCAACATGATCGGCCCGAGCACAAATCCGCAAATCGCCGCAACGAGTTGCCAGAGCAATCCGTAGCCTAACTCCCGCGTCCACTTCGCGGAAATCACCAAAGAAACAAATGGCAGTATGAAGTATCCGTGCACAATGTAGGGAGTGAAGAACATGTCCGTGCCTCCTTAGGCCATCTGTCGATTCATTTATCTGCCGATTTTCACTTTGCGATTGGCGCTTTTCTCTTCGGGCTCTTCGCTTTTCGTCCTTCGCGTTTCGTTTTTCGAATTTCGATTTTCGAGCTTCTTCGCTCCCCCCGTCTCACTCGCCAGCTTTACGAATCGCTCATGTATCTTTGTGTCGTCCGTCAACTCCGGGTGAAATGTCGCCGCCATCACGCGTCCCTGTTGAACGAGCACCGGTTTGCCGTTGCGTTCGGCCAGCACCTCCACGC
>DASZCH010000069.1:0-1789 GCA_035943235.1 Candidatus Acidiferrales bacterium
CGGTTTATCGCCATGCGAGGCGGTGCTCCTCGTTCCGCGTCGCTGCGGCGACCGCCTTAATTCCAATCGCGCGATAATGGCGTGAAAGACCGGACTTCTGTTCGGTCTTATTGCTGCAAGCTTTGTGTTTGCATTTTGGACGACATCATACCCTCCCGGAACTCAAGGCGATGGTCGTCTTAGATTTAAAACGGGCTGCTTCGCGCGGTCGTTCCCCAAGTTCCATTGCGGTAGCGGCGACACAATGCCGAGGCTAAGGAACCCTTCTTGAAATCCGAGTGGCTGATATGCGGGGCCTTCGCGCTGGAACACGCCAGTCCTTTGCCGAATTGGATTAGGAAGCCGATTCGAACCGCCTCGGTGAGCCGGCTCGTTCAGGAGAAAACTCATGATGCTAAAGTCAGCCGCGAGCGCGACCGCATTCCTTCTGATGAGTTCCATTGCCATCGCGCAACAGACCTCCGATGCGGTGCGCGTTCGCGGTACAATCGAAAGCAAAGATCATCAAACTCTAAACGTAAAAGCACGCAGCGGCGAAACCTTGAAAGTGAAGCTCGCTGACAATGCACCGGTACGTGCGGTCGTCAAAGCGCCACTGAGCGACATCCAGCCCGGCTCCTTCGTCGGCATTACGGCAATGCCTCAGCCCGACGGAACACAGAAGGCGGTGGAAATCCATGTCTTTCCCGAAGCGATGCGCGGGACCGGCGAGGGCCATCGCCCTTGGGATCTCATGCCCAACAGCACAATGACGAATGCCACCGTTGCGACCGAAGTCGCCAGCAACAACGGCAAGACGCTCGTCTTGAAATACAGAGACGGCCAAAAAACATTCGAAGTGCCACCGAATGTTACTGTGGTCACTTTCGCTCCGGCGAGCGACGCGGACCTCAAGCCCGGTGAAAAGGTCTTCTCAGCGACTGCAAGCAAACTTCCGGACGGCACGATCGTGGCATCGAACATCACTGTCGGCCGCAATAGTCTCAATCCACCGATGTGAATACCGTCAGCACAGCATCCAATCCGACATTGGTCGACGATAAAAAGTTAACGGTCGATCTCGCCAAACACAATGTCAAGCGAGCCGATAATGGCAGAGACATCGGCGAGCATGTGGCCGCGAGACAGGAATTCCATTGCCGCCAAATGCGGGAATGACGGGGCGCGGATCTTGCATTTATAGGGTCGGTTGGATCCGTCTGATATCAGGTAGACTCCGAATTCGCCCTTGGGAGCCTCGACGGCGGCGTAAACTTCCCCCTTCGGTACCCGGAATCCCTCGGTGTAGAGCTTGAAATGCTCGATCATCGCTTCCATCGAGCGCTTCATTACTGGCCGTCGTGGCGCTGCGAGCCGGTGATCTTCGACGATCACCGGTCCCTGCCCCTCCGGAGAGCGCAGCCTTTCCAGGCATTGCTTCATAATTCGCACCGCCTGGCGCATTTCTTCCATGCGGACGAGGTAACGGTCGTAGCAATCGCCGTGCTTGCCGATCGGGATATCAAAATCGAGTTCGGAATAGCATTCATAAGGTTGTGCTTTGCGCAAGTCCCAGGCGGCACCCGAGCCGCGCAACATCACCCCAGAGAAGCCGCGAGCCCATGCATCCTCTAGGCTCACCACAGCAATATCGACGTTGCGCTGTTTGAAAATACGATTGTCGGTGAGCAAGACTTCCAGATCACCGCAGACCTTCAGGAATGGGTCGCAGAAATACCAAATGTCGTCGATGAGCTTGGGCGGCAGGTCTTGATGCACGCCGCCGACGCGAAAATAGTTGGCGTGCATC
>DASZCH010000070.1:0-27022 GCA_035943235.1 Candidatus Acidiferrales bacterium
TCGATCATGTACCCGGCGAATTCGCTGGTCTTGACTTTTGTCGCACCGGGCATCAGGCGTTCGAAATCGTACGTAACTTTTTTCTGCTCGATGGTGCGCTCCATGCTCTGTTCGATGAGGTCGGCGGCCTCGTTCCAACCCAGGTGGCGGAACATCATCACGCCCGAGAGAATCACCGATCCGGGATTGATCACGTCTTTGTCGGCGTACTTGGGCGCAGTGCCGTGGGTGGCTTCGAAGATGGCATAGCCGTCGCCAATGTTCGCACCCGGCGCGATGCCCAGTCCGCCCACCTGAGCTGCGCATGCATCGGAAATATAGTCTCCATTCAGGTTGGGGGTTGCCAGTACGGAATACTCATCGGCTCGCGTCACAACCTGCTGGAAGATCGAATCGGCGATGCGGTCGTTGATCATGATTTTCTTCTTCCAAGCGCCCTTGCTGTGAGTGGGGCCGATGGCATCCAGTACCCCCTTCACTTCTTTTTCCACACTCTCGCGGAAGGCCGGCGGTGCAAATTCCATGCCGGGCTCGACCATCTCAGCATTTTGGGCGACCGTGAGATTCGGATTCTTGTCTTTGTTGTCGAGGATCCAGCTCTCGCGCTCCGTCACAATCCGCTCGCGAAATTCCTCTTTCGCCAACTGATATCCCCAGTCGCGAAACGCGCCCTCCGTAAACTTCATGATGTTGCCTTTGTGCACCAGCGTGACGACGCGCCTGCCGTGCTCAATCGCATGTTGAATCGCGCGCCGCACCAGGCGCATCGTCCCCGTCGGCGAAATCGGCTTGATGCCCACGCCCGAATCTTCACGAATTTGTTTCTTCCCTTGCAGCATCTCCTTATTCAGAAATTTCAGCACGCGCTGCGCTTCCGGCGTCCCCGAGCGCCACTCAACCCCCATGTAAACATCTTCCGTATTCTCGCGGAAGATCACCACGTTCATGCGCTCCGGATGCGTCACCGGCGAAGGCACGCCCGGGAAATATTTCACCGGACGCACGCACGCGTACAAATCGAGCACCTGCCGCAGCGTCACGTTCAGCGAGCGAATCCCTCCGCCCACGGGAGTGGTCAGCGGCCCCTTGATCGCCACGCGAAAATCGCGAATCGCGTCCACCGTGTCCTGCGGCAGCCATTCCTTGAAAGTTTGGTAGGCGCGTTCGCCCGCGAAAACTTCCAGCCACGCCACTTTGCGTTGTGCGCCATATGCGCGCTCCACCGCCGCGTCAAAAACGCGCCGCGACGCACGCCAAATATCGCGCCCTGTCCCGTCGCCCTCGATGAACGGAATAACCGGACGCTCCGGCACGCGAAAGTTGCCTTGAGAATATTCGATTGCTTCGCCGTCAGAAGGAACAGGTGTTTCATTGTAGGACTGCTTCATGAATGTGGCTCCGTCGTGAAGAGAAGCTGGGATTCCAACCACGAGAAAGCGCCGCAGACGCTGCGCAGCTCCGTTGAATTCGCCACAATATCACGACCTCGCTCCGCCTTGCCAGCAGCATCGCAACGCTCTCGCCTTTCGGGATGGCGTTGCCTGTATCCGTGGTTTTCTGGCTGGGAAATTTGCTTCCGGTAGTGCAGACCTTCATCATTCCTCGAAGGTCTGCGATTTCTGCTGCTTTAGGATTTGCCGGGATGGTGTTTAGGAAGGCTCGGCGTCAACTTCGGAATCAGGAATTCCTGAATCAGGTTGCTGACACCAGTTGCGCCAATCTCGATTAGCCCGTTTTTAAAAACCAAAGTTGCTCCGCGCTCGTTTTCCGGGTAGTAGAGATTCGAAATGCCGCCGGAAGCGAGGTCGCCGAAGATACCCGAATAATTTGCCTGCCAGCGCCCGTTGTCGCCTTTGCAAATCACGGAAGTGGCGAGCGCATACAGAATCCGCGCCCGCCTACTTCCGCCATCCTTGTAGAAGTACCGCGGATCCTGTTTCAGGAGCGATGGCAGAATGGCGCCCCCGATAAACGTTTGCGTTAGCGCGTCAGCGTATGCGGCGCCGTAACGCTTGCCGTAACCTGCTGCTCCTTGCCCGTATCCGCTGAACTCATTTTGCGACTGCTCGACTCCCGCGACTGCTCCGGTCAGTCCGAACGTGATCGGGTCCACGGTTGTTTTCCAAGCAAGCTCGAACTTCTGCTTCGGCGCCAGAGAAGCGGCATCGGCAACATAGCTCACATAAAAATTTGGAACGACGCCGAGCACGCGCTGCTTTTCTTCCACCTTAATCTGCTTTTTGGCTAATACGCTTCGCGGGACAACATGCACCTCAGTCACTTGAGTGGCCACCGCTAATGTGATTTGAGGAACAATATACAACTGCCCCGGATTTAAGACTCCCGAGCACGTTTGCGGAGAGAAGCCCTCCGACGCAATCGTGATGTGGAACTTCCCCGGAGCTATGTTGGCGAAGGAGAATTGCCCATAGCCGCCCGACAGCGTCGTCTGGCGATTCGAAGAGTCGTCGGCCCTCGTAAGCGTGATGCTCGCACCGGCGATAGCGGTTCCAGTTTGATCGACAACTGTTCCGGTGATCGTCCCTGGCGTCGCTGCGGGCGATGTTCCCGGCAATTGTTGAGCGGGCGGCTTCTCGCTGCCTGGCGCTCCTGTTCCCGGGGAAGCAGGCGGTTGCTGTGACTGAGACTGAGCCACAGACGGAATCGCGCAAAGCAAGACGCAGAGCCCCAACCAGGCCACGCTCGCGGAAACGTGAATGCAACTCGGAACGTTTCCGCTCATAGGGTGTTTTGCGGAGTTTTTCTTCGTAGGATTCGCGGCGATCACCTTAGGCCTTTCCCGTTGTTCCACGAATGCGCGTTCCAGGAGTCTTTGACTCCGCGCGTTTGTCTGAGGTTGTCCAGCGCGGCAGGCCCATGTTGAAACTTACTATGCTTCATGATGACGCCTCGGAATTTCTTCGCTCCCTGAACTCAAAAACTAAACCGAAGTTCGCGCGGCGACTTTTTCCTTGCAAGGACCAGCTCAAACCTGCCGGTATCTGAGCAGCAGCGCAATCCCGTTAAACGTTTCCGATAATCGCACCGTAAACCGCCCGCACCGATTTGCGCGTCTCTTCCAAATCTTCTTTCAGCGATCCGCGAATCGCCACGCCCCACTTCTCCAGCAGCGCCGACACGCGCGGAATTTGCGCGGGCTCCGGCAATTCTGCCAGCGGATGCCCCAGGACCAATCGAATCGCGTGGTCGAGCGATCGGTAAAATATGGCTGCGTCTGTCAGGACTCGCGCACCCGCTGCGCGAATGGCGCCCGTCGTCTCCAGCGCCGCAATTTGCTCGACGAAATGCGCCGGATGTTCCGCCAAAAGCCCGCGCGACAGCTTCAAATAAGCAACGATGTAGTCAATGTCGAAAAATCCGCCTGCCGACGATTTGAATCCCGAGGGCCCTTCGCGCCGCTCATTTTCCAGCCGCGCGCGCGTGTGAACAAGTTGCTGCGCGAACTCTCGAAAATCCCCGCCGTGCGCCGCAGAAAAGCGCCGCAGCAAAATCTCGCGCAGTTCCGCCAGAATCTTGTCGCCGAGGCCGATGTTGCCCGCAACGGCGCGCGCTTTCAAATACGTCGCCGCTTCCCAGCCCTCTGCGTCGCGCGAAAAATAATCGAGCAAGTACGCTGCCGAATGCACGATCTCTCCTTCGCCGCCGCGCGGACGCAGCCGCGTGTCGAGAGGCAGCAGCAGCCCATCGCTTGTATAACTTCCCGCGATATGTAAAAAGCGTTCCGCGATGCGCCGCCATTCGCCGATTTCATTTTCCTCCGCGCCCGCGTCCGTGAAAAACACAATGTCCGCATCCGAGCCAAGATCGAATTCATGCGTGCCAAGCCGGCCCAGCGCAATGACAGTAAACGGCGCAGTCTCGAACGAAATATCGTCGCCCGTATCATTTCCGGCGGGAACAACGTGACGCGCAGACACGTTGTCCGACGCCGCCAAAGTCAGCGCCCCGCGAAGAGCTTCTTCCGCAGCGTCCGTGAGCGCCGCAAAGGTATGGAACGGCTTCGATTCGCCGAGAAGCGAACGCGCAACCGCGCGCAGCACGGCTTCGCGATGCTTGATTCGCAGCGAAGCGATTGTCGATTGAAAGGGGAGTCCCGGCGCGAATGGCCCGTTGTCCGTCGTGATGTGCCGAATCGCGTGGGGATCGCGAATCAACATCTCGGCGGCGAAATCGCTGAGTGAAAAAAGCTGCGCCGCCAGATCGATCCACTCCGGATGTTCATCGAGTTGACGAAGCAGTATGGGCGCGAATAGCGCCGCGTCGAGGAATTTCTCGACGCCTCGCCGCACATTTACATTTCCTTCGCGACGATAATGCGTCAGTCGTTCCGCAAGCGATGCGTGATCGAATTTAAGGTGCGCCATCAGCGGATCGCTGCTTCCAAAAAGATTTCCGAGCGCCTGCTCGGAACTCGCCGGCCAGTCCGCTTCATCCGGTTTGTCGGAAGGCAGCACGCGTTCGTAAATCGCGCGGACTTCCTCAAAATGGGCTCGCGTTTGCCGCAGCAGTTCTTCACCGGGGCTAATGCCGGTCGCGGCGTCGATTCCGCAGCGTCGCGCGATACGGTCGAGTTGGCCACGCTTGCGCGGCAGCGTGTGCTCCTGCAAACCGTCGCGAAGTTGCAATCGATGTTCGACTTTACGCAGAAATTGATACGCTGAGCCCAACCTGAAAAAATCGCGCTGCGTCAAATAGCCCTTGTCGTGCAAGTGTTGCAGCGCGACCAGAGTCGAACCGGAGCGCCGTCCGGTCAGCCATGGGTCGCGTCCGCCATGAATGCGCTGTAAACACTGCGTCAGAAATTCGATGTCGCGAATTCCTCCCGGCGAGAGTTTCACGTTCCATTCGGCGGCGTAATCTTCCGTCGAAGAAGCGCCGCGCCGTAGCGAGCGCGAAATCTCCTCGCGCGCATTTACCACTGCTTCGACGGCGGCAAAATGAAATTCTGGGCGGTAAATCAGTGCGTGAACTTCGCGGAGGAACTTCTCGCCCGTCGCAACTTCTCCGGCAGAGACGCGGGCCTTGATGAGCATCTGCAATTCCCATTCGCGCGCGCGTGTGCGGTAGTAATCGAGCGCCGCATGGAGGCTGGTCGCGATCTCGCCTTGCTGTCCTTCGGGACGCAGGCGCAGATCGATGCGAAAAACCGCGCCTTCCGGAGTCGCCTCGGTGAGCAATTTCAGAATCGCCTGCGCCAGCCGCACAAAATATTCGAGATTCGAAATTGCGCCAGCCGCGCCTCCCGCGGTTTCGCCATCACGGTCGTACAAAAATATCAAGTCGATGTCGGAGCTGTAATTTAATTCCTGCCCGCCCAGTTTACCGAGCGAGAGTACCGTGAGCCGCGCGGCTTGCAAATGTCCCGTCGCGTCGCTCCACTGCGGCAAGCCGTAAGCATTTTCGAGGCGCTGGGCGCAAAGGCGCAGCGCACGCTCAATCAGCACGTCGGCGAGGTCAGAGAGTTCGAGAACCGTGTCCGCAAGCGTTGCCAGATTCAAAACGTCGCGCAGCGTGATGCGCAAATATTCGCGCCGCTTGAAACGCGCCAGAAACAGTGCAGGCGGAAGGTCATAGGCCATGGTCGAGAAGCGGTAGCAATCTTCGAGCAAATCATCGCGGGACTTGTGCCGTTCGAGACCTTCGGTGGGATTGCGCCGGTCGAGCCACAAAAGTAATTCCGGCTGCTGCACGAGCGATTCGGAGAGAAAACGGCTGTAACTGAAAAGCGAGAGCAAATAATGCAGCGCAGCGCGATGCGATTCAAGATACCGTGTGACACTCGCAGGCGCTTCGCGCAAATAACGCTCGAGAAAATTCAGCGCGTCGTCGGGACTGGGCACTTGCGCGAGCAGAGTTGGCAGCGTGGCCCACAGCTTCGGCGACAGCCGCGATTGCAAAATGGCAAGATTCGCCTCCGCCGAGGAGGGCTCGTTAAACGCAATTTCCGTGAACGCTCGATCCATCTCGCTCACGAGCCTAGCGAATTACGAATCACTATGCAAAGCGCAGGAAGTCCGCGCGTAAGGTATTGCAAACGCGAATTGCGCTGCGGCATTCAAGCAAATACGCCCGACACTATTTTGGTTCCCACAGTTCGAAGCGGTTGCCTTCGGGGTCGGTGGCCCAGCCGAATTTGCCGTAGGGTTCGTCCTGAATTTTGTCGTCGACCTGCACGCCTTCCTTTCGCAACTGCGCGAGAACGTAATCGAGATTTGCGACGCGGTAATTGATCATCAGGGGCGATTTGCTGGCGCCAAAGTATTTCGTCGTCTCCGGGAAAATCGACCAAGCAGTGCTGCCTTCTTTAGAAGGATTGTCCTTTTCCAGCCATTCGAATGCATGGTAGGCATTTTTGCCATCGCCTTCGAAAGTGATTCCCAGGTGCTCGCGGTACCACACCGCGAGCTTCGGCGCGTCGTGCGCTTTAAAAAACACGCCGCCGATGCCGGTGACGCGCACGTCTTTTTTCGCGTCGGCTTGCGAACTTCGCGCCGCCTGCACCATCATCCCGCAAAGAAAACTCGCAGCCGCCGCTATAGAAGTAATCACCAGAGTGGCCTGCGTCATTTTCGTCCTCCTGCGCATTTTGTTTCAAAATAAAAAGGGCGCCAAGCCCGCGAGCCCAGTGCCCTTGTTTCCGTTCGATTTTGTCGTCCGCTTAAGCCTAGGCAAGAACCGCTGATTCCTTTTCAGTGGCCTCTTGCCGCGCCTTTTGGAAGTCCTCAACAGTTGGCACGCCATGTTCCAGCCAATTGAAGAGGAATACGCGTGACTGCTCCGCCGGTAGATCCTTGAATTCCTCGGGACAGCCATGACCAGGTCTGCCGCTTGCTTTTTGAACCGCTATCAAATTCAGCGAGGGGAGCTTCTTGCCCTTTCGCCTTTGATTCTCGCAGTAGTGATAAATATGCCCCAATTCTCGTCCACACTCGTTGGCCATGCCAGTCATTTGAGCAATCATTTCGTAACTAAGTACTTTCTGTTCCCGCGCCGCAAAAACCAGCACCGACCAAATTTGCTTTGCACGTTGCCACTCGTTCATCTCCGGCATGTTTAGACTCCTTCTCTAAAGCTAAATGTCGTAGTACAGCATGAATTCGTAGGGGTGAGGGCGCATGCGGAGCGCGTTCACCTCGTTCTTCATTTTGTACTCGGTCCAGAGGTCAATCAGGTCCTGCGAAAAGACGTCGCCCTTGAACAAAAACTTGTGATCGTTCTTAAGCGCTTTGAGCGATTCCTCGAGCGAGCCCGGCATCGCGGGAACGTTTTTCAACTCCTCCGGCGACAAATCGTAAATATCTTTGTCGAGCGGCTGCCCCGGATCGATTTTATTTTCGACGCCGTCAAGCCCCGCCATGAGCATCGCCGAAAACGCGAGGTACGGATTGCACGAAGGATCCGGCGGACGAAATTCAATGCGCTTCGATTTCGGACTGGCAGAATACATAGGAATGCGCACCGCCGCAGAACGATTGCGACGCGAATACGCCAGATTCACAGGCGCTTCGAATCCGGGAACAAGACGTTTGTACGAATTTGTGGTCGGCGCGATGAATGCGGCGAGCGCGGGCGCGTGTTTCAACAGGCCGCCGATATACCAGAGCGCGGTCTGGCTCAATCCCGCGTACGCTTCACCCGCGAAAAGCGGCTTGCCCTTCAGCCACAATGACTGGTGCGTGTGCATGCCGTTGCCATTGTCCTGGAAAATCGGCTTGGGCATAAACGTAACAGTTTTCCCGTACTGATTCGCCGTGTTGCGCACGACGTATTTGAAAATCATTAGATTGTCTGCGGCGCGCAACATCGTGTCGAATTTGAAATCGATTTCCGTTTGACCGCCGGTGGCGACTTCGTGATGATGGCATTCGACGTTGATGCCGCAGGCTTCGAGCTGCAAAGTCATGTCCGTGCGCAAATCGAGATAGTGGTCCGTGGGCGGAACGGGGAAGTAGCCTTCCTTGTAGCGCGGGCGATAACCGAGATTGTGTTCCTCGCGGCCGGAGTTCCAGCGGCCCTCTTCCGCGTCGATAAAGTAAAAGCCGTGTTGCTCGCGCTGATCGAAACGCACATTGTCGAAAATAAAAAATTCGGCTTCCGCGCCGAAGAAAGCCTGATCCGCGATGCCCGTGAAGCCGAGATATGCTTCGGCCTTGCGCGCAATGTGGCGCGAATCGCGCGGATAGGGCTGCTTGGTCAGCGGGTCGACCACGTCGCCGAGCATGACGAGCGTCGCCGTGTCGCGGAACGGGTCCATGAAACAGGTATTCGGGTCGGGGACAAGCAGCATGTCCGACTCGTGTATCGACGCCCAGCCGCGAATCGAGCTGCCGTCGATTCCAAATCCGTCTTCGAAACTTCCCGCGTTCAATTGATGAATCGGAAAGCTGATGTGATGCCAGATGCCGGGTATGTCGATGAAGCGGATGTCGAGAATCTTGGCATTGTGCTTCGCGGCATAATCCATCACTGATTTTGCGTCCATCTAACCTCCCCCGCAGTGGGTTGCGGCGTTCGAAATTTAATTTTGGGACGATAGCCTAGTGCCCTGGTTCCGTCAAGCGTGCCTGCGGCCCCGCGCAAGAAAAAATGCACGCGGCCCAGTCCATTTTGGACGGCGCGAGGCGATACTGACAACGAAGAACTACACCCTTCGTAGACGACGCTTAGGATGGGGCACCCGGAAAGGCGATAGACAAAAGCGGCGTCGAGCCGCCGCACTCCAAAAGGGAAAAGGCCGGAAAAGCAGAAGCGCGAAGGGATTTTGCTTCGGCGATGCGACGTTACGGGCGCGACGAAATTTCGTGGGCGGGGAAGGAGCCGAGGAGGCGAACTTCCGCGACGCAGAGGTGTAGTTCGTCTAGGGCGGCGACGGTATCGGAGTTTTCGAGCGAGGCTTGCAGGTCAAGATAAAAACAATATTGCCAGGGGCGGCCTGGGATGGGACGGCTCTCGATTTTGAGAAGATTGATTTCGCGGCGGGCGAAAATGGCGAGGGCGCGGTGAAGCGCTCCGGGTTGATGAGGGAGTTGGATGACAAGGGAAAGTTTGTTGGCAGGAGCAGTGATGTTTTCTGGCGCGAGGGGCTGAGGGGCGAGGAGCAGGAAGCGCGTGTAATTTTCGGCATGGTCTTCGACGTGTTCGAGGAGGATTTTGCCGCCGTAGATTTCGGCGGCGCGCTTGGCGGCGATGGCGGCGCGCGAGGGATCGTTGGCGGCGACGACGGCGCGCACGCTGCCGGCCGTGTCCAGCGCAGCGACGCGCTGGAGTTGCGGATGCGCGCGGAAAAGATGTTCGCACTGCGCGAGGGCGACGGGATGCGATTCGACGGTCGACAGACGGTCGAGCGTGGCGTGGGGCGTTCCGATGAGATGGAGCGCGATGGGATGGATGACTTCGGCAACGATGTGCAGTTGGCTCTCGAGGAGCAGGTCGTAGGAACGGTAAACGGAGCCGGCGAGAGTGTTCTCGATGGGCGCGAGGGCGTAGTCGGCGGCGCCGTCGGCGATGGCGGAGAAAAGCGATTCGAAGGAGGGACGCGGCACGGCTGCGATGTTTTCGCTGAGGAGGCGCACGGCGGCCTCTTCGCTGAAGGCTCCGCGCTCGCCTTGGAAGGCGACTCGGGGGATGCGAGTTGGCGTGGTCATTCTTTGAAGATAATACAATAGCGCGGTTCTCGGGAGTTTCATCCGGACGATTACGAAACGACCTCAGGTCAGTTCGCGCAAAAAACGGCGCGAACGGGACCTGAGCTACAGGGCACGGCGTTGAGGAAGGGAATTGCGCGAGGGACGGCAAGAGAATATTCTTTGGGCGGCGAATTCGAGCAAGATCGCGTGCGAAGTCCCATCCGAGTTTCAGGAAGGAAAAATAATGAGCGATGAATCCAACGGGAGCGAAGCGATGGCGGCGGAGAACGAAGCGAAGTTGGCGGGAAGCGAAACGAATGAAACGAAGTCGAGGCTGGGGGATTTGAAATTGACGCGGCGGAGTTTGCTGGGGGCGGTGCCGTTGACGACGGCGGGGCTTTCGCTTGCGTCGCTGGCAGGAGCGGGGCGCGCGGACGCGCAGCAAATGAAGCCGCAGATACGACGCGAGAAGCGCAAAGAGCCTCCGTTGGAAAATTTCAAGTACGACTTGGACGGCTCCACGGGATTTGTGGGGGAAGTCGGCACGGCGAAGGAAGTGACGGTGGCCGAGTTTCCCGTGTCGGAAAGCATCGCGGGCGTGTCGATGGTGCTGAAGCCGGGAGGGATTCGCGAACTGCACTGGCACGCGATCGCGGCCGAATGGGCGTATGTGATCGATGGAAACGTGCGGACGACCGTTTTGGGGCCGACCGGAGAAGCGGCGCAGGATGATTTTGGTCCGGGGGACCTTTGGTATTTTCCGAAAGGGCATCCGCACGCGCTCCAGAATCTTGGTCCCGGCGACGCGCATTTCATTTTGGTGTTCGATGACGGGCATTTTTCGGAGTTCGGGACGTTCAGCATCACGGACTGGTTTTCGCAAGTGTCGCCGGACATTTTGTCGCGCGACAGCGGATTAAGTTTGCAGACGATTGCCGGATTGCCGAAAGGCGAGGCGTACATCACGCCGGGGAGAATTCCGCCGCGTTCGCCCGCGCCGTTTCGCGACGGCGACGCCATCATTAGCCAGAGCGCGCACAAATTCCGGATGCTCGAACGCGAGCCGCAAAAATGGCCAGGGGGCGAAGAGCGCGTGGTCGATTCGCACATTTTTCCAATTTCAAAGACGATCGTGGGCGCGATTATGGATTTGCAGCCGGGAGCGCTGCGCGAAATGCACTGGCATCCGAACGCGGACGAGTGGCAGTACTACATCAAAGGACGCGCGCGTGTGGGAATTTTTGGGGCGCACGGACGCTCGAAGGTGGAGGAATTCGCGCCGGGGCAGGTGGCGTTCATCAAGCAGGGATTCGGACATTACATCGAGCAAGTGGGCGACGAGCCAACGCGGATTTTGATTACGTTTCCGGCGGCGGAGTACCAGGAAATTTCCGTGTCGACGTGGCTGTCAAACAATCCGTCGCTGCTGCTGGAGGATAATTTTGGGATCAGCGCGGCAGACGTGGCACGCATGCCGAAATCGAAGATGGCGATTTACGGGCCGCATTCGAAAGGGTGATTGTTTACGCGTGGCGAGAATGTTGACGGCGGTGAAGCTGCGGGGAGATGTCGCGACGCTTGTTGTTGTAGTTGCTTGCGTTTGTTGCTGTGGCGCGATGCGAACGGGCGCGCAGCAGTCGGAAATTTCCCGCCTGATAGTGAAAAGCGGCGCGAAACAGAACATCGTGAAGCCCGCCAGCGGAATTCTGAAGCATCCGTACATGGTTCCCGCCGGACCCTACACGCAGCTCTTCGACTGGGATACTTATTTCATGGGCGTCGCGCTCAGTTACGATGGAGTTGGCGAGCCGCTCGAAAATTCGGTGAAGGATTTCCTGGATTTCGCCGACGAGAATTGGAATTCGGTCGGGTACACGCCGCGCGAAATTGCCGCGAATGCTCCCGACGCGTTGCCGCAAGTGTGTAAACCGTTTTTGGCGCAGATGGCGTTGCGGGCTTCGCTGACTTTGAATAAGTACGACTGGCTGAGCGAGCCGAGCGGGGCTACGCACAGAACTTACTATCAGAAACTGGGCGACACGCTGGCTTACTGGGAGAATACGCGGCGCGCGAATGATGGATTGTTCCGGTGGTTCAATGGGGTGGAGAGCGGCGTCGATAATAATCCCGCCGTGTCGGACGAGCCCGCCGATGTGACCGAGGGAGTGGATTTGCAGTGCTACATCTATCGGGAATATCGCGCGATGGCGGTGTTGGCGGGGAAACTGAGCAATGCGGCCGATGAAAAAATAGACGACGCAAAGGCGGACGCGCTTGCTAAGTTGATTCGCGAAAAAATGTGGTCGGAAGCGGATGGAATGTTTCTGAATATCGATTCGCGTACGGGGCGAATGATTCGCATCAAGACTTGGACGAATTTCGTGCCGCTGTGGGCGGGCATCGCGACAAAAGCTGAGGCGGAGCGGACGATTCGCGAGCACGTGCTGAACCCGAAGGAATTTTGGTCGCCGAACGGGATTCGGACTTTGGCGCCGTCGGAACCTCTATACGATTCTCACCGCGGTTACTGGCGCGGGCCAGTGTGGATCGTGTCGAATTATCTGGTGATGCGCGGGCTCGAAAATTATGGCTACAAGAAGGAAGCGGTGAGGCTCGCGGAGGAGACGGTGAATTTGCTGGTGCGCGATCTACGCGCCACCGGTGGAATGAACGAGAACTACAATCCGGAAACGGGCGAGCCGACGGCCGCGGGGCATTTTGTGAGTTGGGATTTGCTCGGCGAGCACATGGTCGAAGAAGCGAAGAGTGGCGCGGATCCGACCGCGATTCCCGCGCATTAAGATGGCGAAGCGACAACGGATGGCGCCAGTCAGGGGATAGCGGGGCGCGGCGGGGCGGGGGAGGCGGTGAGTTTTAGGGTGGCGGGGGGCAAATTGGGGGAGCGCGCGGTCAAGATGATTTCGCCGGGCTGCTTTTGCGATTGAACGATCACTTGCGCGAGACCGTTGAAGCACTTGCGGGTGGCGAAAATCTGTGGCGAGTTGACTGACACTTCTGAGCCGACGCCGGTGATCGAGCCGGACATCGAACCGAAGAGCGGCGCGCCGTGGGAATCGTAGAGTTGCGCGGGAGGCTTGTCGGCTTCGTGACTGCTGGGATCACCGTTGCCGACGCCAATGATTTTGCCCGGGCCGTTGACTTCGAAAGTGATTTCGTTGTCGGCGACAGGGACGATGCGGCCTTTTTCATCCAGGACGGCGACGGCAATGAGGGCGACGTCTTCGCCGTCGGCGTGGATGGTTTGACGGTCAGGCGTGAGCTTGATGATTGCGGGCGCGCCGGTGGTTTCCTGTTTCGATTCCGCGATTAATTTCCCGCCCGTGAAGCCTCGCGCAAGCAAGGTGCCCGGGGCGTAATTCACTTTCCATTCGAGGTGCGAGTTGCGCGGCATGGGATTTCTGGCGAGGCTCTGACCGTTGAGGAGAAGCTCGACCTCTTCGCAATTGCCGTGGACCCAGACGCTGACGGGCTGGCCTTCTTTGCCATGCCAATTCCAGTGCGGAAATAAATGCAGAACGGGTTTGCCGCTCCACCACGCTTGATAATAAAAGAAAGTGTCTTTGGGGAAGCCGCACGTGTCGATGACGCCGAAATGCGAACTGATGCAGGGCCAGTCGTACGGCGCAGGCTCGCCGCGATAATCGAATCCCGTCCAAAGAAACGCGCCCGCGAGAAACGGCCGCGCGGAGTAAAACTTCCACCACTCTTCGGCGGTGGAAGCGTAATGTCCCGGCGTATTCAGGTCGTAGGCGGAGACATAGCCACGCGCGGAATCTTTGGCGTAAATGCCGCGCGTGCACAACGCACTGGCTTCTTCGCTGCCAATGCAGGGCTGCGCGGGAAAGCCGGCGTGAAATTTGTCCACGCTGCCCTCGTGAAAATAATTGAAGCCCTGCACGTCGAGAACAGCCGACGCGCCAGTTCCCCAGCGGCCATTCATGGCGAGAGTGACAGGACGGCTGGCGTCGAGGCTGCGAACCAAGCGTTTCATCGTGGCGGCGATGTGAGCGCCCGTGGGCGTGCCTTGAAGCGGCTCTTCGTTGCCGAGCGACCAGAGAAAAACGGATGGATGATTGCGGTCGCGGCGCACCATGCGCTCGATTTGGCACAGGCCTTCCGCGCTCGAAGAAAACATGCGCGTCTCATCCATCACCAGCATGCCGAGCCGGTCGCAGGCGTCCAGTAGCGCGGGCGTCGGCGGATTGTGCGAAGTGCGACAGGCATTGCAGCCCATTTCTTTCAGGCGCGCGACGCGGAAATACTGGATGCGGTCGGGAAGCGCGGAGCCGACTCCAGCGTGGTCTTGATGATTGCATGTGCCTTTGACTTCGACGTGCTCGCCGTTCAGGAAAAGGCCTTTGTTCGGATCGAAGTGAATGGTGCGAATGCCGAAGGGCGTTTCGTAGTGATCCGCGAACGGTTCGCCGCCGTGTTCGCTTTCGAGGACGGTGACAAGGCGGTACATGTTAGGAGTTTCGAGGGACCAAAGCGCGGGATCGCGGACGTCAAGTTGCTGCGGGAAATCGTGAGCGGTCCAGGGCGCGATAATCGCGGCTGTTGAACGCGCGGTAGCGATTTGTTTTCCGGCGCTGTCGAAAATAGTGGAGACGACGCGACAGGATTTGGCGGTGTCGCTGTCGTTTGCAACTTCGGTGGCGATGGAAACTTTCGCAGAGTTACGGCTGACTTCGGAAGTGACGTAAACGCCTTCGTGGGCGACGTGGAGCGGGGCGGTCTTGGTGAGCCAGACGTGACGGTAAATTCCCGCCCCTTCGTAGAACCAGCCTTCGTGCTCGGTGGCGTCGACGCGAACGACGAGGATGTTCTTTTCGCCGTAACGCACGAAGCCGGTGATGTCGAACCGAAATGGCGCGTAGCCGCTGAGGTTGCGACCGATGTAAATGCCATTGAGCGCGACGATGCAGTCGCGAAACACGCCGTCGAATTCGAGCGAGATGCGGCGGCCCGCGTCGATCGCAGGAATTTCGAAGACGCGGCGGTACCAGCCGATGCTGGTCTCCGGAAAATTGCGGCCGACAGGCTTATATCCGTAATCGCGGAGTTCAGGCGCGTTGACAAAGGGGAGGGCAACGGCGAAATCGTGCGGCAGGTCGACGGCTTGCCACTTGCTGTCGTCAAAATCGTGGCGCGCGGGAGGCAACAGATAACCCGTTTTTGCAAAGGCGCTCTCGCGGCCGAAATGGAAGTCCCTCGCGGGATCGTCGGCGTGGCCGAAGTGAAAGCGCCAATTGAAATCGAGGAGGAGGCGCTCGCGCGGCGATGCTTCGGGGTGATTGACCAATTGTTGACGCGGAGAACCGGCATTGGTCGAGAGCGGAGACGCGGGCTGCGGCGCGAAAACGCGCGCGGCGGCGGGGGCCATGGCGCCGATTTTCAAAACGTCGCGGCGTGTGAAGTTTTTCGGCGTCATGCAGGGCGTTTATACCACCAGATGCGGCGAAAGTTTAGTAAGATGAGTCAGCGGCGGCGCGCGAAATTTCATACCAACTGCGCACGAACTTCTCAGACTATTTGGGAGAAGGGGGCATCCAATGATCATGAGCAAGAAAAATATCCAGACGCGCTCGAGTGATTTTTTGCGCTCATCGATTGAGGCGAGCGCGCGGCAAGCGTACAAGCAAGTTCGGGTGGACCCGGACGCCTATTTGCGGCACGTGCAGCGCGCGCACATGCTCCCGATACAAAAATGGGAAGACGTGTTTTATTTGGGACCGGAGATCTTGAAGCCGCACGCGGATAGCGTGATTCGCTCGTCGGTGAAGGCCGCGGCTCTCGAAGGAATGGGGCTGGGACTCGGCGGATGGATGACCGTGGTGCCGGATTTGGGAATTTTGTCCGCGATTACGATGCGGTTGCTGCAGAAGCTCAGCTTGATTTACGGATTCGAGTACGCGACGGACGAGGACGCGGTGGAACTGTGGATGGCGGCGGCAAGCGCGGCGGGACTCGACTTGGGCAAGGATTTCATCGAGAAGCAGGCGATCGAGCGGCTGGTGCCGCGGATTATGGATCGCGTCGCCGTGAAAATGGGCGCGGAGATTGCGGAGAAATGGACCGCGCGGTTGATACCGCTCCTGAGCGCCGGAACTAGCGGTGCGCTCAATTATTATTTCGTCCGGGCGTGGGGACGCCGCGCGCAAAAACATTTCGAGGCGCGGCACAGATTGGTGCGCGCGCAGAAATTCGCGCCGCGGCTGGGGGCGGGCGCGCTGACACCTCCGCCTCCGTTGACGCAGTAAACGAGGCGGCTCTAGCCGTCGCGGCGTTTTTGTTTTTGCAGCACCGCACAGGATTCGTCGGAGTAAACTCCATCCGCACAGAGAGCCAAAAGCCCCACCCCTGCCTGCCCGCACCTGCCACCTGCCACCCGCCACGGCGGGCAAGCGGCGGGCAAGCGGCAGGCAGGCTTCGCAAACGACGCGAAGGATGGGGTACCCGCAAAACGCGTGAGTAAAAGCACAACTCCCTGCCTTCGGCAGGCAGGCGAGGAAGTTGTGTCTTGCGCAATGCCAGGAGAACAGCAGATTCCTCGTCGCGGTTGCTCCTCGGAATGACATACGAAGAGGATTTTTAAGTAGCGGTTAAAAAATTATTTTGCAGGCGCGGTGGATTCCTTTGGGATTTTTGTCGATTGCCACGCGACCACTTGCCAGCGGTCGTGGCGGCGGACGAAAGTTCCCGTGTTGCGATAGGAATCCGTTTCGACTTTCGCGCCGGCTGCGTTTTTGGTTTCGGTGCGCGCGACCAGGCGGAAGGCGACAATGGCGGCGTTGCCGAAGCTTTGAACGGTGACGTCTTCGGCGGAGTAGGTGGTGGCTTTGCCGGGAGTGGGCTTCATGTTGCCGACATTCTTCATGATGTCCGTCTTGTGGCGGACGAGGCCGTTTGAACCGGTGTAGATGACGTCGTCGGCGAAGAAGCGGTCGAAGCCCGCGCCATTGCCTCGGGTGGCGTCGTCGAGGAACTGATTCAGCATGGCGGTGAGTTGATGCGCGGTGGCGGAGAGTGCGGGTTGTTGCGGTTGCTGTGCGCGAAGTGTTGAACCGAACAGAAGAATCAGAATAGCCAACTTTGCGATTTTCATTGTGAGTCTCCGCAGCCCGGAATTTATTTGGTGCGGAAGGAGGGAGTTGAACCCCCACGGCCTTTCGGCCACAGGATCCTAAGTCCTGCGCGTCTGCCAGTTCCGCCACTTCCGCACGGATTCCGCAGTATAGCCTAGAACGGCTCGGCGGGGAGGGGAGGCAATACTGGCGTTACTTTCCCCCAGCCGTCGGTTTGCGCGGTTTTCATGTCTTTCACAAGCTGCGCGGGGAGATCGGATTTCAGGTGCGGGCGGCCAGGCTGAGTGGCGAGCACCCAGGCGACTCCGGCGACTGTTCTTGAGACGACCTGAATTTCCTTGTAGTCGATTTTCTCCGGCGTGTCGGTGGGGCGGTGATAATCCACGTGCAATCCGACGGTAAAGAACGCGATGGGAATGCCCATCTTGGCGAAATTGTAATGATCGCTGCGGTAGAAGATGCGCTGGCCGTTGGGTTTCGGGCCGAGGTTGTCGTGAGTGGCGTCTGGAGCGGTATCGTCGTAGAAATGATTCAGCTTTAGCTTTTCAAAATTGTCGTTGACCGACTCGATGGTCTTTTCGAGATCGTCGCTGCTGATATTGGGGCCGACGACGAGGACTTCGCCGGGATTTACGAGGAAATGCGTGGGATTCGGGTCGACGGAATTGGGATTTTTCGTGCGGCCGATCATGTCCATATTGAGATCGGCGACGACTTTAGTGAGGTCAATGGGAGGGAACTCGTTGAAGTAACGTGAGCCCCAAAGACCTTTTTCCTCCCCGGCGTTCCACAGAAAAATTATGCTGCGCTTGGGGCGCATGCCTTTCGCGGCGCCCTGGGCATATTCGCGGGCGATGGCGAGCAGACCCGTGGAGCCGGAGCCGTCGTCGTCGGCGCCGTTGTTGACATTGTGGCCGTTGGGCAACGGCGCGCTCAGACCAATGTGGTCAAGATGGGCGCTGATGACGACGTATTCGTTTTTTAATGTGGGATCACTGCCTTCGAGAATGCCGACGACGTTTTCGCCGTGGCCTTCTTCGCTGCGAATAGCGGCGTGCAGAGTGAGTTTCTTTTCAGGCTTCAATTCGAAGGAATCGTGTTTCGCGTTTGTACCCGCGGCGTAAAAGGCTTGCTGCGAATTAAGTTTCTCACCCTGGAAGATGGCGTTGGTCATTTCCAGGCCAGCGATAATCGAAGGGGCGGTGGGGCAGGCAGGCTGCTGCTGAAATTTTGCGACCTGGTAAGTCGGGCCGTTGTAGGAAGGGCGGGTATTAGGATTGGTCATGGCAGAGAGTTGCTGGAAGTCGGCGATATGGAGCACCGCGACCGCGCCGTTTTTCGCGGCGTATTCCTCGGGAGTTAAGAAGTCCTTGCAATCTTCGCCGAGTGGATTGGGAGCGCCGCGCCGACCGGCGGCCGCAGCAAGTTCAGCAGGCAATCCGGCGACGACAATGATTTTGCCGTGGACGTCGAGGCCCTGGTAAGGATTCGTGTTGGATTTGTTAATCACGTAACCGTTGCCGGCGAAAATCAAACTGCCCGTGACATCGACTGGATCAGCGGGAGGCAAGCCCCGAAAACCGCCGACAGGCTGAACACTCCAGTCCCTGCCATATTCGAAGTCGGTGGTTCGCTGCTCGGCAGGCTCGCCGGGGCGAGCGAAGGGCGAGGGTCCGGTGAGCGAGGCCTTCGATTCGTTCGGAACAACTTCACGCGTGACGAGCGCGATCGGCATGAAGTACGGCTGAAGCGGGCCGTTCGTGCCGCTGGTGCTGCCTCCGGGTTTCAGTCCCCATTCCGCGAGATGGCTGGCGACGTAAAGCGCAGCGGTGTCGTAGCCGCGCGACGGAAGGTTGCGACCTTCGAGCTGATCGGAGGCGAGGAAATAATCGTAAATTTTCATTTCGTTTTCGGTGATGGAGTCGGCGTTGCCGTACTTGGTGAGCGCGCTCGATTTGGCGCTTTTACGCGCGGATTCGCGCGAGGGATTCTTCGCGGCCGCAGTGAAGAGTACGGCGAGCGAAAGGATGACGAGCAGGGAAGAGCTAAGAATGGTTCGGCGCATTAGGTCCTCGAAATGTAGGCGTTTAAAAGAGGCGGTATCTTACCGCGGATTCGAAAATGACGCATGGAATTCGCAGAAGAAGTGCCCGAAGCTCGGCCGCTTGTTCCCCGAGGCAAGAAACGCAGAGAGCGAGTGCGTTGCAGGGGGACGAGTTGCCGTGCTAGCATCGCGCCCGTCTGCCCAGCGAGGAAGGTCAAAATGATGAGACTGCGCGCGTTGAGTCTTATTAGCGTGACGGTGATTGTGGCTTGCGGAGTTTTGGGAATGCCCGCGCGAGGCCAAAGCGCCAGGCCTGTGCAAACTTTTGAGACGGCAGCTGGGTCGGTGAAGATCACGCCGATCTATCACGCGAGCCTGATGATTGAGGCGGGCGGCAAAGTGATTTATCTGGATCCGGCAAAGCCCGCAAATTTCGACGGGCTGCCACACGCCGATCTGATCCTAATCACGGATATTCACGGCGATCACATGGACCTGAATTCGGTTGCGGCAGTGAGCAAGTCCGGGACGGAAATTCTTGCGCCACCAGCGGTAGTGGCGACGGTGACGACGGCGAGTCCCATTTCGAATGGGGAGAGCAAGAGTTGGGACGGCTGGAAGATTGAAGCGATTCCCATGTACAACATCAAGCACGGTCCGGCGCCGGGAAAGCTCTATCACCCGAAGGGCCGCGGGAATGGCTACGTGCTGACGTATGGCGGGAAGAGATTTTATTTTTCAGGGGATACGGAAGGCATTCCGGAAATGCGCGCGCTGAAGAATATCGACGTCGCGTTTGTGTGCATGAATCTGCCATATACGATGACGCCGGATGAGGCGGCGGACGCGGTGAAGGAATTTCATCCGAAGATCGCGATACCGTATCACTATAGAGGATCGGATATCAGCGTGTTCAAGAAGGATTTGGAAGGCACGGGAATTGAAGTGCGGCTGCTGGATTGGTACCCCAAGAGTTCGTAAAACGTCCTTCGTGAAGTGCTTCGCAATTTAACTTAAAGACAGACCTCAGCGGCTGAGGCCGCGCCCAGACGCAAGACCGGAGCATGACACGGCGGGCAGCGGCAGGCAGGACGTGCGCTTACGCAGACATTCAGGGATTGCTTCCAGCAGTGCGAGACGTTTTTCCGGATGGCAGCTACTGCGCGGGGAGGGGCGGGCGACCGGCATTTTCCCACGCGGTGAGCCAATATGAGCCGACGTCCGTGGAGGCTTCGGAAATCTGGCGGACCAGGACCGCGCCAACCTGGCTGTAGAAGCGGTCGTAGTATTCGTCGTTGTAATCGGCGAGGCCTTGGCGCGAGCGGCGGTCGGCCAGTAGCACGCTTTCGAGCATGGAATGCGCGGTGAGGCACATTTCAAATGCGCGGTCCGTAGGATCGGTGACAAATATCGCCGGATCCGGATGCAGGTAAAAAAACCGCGCGTAGCGGTTCACGAGTTTTTTTGCGAAACGGTCGTTGACGCCGGGCTGGAGGGAAAGATGGCCGTCGTCGTTCATCGTGGTGTTGAAAGGATCGTGCGCGATCGAAACGTAATGGGCGAGGAGCGCGGCGTCGAGTTTTGCAGCAGTTAAATTGCGTGAGTGAAAATCCTCGGTGAGTTTTGCGCTGTAGAGGCCCACTTCCCACGGCAATAAACCATTCGTAGCGAGGGAGCGTTTGCTGAACTTTCGCAAAGCGTCCTTGTAGACACGCGGCAAATTGCCGAAGGGATACTGGCTGTAGTGGTCGAGGCGGATGTATTGGTTATGGAGTTCGGCAGGATTTTTCAGTGCTGATTGCGCGGGATCGGCGACGTGCTGAGACAAGTATTGGCGGTTCGCTTCGAAAAACGGGCGGAGTTCCGGCGGGAGAGTCTCCACGGCGTTGTTGACGACGAGGCGGTCGGTGCTATCGTCCCAGCCGAAGACGAGCGCTGGCCACAACGCGAGCAGAACCGCGAAGAGAATCAGCGCCACTGCGAATACGCGCGCGGGGCTCATTTGGGAGCGCGGACATCGGCTGATTGCGCCTGCGGGCCCGCGAGGCCGCTGTGTTTTCGTCCGTAGAGGAAATAAAACGCGAGGCCGATTACCAGCCAGACGAAAAAGCGCACCCAGTTTTCCACCGTCAAGCTCGCCATCAGCACGAAGCACAAAATCACCGAGGCGATGGGAATCCACGGGGACCAGGGGACGCGAAACGCGCGCGGGCGGTCGGGCTGGCGTTTGCGCAAAATCAAAACCGCCAAGGAAACGAGGATGAAGGCGAAGAGCGTGCCGATGTTGGTGAGATTCGCGAGCGTGCCAATGTCGAAAATGCCGGCGAAGACGCCGACGAAGAGTCCGGCGACCCAAGTGGCGACGTCCGGCGTGCGGAATTTCGGGTGCACGCGCGAGAACGCTTTCGGCAGCAATCCGTCGCGCGACATGGCGAACCAAACGCGCGCCTGTCCAATCTGAAAGACGAGAATGGAGGAAATCATGCCCATCAGGGCGCCCGCCGTAACCCAACGGTCGGTGATTCTGAGGCCGATGGCTTCGAGGGCGTTGGCGACCGGTGCGGCGTTGTTCAATGTGTCCCAGCGCTGGATGCCGGTGAGCACTACCGCGACGGCGATGTAGAAAAACGCGCAGACAAAGAGTGAGGCTAAAATCCCCAGCGGCAAATCTCGCTTGGGATTTTTGCATTCCTCGGCGGCGGTGGAAACGGAATCGAAGCCGATGTAGGTGAAAAACACGATTGCGCCGCCCGTGAGGACGCCTTGAAAGCCATTGGGCAGGAACGGGTGGTAATTCGAGGGGTGAATGTACTTGCTGGCCGCGACGCAAAAAACAATTATGGCGAGGAGCTTGATGCCGACCATGATGTTGTTCGCACTCGCCGACTCGCGGATTCCGCGCACGAGGAGGACGGTCAAGAGCATGACGATGAGAAATCCGAGCACGTTGAAGTGCCACGCCCAGCCGACCATCGGGTCGTAGGCAGGCGAAGCCAGCGAGGGCGGAATGTGCAGGCCAAAAGTTCCAAGGAGGTTATTGACGTACGCGGAGAAGCCGACCGCGACCGCCATGTTGGAGACGGCATATTCGAGAATCAGGTCCCAGCCGATGATCCATGCGATGAATTCTCCCATCGTCGCGTACGTATACGTGTAGGCGCTGCCCGCGATGGGAATCATGGAAGCAAGTTCGGCGTAGCAGAGTCCGGCGAGGGCGCAAACGAACGCCACGATGAAAAAGGAAAGGGCGATTCCCGGGCCGGCTCCCGGGCGGCCGTTGACGCCGATGGCGTGGCGGCCGTACATGATTACGCTAAGGAGCGGCGCTTGCAGGATGGAAGGGAAGCGGTCGATTTCGCCGGCGGCGGCGGTGCCCGTCAGGACGAAAATGCCGCTGCCGATGATGGCGCCGATGCCGAGGGCCGTGAGGCTCAACCAGCCGAGAGTGCGTTTGAGGCGGCGTTCAGGCCTATCCGCGTCGATAATGAGTTGATCGATGCTCTTGGTGCGGAAGAGTTGTGGGTCCACCAGCCACCGTCCCTTCGTTCGTAGCGCGGAACTGTACCTTGAGCAGGGTTGCCGCCGCAATGGGAGATGTCGAGCAGGTAGCTAGACTGCTTCGAGGTGGGCGTAGCGCTCGATTAGCTTTTTCATGCCGTGGTCGACGAAGCTGACTGTGATTCTGCGGTCGTCGCCGTCGTCCTCGACTTTGAGAATGGTTCCGACGCCGTACGTGGGATGGCGGACGCGCGTGCCGATCAGCGGATTCGTGGCTCGTTTCGACCGCGCCGTGCTCACCCCGCGCGAACCATATTTCCCGCCACCACCCGCGCTCGCATATTTTCCCGGCGCTCCATATTTCGGCGCGCGGCGATATTCGGAGTTATAAAAATCAGGGTCAGGCTCGTAGCGGCGCGTTTCGCCTGGCTCGTTTAACGAACCTGTGGCGGCTTCGACCATCTCCGCTGGAATTTCAGCGAGAAAGCGCGACGGAGCGGCGGGAGTCAGTTCGGCATTTCCCCAGGAGCGGCGGTAAATAGCGCGGGAAATCGTCAGGCGACGCTTGGCGCGCGTCATGCCGACGTAGCAGAGCCTGCGCTCTTCCTCGATGTCTTTGTCGCTGCCCATTGAGCGGCCATGAGGGAGGACTCCCTCTTCGAGCCCCGCGAGGAACACGTAATCGAATTCCAGTCCCTTGGCGCTGTGAAGCGTCATCAGCGATACGGGAACGGCTTCGTCATATTCATCCGCGTCGCTGACCAATGCGGCGCGATCGAGAATGTCTTCGAGCGATTGTCCGGCCTCGATTGCTTCAGCGAGGGCGTTGGAGAGTTCGCGGAGGTTGTCGGCACGCGTGGAATGGTCCAATTTATCCTGCTGCTCGACCCAATCGAGATAACCCGTGCGGCTGAGAATAATTTCGAGAAGGTCAGCAGGGGTACGCGTCTGGCATTCTTCGGTGAGACGCAGAATCATTTCGCGGAACGCAGCGAGGGCGGCGCCGCCTCGCGCCTTGCCCGCCGCTGCGAGGCGCGGAATCGCTTGCCAGAGCGATTCGTTGGATTCGCGGGCGATTTCGCGCAGTGCGTCAACCGTGACTTTGCCGATGCCGCGCGGCGGCACGTTGAGTCCGCGCAGAAGAGCGACGTCATCCTCGGGATGCATGACCATGCGGACGTATGCTAGCGCGTCGCGAATTTCCGCGCGTTGGTAAAAACTGAAGCCGCCGACCACTCGATACCGAATTCCGAGACGGCGCAGGGATTCCTCGAAGGAACGAGACTGCGCGGATGTGCGATAAAGGACCGCAAACGTCGCGCTCGAATCTTCGCGTAAGATGCCCGTGATTTCGCCGCAAACGTATTCCGCTTCGTCTGAAGCGTCGCGCGCTTCGTAAAACTTCAACGTCTCGCCCGCGCCGAGGGCCGCTTTCAGATTCTTGCCGAGACGGCTGCGGTTATTGCTGACGACGGCCCCAGCGGCGTCGAGGATGGTTTGCGTTGAGCGGTAATTTTCCTCCAGGCGAATCGTGCGCGCCCCGGGGAAATCTTCGAGGAACCGATTGAAGTTTCCGCTGACCGCGCCGCGCCAGCTATAAATCGACTGGTCTTCGTCGCCCACGACGCAGACGTTGCGTTCCTTTCCCGCGAGCAGGCGCACCAATTCCTCCTGAGACGCATTCGTATCCTGGAATTCGTCGACCTGGAGGAAACGGAGGCGGTCAGACCAGTGCGCGCGGACTTGATCGTTCTCGCGGAGGAGTTTGACGGCGCGCAGGAGCAAATCATCGAAGTCGAGCGCGCTCGCTTTGCGCAAAATCTCCTCGTACTCGCGATAGATCGCGGCCACTTTTTTGCCAAAGGGATCGTAGGCCTCCGCTTCCATTTCTCCGGGCGAGAGGTTGTGATTTTTTGCGGAGCTGATGCGGTCGCGCACGGGCCGAGGCGGAAATTCCTTCTCGATCAGCTTCAGATTCTGCACCGCGAGTTTCACGGCGCGCGATTGGTCGTCGTCATCGTATATGGCGAAGTCGCGTGGCAGGCCGACGTGCGTGGCTTCGCGGCGCAACAGCCGCGCGCAGAAAGAGTGAAACGTGGAGATCCAAATGTCCGAGGCGTCGTGCCCGCTGGAGCGAACGAGTTCTTCGATGCGGCGGCGCATTTGTTCCGCGGCCTTGTTGGTGAAAGTTACGGCGAGAATGTTTCTGCCCGGGACGCCCTGTTCGATCAAATGCGCCACGCGATACGTGATCACGCGCGTTTTGCCCGTGCCCGCGCCGGCCAGCACCAGCACGGGACCTTGTGTCGCCAAGACTGCTTCGCGTTGCTGTGAATTTAATTCGTCGAGAAGCGCCATGAGCCCCGGTGATTTGTGGAGGAAAGAACAGCGAAGCTACATTCTAGCTGAGTGTTAAGGTTTCAGCAAACAGCCCGCGCAGTTAGGCTTCCGACTAGACTGTGGCCGCACAAAATTATTCCGCGCGCTTTGGGGCTAGGCCGACTTCAAAATAAATCATCCCGGCATCGGACGCCACCGATTTCACATCCGGCACGTAGAGCGTCGCGTATCGCACAAGGTCGAAGCGGTGGTTCATGTCAAAAAAGACGCAGCCATGAATGGTCCCGCCCGGCGGCACGACATCCGATTGCAAGGTGAACGGGCGGAGCTTGTCCATCACGCCTTGCTGCTTGCTATCACCCTGAGGCAACGGAATCGGGAGCCGGCGGGCAACCGGCGCCGACGGCCCTTTCGGATGCGCAATCGCGTTGGCCGCCCGCGCCAAACTCAACGGCTCCAGATGGAATTTCTGGCCGTTAGGATCGTTCACATTCAAGCGAATCGTATCGAGGCCAACGTGAACGGGATACTTGGTGTCGTTGCGAAAATATATGTCGACGGCCAGCAACCCCACTTTGTAAGGATCCGCGTCTTTACCGAATTTCTCCTTCGAGCGAGCCGCGTCGGAATAATTGTCGGCGGCGACCATGAAATCCTGGTGTGCGTCCTGCGCGGGGAATTTCGAAACATCGGGCTGTTGAATTTGCGGGACAGTGGCCAGCAATCCCAGAGTTGTAATCAGCAGCAGGCTTCGCATTATTTTTTACCCGTTATTCGCCTTTGCCCGTTTCTTGCCCATAGATGCACTTCTTGCGGGAAACGTTGTGGGTTTCCAGCGCGCGTTGCCACTATAATGCTTCTCTTGCGACCGGCAGCCCTTTTTCGAAAGGCGCCTTGCTCCCCACATGTATTTTTTGTACAGCGTGCTAATAGCGATTGGCCTGGCGCTGCTCGCGCCGTACTTCGTAGTGCAAGGGCTGCGCCGCGGGAAATATCTCGCCAGCTTTCGCGAGCGCATGGGAAATCTGCCGGAAACATTCACTCGCGGTGTTTCAGGGCAGGCACCGATTTGGGTTCACGCTGTTTCGGTGGGCGAAGTGCTGGCCGCGAAGCCGCTGGTCGACGGCCTTAAGCAGCGTTTTCCGAATCGCCACATTTTCGTTTCGACGACGACCGCCACGGGGCAGCGCATGGCGCGCGAGCGCGTCAGCTCGGCGGACGGCGTTTTTTATTTTCCGTTTGATTGGGCCGCTACTGTTCGCCGCGAGTTCGAGCGATTGCGGCCGGCGCTGGTGGTGATTGTCGAGACGGAAATATGGCCGAACTTCATGCGCGAGGCGGATCGCGCGAATATTCCCGTGGTTTTCGTGAACAGCCGAATTTCGGAGCGGTCGTTTCGGCGTTTCCGCCGTTTCAAGCCGCTGATCGGCAAGTTTTTCTCGCGTGTGCTGCACAACGCCGAGCTTTTTCTGGCGCAGTCCGGCGAAGATGCGCGTCGACTGAAAGAAATGGGCGCGCCCGCGGAAAGAATCGAAGTCAGCGGGAACATGAAGTACGACCACGAACCGCCGGCGGCGGGCGCTCTCGGCGACTGGCTGGCGGGGCAAATGCGCGAGCAGGAACGGTGGCCACTTCTCGTGGCGGGCAGCATCGTTGCTGGCGAAGAGGAAATTGTTCTGGCCGCCTACGACATGGTGCAGCGGCAGTGGCGACACGCACTGTTTGTGCTTGCCCCACGCAAGCCGGAGCGATTCGATGCCGCCGTGCGCGCCGTCGAGGAGCGCGGATGGAAAGCGATTCGCCGCAGCTCGCTGGATATGAACGCGCCGCTCGACGAAAATGCGGACGTTCTGGTGCTCGATTCGATAGGTGAGCTTGCAGGACTTTATTCACTGGCTGACGCCGCGTTTGTCGGCGGTTCGCTCGTGCCCTCCGGCGGGCATAATATTCTGGAGCCGGCTTGGTTCTCGAAGCCGCCGGTATTCGGAGCTTCGATGGAGAATTTTCGCGACATGGCCGCGCGATTTTCGAGCAGTGGCGCCGGTGTGCAGGTCTCGAGCGCGGCGCAGCTCGGCAAAGTGTGGGTCGAGTTGGTTGGCGATCCTTTGCGCAGCGCCGAGATGGGACGCAAGGCCCGCGCCTTGGTCGAGGCGAATCGCGGCGCCACGGCGCGTACTCTCGGGCGGATTGCTGAAGTGCTTGAGCCGGCGCCGGAGGAACGGCGCGATGTCCGGGCCGAACGTCGTGAATCTCCACGAGGCGGCGCGTGACTGTTGGCGAATCTCTTCTGTGGCCGCTTTCAACTCTCTACGGTGCGGGTGCGCGCTTTCGCGCGTGGAGTTATCGCGCGGGGATTGTGCGCCAGCGGCGACTGCGCGGAGTCGTCG
>DASZCH010000071.1:0-4306 GCA_035943235.1 Candidatus Acidiferrales bacterium
GCGCACGCCATATGCAGATGCCATCCCGTCCGCAACTGCTTTTGCACACCGCTCCGCGCCAAGAGTCGTTCCAGTTTTACGTTGATTCTGTCGTGAGTGATCATCATGCGATCGCCTTCGCAGGCGGCGCAGACGGTCACCGCTGTTGGTAAATGCGAATCGAATTCACAACCTTGCGTGGAGATGCCGCTTTGAATTAGTCTCCGCCACTCCGGGCTCGCGAGTGCATCCCGGCCGACGCGGGTAATCGCTTTGGTCGGAGTTCCTAATCCTGCCGCTACTAATGCAGTGGTTGCCAGGCCACCACCTGGAAACCGCGCGAAGCTCGCGGTCTTCACCTCTTCGCCCATCCGGGGAACCCTTGGCAGGTCGTAGAACACCAGATCGAAAAAAAATTCGCCAAACACTACCAAGCCTCGGTCGCTTCGAACGGAGGCGGGAGTCACCATGCTTCGGATCATATCAGACTTGAATTGGCGGACAAAGAAACGGGCCGAATATACCGAAACGTTTTGGTGTCTGTGTTTTAGCGGCGTGCCGGATGCTTACCGTGTCGCAGCCAAATCCATTCTATTGCGACGCGACCTGAACAAGCGTCTTGTAAATCATTTCCGTTCCCTGTTCCAGTGACTCGATGGACACTCGTTCATCGTTACCGTGCATGCGCGTCAAATCTTCGGCCGTAATCGGATACGGGTAAATCCCGTACACAGGAACGCCTCTGCTCCGCCAGGCAAGCGCGTCTGTACCCGCTTGAAAAAGATATGCCGTAACAGGCCTCCCTGGCCAAGTCGAATGAGCGCCAGCCTCCAACGCCCGATAGAGATCTGTGTTAGTGCTCGACGATTTCAAACTCTCGGCTTCGTTTACCAGTTCCTTCACCCGCGCAGCATCAGGATTGTCCCCCGAAGGAAGCGAAACATCCACGCGCGGATCGTCGATCACTTCGCGGATATCCGCAACAAACTTTTGCAGGTCGGTCCCAGGAATGACCCTCAAATTAAGGGTCGCCTCCGCGGATCCGGGAATCACATTTCCCCGAAATCCCGCTTTGAGAAAAACGGGTGCGAACGTATTACGCATAATTGCATGCAGCAATACGTTCTTACTGATTTTTCGGCTCGCCTCTTGAATTACTTTCGGATCCTTGCTGCTCACCAGATCCTCGAAATACTTGGACAGCGGCGGTTCGCTCGTCTTCGCGAGGGTCTCAAAAAACTCTCTCGTACTCGGAGTCAATTCCACGGGCGGTTCGTAATCCGCGAGCCTTGCCATTGCCTTAGACAAAATGAAAATGGCGCTGTCGGGTCTGGGCATCGAAGAATGCGTCGATGTTCCTTTCGCGGTAAGAATCAGAGGAATCGACGCCTTGTCGCCGGTGGAGATGCTCACGTACTGCACGTCACCCTTCGCATTTGTTATGATCCATCCGCCTTCATTCAACGCGAATTCGCAGTTCATCAGATTCCAGTGCGATTCGGCTAGCCAACTCGTGCCGTAGGGGCCGCCACCTTCTTCATCAGCTTCGGAAAGAAAAATCACATCGCGGTGCAGCGGAACGTGATTCTTCACTAACTCCATAATCGCCTCGGCGAAGACGGCCATGCCACCCTTGAAATCCATCGCGCCACGGCCATAAATGTAGCCATCCTTCACTTGCCCGGCGAACGGATCGACGGTCCACTTCTCGCGCTCCACTCCCACGACGTCTCCATGCGCCGCCAGCAGCACCGGCTCTTTTGATCCGTCGCCTTTGAGTCGCGCGAAGAAATGGACTTTTCCTGATTCCGGCGTGGGAATGATCTCAACTTTGACGCCGAGCGCTCGGAACTTCGTCGCCAACAACTCCGCCAAATCTCTATTGTTTCCGGGAGGATTACTGGTATTCACACGAATGAGTTCGACTAAGAGATCCGCCGTAGGATTCTGTTTGGCCTGCGCCGGTGCCTGGCGAGTCAGACTCAGGCAAACTGCCGCGACGGCCAGCAATTTAAACATCATTGATGCTTTCATTTTCCCGATGCCCCGCTGTTTTTCGGATAGCCGAAAGACCTTCGTTGAAAACTTTGCATTCCTGCCCGATTGGCCCGACGAGTTAGCCGGAACTCCATTTAGTCCAAGAAAATTTTAAGAGTCATGATATCACGGCCATGCACCGTAAAGCCGGGTCGCGAAGTCGAGTTCGCTGAAATTAAGACGGCGACGCAGATATCGGTTCGTTCCTCTTTGCAATTCCTCAGCGGCCTTATCTGTATTCGCATTGAAAGCGAATGCGGTATCAGCTAACGTATGGCGCGGGACGGAATTTCCATGGCGGCAATGAAGCTCATCGGCGTAGTCATGATACTGGCTTGCGCAGTTACTCTCAGCGCTGTAAACGGAACACCTGCACCTCAGCAGACCAAGACTTTCCATCCCGGCCAGGCAAGCACATCCGTCGACGAAAGACAGACGGCCACTCGCCGTGACTTTTTGGGAGACGCGGCTTGCCAGGATTGCCACCAGGACATCGGCAATACATATGCGTACACCACTCACCACCTGACATCGCAACTTCCTAACAAGGATTCCATCTTGGGCAAATTTTCGGACGGCGAAAATATTCTGAAGACCGCCGATCCCGATCTGTATTTCCGCATGGACACGAGAGAAAGTGGATTTTACGAAACAGCCGTATTCTGGCAGCCGCCGGACCAAAAGACGCGAACGGAGCGAATCGATATCGTCACGGGATCGGGACATAAGGGTCAGACTTATTTGTATTGGAAAGGCAATCAGCTTTTTCAATTGCCGGTGTCTTATTGGACTGACTTGAAACGATGGATCAATAGCCCGGGATACGCTGAGGGCGTCGCGAACTTCGACAGGCCGATTCTTCCTCAGTGCCTGGAATGCCACGCTACGTACTTTCAGGCGATTCCATCGAAGAGAGCGGAAAACTACTACAAGAAAACCGGGTTTGTTCTGGGCATCTCGTGCGAGAGATGCCACGGGCCGGGCCGAGCGCATGCGGAGTACGAGCGATCGAAACCTGCAAATGTTTCTTTGGGTATTCATTCCATCGTGAATCCGGCGAGTCTGCGGCAAGACCGGCAAATTGAGGTATGCGCGCAATGTCATGGAGGAATCGGGCAGCCGATTGCGCCGGCATTTTCGTACGTCCCGGGACAACCGCTGGATAAGTACGTCACCCTGCCGCGTCCCGACGCAGATGCCCGTGTGGACGTGCACGGCAATCAGGTGGCACTTATGCAAAGAAGCCTCTGCTACCAAAACTCGCAGATGACGTGTTCTACATGCCACGACGTGCATGCCCCCGAACGCGCCGCAGCATCTTACTCGGAAAAATGCTTGCAGTGTCATCAGGACCGGGACTGCGGCGAATTTGTGAAGATGGGTGCGAAGATTCGCGACAACTGCATCGATTGCCACATGCCCTTGCAGGATTCTAACCTGATCGTCTCCGACTTGAATGGAGAACTCGTCAAGGCGAGGATCCGGAATCACTGGATCAAGGTTTATACGACGGGACAAAATCCGTGATTCACGACGAACTCGTTCGAGGCCGGTCAGGGCGATGCTGAGGGCCGGATCATGGGGTCCCTGCAATACCGTCTTAATGTGGACAACCTCGTGGCGGAAGTCGCCCGGCTCCGCAAGGCTCAATTGCACTTCCGTAATGACATCGTCAAGGGACCTGGCGGGTCAGAGATCCTCTTGGATGACCCCTCGGGAAACCCGATAGAATTGTTCCAGGCCGCACACTGAAGATCGGGAGTTCTGAGGTTTTACGATGAGAACGGCTCCGCCTGGCACCAGGTGATCGACTGTGCGTCGACGACGGACCATTCGGAAGGCATCGGATCAAATTCTCAGTCTCTTGTTTGCCGGCTATCCAAGGATTTGGTGTCCGCATCGCTACGGCAGGCAGGTTGACGAAAGAATGATTCACAACCTGCCCGACCGAGGTTTGCGATCCAGCGAAATGCCTTCCTATCGCTATTTGGCGGTCACCCCCTGCGCAGCGAGACTCGTTTTGATCTGGGTGGCTAGTGCCGCATTGCCGGTATTCCGAGCTGACGACAGGGCCACATACATATAGCTCAGGCACGCGTTCTTCAGGTTCTTCGCACAGTAGGCTTCCCCCAGCGCATAGAGCGCCGGAGCGTCGAGCATGGCACGAGCTTCTTCGAGGCGTTCCGCATCGCGGACGATATTTTGCGCCAGGCGGTGCAGGGCATCAGCGATATCATCACGATTCCCGGCATCATCAATCGCGATTTCGCCGACGTGAGAACCATCATGT
>DASZCH010000072.1:0-29400 GCA_035943235.1 Candidatus Acidiferrales bacterium
GCCTGAAGGTCCGTGAATTTGCGCGCGAGGATGAACGCAGGCTCGTTCTCGCCTTGGATCCTTCGCTCAATCATGCAGGTTCAGAATCCGACCTTCAAAAGCAAAATGAGCGTTTCGAGCGCGCTGTTTCGCTCGCCGCATGCATTGCCTGGCACTTTTACGAAGCGCGCGCCGTCATGCAATTCCGCACGCCTTCGATGTCAACTCCGATGACCGCCGCCGGCGATATTATTTACGACGTGCTGCGCGAACTCGCTTACATCCAGCCGCAGCGCGAATCCGCGCGTTCTACATTTTTGGAAACCGTCGCCACCGAGTCTGAGGGCTTCAAAATCGTCATCACCAACCAGCCGCAAGGCTCAATTCCCACTTCGCTGTGGTCGTCGTCGTATTTTATTTTCCTCGATTCGCTCTGACGCACACGCACATCGCGGATTTGGTTTCTCCGCTTCCCTTTTGCGCGATCCATTGTTTCGAAGCCATTAATGGTCCAGTTGGGGAACTATTGCGCTGCGGCCATCAGACTTTTCCAGCGCGCCCAGGCGTCGTCGCGGGCCTTTGCGTTCGCGGGCTTCGCGTCGGGCGCTTCACCGGCGCGCATGAAGCCGTGGCCGGCGCCGTCATACGTGACGGGCTCGTACTTTTTCCCCGCAGCTTTCATTTCCACAATTGCGCCCGGAACGGTGGCGCCGATGCGCGCGTCGTTGCCGGCATAAAAACCGTACACAGGAGCCTTAATGCGCGACATCGCGTCTTTGTCCGGAGGCGGCCCGTAGAAAACGAATGCCGCAGCTAAATCCGAGCGATTCGTGGCAAACCGAAAGCTTTGCCCGCCGCCCCAGCAGAATCCGGCGACGAAAAGTTTGCCATTCGCGGCGGGGATTTTCAGCGCATAGTCGGCGACGGCGTTTAGATCCGCCGTAATCTGATCCGGATTCAGATGGCTGACTGCTTCGACGGCCTGGGTCAGCGGAAAATCCTTTGTGCGGCCACCGTTAGGTCCCATGCCGGAAAGCAGGTCGGGCGCGACGGCGATGTAGCCGGCAGCGGCGACCTGATCGGCGAGGTCTTGCGCCCAGTCCGTCAGACCAAAAATTTCGTGAATGATCAACACAACGGGCGCCTTCGACGCGGACTCGGGATAAACGACGAAAGTTTCCACGGCGCGGTCGCCGTGCTTGACCGTCACCCATTCGCGATGGCGCGGCGATTTTTCGACTTTCGCTTGCGCCCAGTCCTGCGCAGCGGCAAGTGGAACACACAGCAAAATCAAGCCCAGGATCATGGCGGTGCGTTTCATAAGTACCTCGCTCCCAATCAAATCGGCCGTCGCACATTGAACTGCGCGTCCGCCGTCGATTCCGCGATGATATACGCACAAGCAGCTCCTCGCAAGATTCCACGCACGATTCGTCACAGAGAAATGCACACGATTCTTCTGTCTGTCGCCCTTCGCGGCCATCCATACATTATTTGTGCGACAATGCCATGTTCGAACGAACTCGCCGTGATGGTTCCTCGCCGCCAACTCGCACCGCTGCGCCGGAGATTGCTCGGCTGGTATCGCGCGAACCGGCGCGATTTGCCCTGGCGGCGCGGACGCGATCCGTATCGCATCTGGGTTGCGGAAATCATGCTGCAGCAGACGCGCATTTCGGCGGTGCTCCCGTATTACGAGCGTTTCCTGGCGCGATTTCCAAATATTCGCGAACTCGCGCGCGCCCGCGAAAGCGAAATTCTGAAATATTGGGCAGGACTCGGTTACTACAGCCGCGCGCGCAATTTACATCGCGCTGCGAGAGAAATCGTTCGCAGTCATGACGCGCAGTTCCCTCGAGAGCCGCAGCAAGCGCTCGCGCTTGCCGGCATCGGGCGTTACACCGCCGCGGCGATTTTGAGCATCGCGTTCGACGTGCCGCTAGCTGCGCTGGATGGCAACGTTGCAAGAGTTCTCGCGCGGCTTTTCGCTGTGCGCGGAGAGCTTCGCGCGCCGAAAACATGGCAGCGGCTGGCCGGCATGGCGCAAACACTTCTGCCGCCCCGCGCGCCCGGCGAATGGAACCAAGCCATGATGGAACTTGGCGAAACGATTTGCACGCCGCGCTCGCCCAACTGCGCTGCTTGCCCAATCGCGCGCCATTGCAAAGCGCGCGCCCTCGGCATCGCGAAAAGTTTGCCCGCTGCGCGTCAAAAACGCGCGCCTGCCAATGTCCACATCGCCGCAGCCGTTCTTGTGGATTCGCGCGGACGTACTTTGCTCACGAAAATTCCCGGCGCGCACGATTCGGCGCTCTTTTCGCGTTTGTGGCAGTTCCCCGCCGTCGCCATCGCGGCCAACGGCAATTCCGCGCACCATCCAGCGCGCGGTTCATCGGATGCGCCGGCCAATGGCGCAACAAACGAGCTCGCCGAACACTTGGGCGCCTCGCTGGGAATTTCCAGTCAGCCGTTGACGCCGCTGCCGGTGGCTTCGCACACGGTCACATTTCGCAGAATCACGCTCGCGCCTTTTCTGGTGCGCGTCGCTCGCCTGCCGAAGCGCGCAGGCTGCCGCACTCTGCCGCTCGCGAACCTGGCCCGCCTCCCCGTTTCCAGCGCCACGCAAAAAATCGCCCGCGCCGCCCTCAACGTGCTTGCCCAGTAACGGCTTCGCTCCCGCGCAATTCGCCGGCGAAATCCATCTCGCGCTGAAATGCTAAAATCGTTGAATGGCTCACGCCCTCTCAGCCACCCCTGCGTTCAAATCGGAGCCGCTTCCCGTAATCCAGCGGTATTTCGAAGTCTCGCTTTTCCTGCTGGCCGTGACCGGCATTTTGGCGCTGATCGCCACGGGCAAACTCGACCTGGTAACGACGATCGCCGCGCCCGTCGCGCTTGGCTATAAAGGCTTGCGCATCGCGCGCGGATGCCGCCCCGAACTGACGCATCGCAACGCCACGGCGTTGGTCCTCGGCTATTTTGTCTTCTTCCCCATCGACCTGTGGGTTTTCTCGCGCGACGCGGCCGCGGGCGCGCCGAATCCTCTGCTTTTCGCAGCGCTGCTGGCCGCGATTCACCTGCTGATTTTCGCGTCCATTGTTCGCCTTTATTCGTCGCGCACCGTTCGCGACTATATTTTCCTGGCTCTGCTCGCGTTCGCCGCGATGCTCGCCTCGGCAATCCTGACGGTGAATACAACGTTTCTCGTTGCGCTGGCCGTTTTTCTGCTGCTGGCGGTCTCGAGCTTCGTCGGACTCGAAATCCGGCGCAGTTCCGAAGGCGCGGTTTCTCCATCGTTCGATCCGGGAAGCGCAGCCGCGCGCCGCCTCCATCGCGCCTTGGGATTGACTTCCGCGCTCGTCGCCGCCGGCGCGCTGGTGATCGGCGGACTGATTTTCTTTCTCATCCCGCGCTTCACCGCCGGCTACATGAGCGCATTCAACCTGCAGCCGACACTGATGACCGGCTTCACCGACGACGTCGCGCTCGGCGAAATCGGCGTCATTAAGCAGAGCAGCGCGGTCGTCATGCGCATTCGCGTGCAGGGCAACGATGCGTCGCGCGCGCAGGAAATTCATTGGCGCGGCATGATCCTGACGAATTTCGACGGAAAGCGGTGGTTCACGCCGACGATCGATTCGGTGATGGTCACGCCGGATGCTTCCGGCGCTTACCAGTTAAGTGGCGTGCTGCTTCCCGCGGATTCTTTTTATCTGTTGCACTATACGGTGCTGATGCAACCCATCGCCACGGACGCCATTTTCGTTGCGGCTCGTCCGACCACCATCTGGGGCCGCTTCGACTCAGATGCCGGTGAAGGCCGCGCGGGCGGGCGGAGCTATCTGCTTCTCAACCGCACCGGAACGTTGCTGAATCCGTTTCACAACTCCGCAGCCCTGCATTACGACGCTGTCTCGCAGATTCCCATGGTGCGGCCGCAAAAACTGCGCGACGCGCCGGCCGAGTATCCCGCGCAAATCAGCTCCACTTATTTGCAATTGCCCAAGCTCGACCCGCGGATCAAGCAGCTTGCCGAAGAAATCACCGCGCACGCGCCGACGCCTTATGACAAAGCTGCGAACGTCGAACTTTATTTGCGCACGCACTTCGGTTACACGTTGGACTTGTCCGACATGAATCACCGCGACCCGCTCGCGTACTTTCTTTTTGTGAAGCGCGCCGGCCACTGCGAGTATTTCGCCTCCGCGATGGTCGTGATGCTGCGCACGCTCGGCATTCCCGCGCGATACGTCACCGGATTTCTCCCCGGCGAATATAACGATTTGGCGCACGATTACATCGTCCGCGCCAGCGATGCGCACAGTTGGGTGGAAGCGTACTTTCCCGGCTACGGCTGGATCACGTTTGATCCCACGCCTCCCGGAGACGCAAAATCCAAGGGCATGTTTGCGCGCCTGAGCCTTTATTGGGATTGGTTTCAGTTCAGTTGGAATGAGTGGATCATCAACTACGACTTCGCGCACCAGCTTTCGCTGGCTCGCAACATTCATCAATCGTCGCGCACCTGGTCCGATCGTGCCTCGCAGTATTACCAGTCGAAACGTCGCGAAACAATTGATCGCATGAAGCTGTGGCAGGCGCGCCTGTCGAATTCGCGGTATTCGCTTCCCGGCGCGCTGGTGTTTCTGCTTCTGATGCTGATTTATTTTCGCGGACGCGCCATGGGCGGCTTCGTCGCTATTCGTTGGAGCCTGCGCGCGCATCGCAAAGGCGAATTGCCCGCCGACCTCGCCGCATTCGAATACCGGCAGATGCTTCGCCTGCTCGAACGCCGCGGTTGGCGCAAATCCGCCGCGCAGACGCCGCTCGAATTCGCCGCGTCGATTCGCGTGCCTGAATTCGCCGGGCCCGTGGCCGAGATGACCGAGATGTATCAGTCATCGCGCTTCGGCGCGCACCCCGCCGACGCCCGCCGCGTCATCTCGCTGCTCGCTGCCCTAAAGCAGCTCCGCAAGGGCCGCAGAAAATAAGCACCTCTTCGTAATGAGAAAGGCACGAACAGAGCGAGGATTTGTGCGCAGGGTTATTCTTACTTCAGCTCCAGCACTTCCTTTTCTTTTGCGGCGGATAAATCCTCGACCTTTTTCGTTTCCGCGTGCGTCAGCTTCTCAAGCTCATCGAGCGCGCGCTTCTTGTCGTCCTCGCTGATTTTCTTTTCCTTTTCGAGCTTCTCGACGGCTTCCTTGATGTCTCGGCGGACATTGCGCACGGCCGTGCGGTGATTTTCGAGCACTTTGTGAATCAACTTCACCAGATCCTTGCGCCGTTCTTCGGTGAGCGACGGAATCGGGATGCGCAGCACCTTGCCGTCCGAAGTGGGATTCAGCCCCAGGTCGGAAGTGCGAATCGCCTTGTCGATCAGCGGCACGGCGGTCGGGTCCCACGGCGCAATGGTGATAATCGTGGGATCGGGCACGGAGAGCGAGCCGAGTTGATTGATGGGCATTGGCGTGCCGTGATAATCCACGCGAATGCTGTCGAGCAGCGCGGTGTTCGCACGGCCCGTCCGCACGGCCGCCAAATCCTTGCGAAAATCCTCGACGGCTTTTTCCATGCGCGCTTTCGCCTGCGCCAGCGCGTCTTTCGTACTCGCAATCGTCGTCATCAGCTCCGCCTCGCGCCAATCTTTCCGTTGTTTTGCTTTAACTGGTCACTACTCACTGACCACCAGCATTGCCTTTACGCCGTGACTATCGATCCAACCTTCTCTCCCATCACCACGCGCTGCAAATTCCCGGGCACGTTCATATTAAAAACCAAGATCGGCATTTTATTGTCCATGCACAGCGAAATAGCCGTCGAATCCATCACGGAAAGGCCTTTTTGGATCACGTCGAGGTAAGAAATTTTCTCGAACATCCGTGCGCCCTTCACTTTTTCCGGGTCGGCGTCATAAACGCCGTCGACTCGCGTCGCTTTCATAATCACGTCCGCCTTGATTTCCATGGCGCGAAGAGCCGCCGCTGTATCCGTTGAAAAATAGGGGTTCCCCGTGCCGGCCGCGAAAATCACAATGCGTTGTTTCTCCAAATGGCGCGTGGCGCGGCGGCGGATAAACGGCTCGGCCACTTGATGCATTTCAATCGCGCTCAGCAATCGCGTGTGGCACCCAAGTTTTTCGAGGGCGTCCTGCAATGCAAGGCCGTTGATCACCGTCGCGAGCATACCCATGTAATCGCCTGTCGCGCGGTCAATCGTAAAAGATTTCTGCCGGCCGCCGCGGAAAATATTGCCTCCGCCGACCATGATGGCCACTTGCACGCCCAGCGCGTTCACTTCTTTCAATTCCTTGGCGAGCCCAGCCACGGTTTCCGCGTGGATGCCAGAGTTCAATGGCCCCTGGAGCGATTCGCCGGAAAGCTTCAAGACAATGCGTTTGTAGACAGGCCCGTGCCCGTCTCCAGTTTTGACGCTAACTTTCGCGTTCGCCGTCGCGCTAATCTTAGCGCCGGCCTTCGCGTTAACGTTGGCGGCAATTTTCGGCGTGGGCATCTGTCAGTGTTCCCGTCTTTCCGTATTCCATCGTGTGCTGAAGGATTAGCATCCGCGGTTCGCACGCATTCTAGCAGAGATTTTCGCGCGCGGCACGGCCAGACTCGTCGCCATGAGCTCGCGGCTTACTTCTTGCGTGACTCACGCGATATAACAGTTGCGTTTCGTAGATGCAAAGCCGCAGAAACGCGGATTCGGCTCAACTTTACGGTTGCCGCGGGAAGCGATTCTGTCACGATTTCTGGGAATCGGCGGCTACGGGTGAAGGATCTGCAGGACCTTTAGGCGCCGGCGCGGCGGATTGGGGTCCGGCGGGTTCTTGAGCAGCGCTGCCGGCCTGGGCGACGGCTGCGCCGTCCGAGTCGCCCACTTTGAACCGCGCGTACCGGCGCACAGCAATATTTTCGCCCAGCTTGCCGATGGCGAGGTCGATCAGCTCTTTGACCGTCATGCCTTCGTCGCGAATAAAATGCTGCTCATAGAGGCAATTCTCTTCGTAGAATTTCTCCATCTTGCCGCTGACAATCTTCTCGAGCACTGCGTCAGGTTTGCCGGTCGCGCGCGCCTGCTCTTTATAAATTTCGCGCTCGCGATCGAGGACTTCCTGCGTCACTTCCTCGCGCCGGAGAAAACGCGGATCGAGCGCGGCTACGTGCATCGCCACGTCGTGGCACAGCTTCTGAAAATCTTCGGTGCGCGCCACGAAATCGCTTTCGCAATTCAACTCCAGCAGGACGCCGATTTTCCCACCCGCGTGGATGTAGCTTGCAACCAGCCCCTCGGAAGTGGTCCGCTGCGCTTTTTTCTGAGCCGCTGACTGTCCCTTCTTCCGTAGAACCGTGGTCGCCTGATCGAGATCGCCCTTCGCTTCGACAAGCGCGTCTTTGCACGCGGCAAATCCCGCGCCTGTTCGCTCGCGCAGCTCTTTCACAAGCTGCGCCGGAATGCTGGGTGTGTTTTCCGGTGTCGCCATTTTCTGATCCGTATCCTTCCGAATAAATTCCGGAACTGCCTGCTGATTCTGCGGTTTCAAAACCTGCGGAATTCCTTCGAGCTAGGCCGCCCCATCCTTCGCGATGTCCACAGCGGGAGCTTCCTCGGCGGGCGCTTCTTCGACAGGTGTTTCCGCCGCGGGTTCGCCTTCAACGAAATCGCCTTCCTGCTTTTCGTACTGCTCGTAGGCGCTCGTATCGACGTACTCGACATCCTGTTCGCCGCCCTCGGCGCCCTCCGCAGCTTTTTGCTCGGCGATTTGCGTCTGCTCGTATTGCTCGCGTCCGGCGAGGACAGCGTCCGCGATTTTCGACGTGAACAAACGTATTGCGCGCAACGCGTCATCGTTCCCGGGGATCACCCAGTCGACAAGATCGGGATCGCAATTGGTATCCACGATCGCCACCACGGGCACTCCCATGCGCCGCGCTTCTTTCACCGCATTCACTTCCGCGTTCGGATCTATCACGAACATTAGATCCGGCAGCGACGTCATGTTCTCGACGCCTTCGAAATTCTGGTTCAGGTGTTTCAACTCGCGATCGTGCCGCGCCGCTTCTTTTTTCGGCAGCGTCGTCACGCGCCCGTCCTCGACCATCGCTTTCAGCAACTTCATGCGCTTGATGGATTTCTGCAGGGTGGCCCAATTCGTGAGCGTGCCGCCCAGCCAGCGATGATTGACGAAAAACATTCCGCAACGCTTGGCCTCTTCGGCGATTGCTTCCTGGGCCTGGCGCTTCGTCCCAAGAAACAGGATGGATTTCCCGCGAGACGCGTGATCGCTCACTTGGCGGGAAGCTTCGCGAAACATTTTCAGGGTTTTTTGCAGGTCAATGATGTGGATTCCATTGCGTTCGCCGAAAATGTACTCTTTCATTTTCGGATTCCAGCGGCGGGTCTGGTGGCCGAAGTGCACTCCAGCCTCCAGCAATTCCTTCATCGTGATTTCTACCAATTTCCCTCCTCATTGGATGGACGCTTCGATCCCGGCGCGCGATTTTGCGAACCGGAACAGCATCCTTTTTTGCCGGTAGCTTGCCGGCCGTGAATTAGGTCAGTCGCTCGCTATACAAAGTGCAAACGATTGGCCTTGATTATGCCGAAGAATTCTTCGTTCAACCGCAACTCGAAATCCCAGCTCACGGACTGCAACAAAAACTCTATAAGGGGCGGCTTCGCTTTACCGCTTGCTGAACTGGAAGCGGCGCCGCGCGCCCTTCTGCCCGTACTTCTTGCGTTCCTTCATGCGCGAATCGCGCGTCAGAAAACCGTTTTTTCTCAGTCCTGGCCGCAGCTCCGCGTTGAACACGGACAGCGCGCGCGAAAGCCCCATGCGCACCGCGCCGGCCTGACCGCCAACTCCCCCGCCCTTGGCCGTCGCTTTCACGTCGAGTTGCTGCACGGTTTCGGTGAATTTCAGCGGCTCGACCGCGGTCGTCAGCCACGCCACGTTCTTGAAATAATCTTCCACGGGACGTCCGTTCACCGTGAACTTGCCCGAGCCCATCTTGATATACACGCGCGCGACCGATTCACGGCGCCGGCCCGTGCCGAAAAATTGCTTTCCTGCACCCTCATCTGAATTTGGCGACGTTCCCAAAAATGCCTCCGAAAATTCCGTTCTGGAAGTCTAATACCGCTGCTATTTCTTGTTTTCGAGCTTTTGCGGCGTCTGCCCCGCGTGACGCGCCAGCTGTTCCTCGCCGATATAAATGCGCAGCTTTTTCGCGCGGCGCGCGCGCAATTTATTTTTCGGCAACATGCCCAGCACCGCCTCGCGAATCACGAAGTCGGCGCGTTGCGGCATCAAGCGCCGGATCGGTACTTCCTTCAACCCGCCCGGATAGCCGCTGTGCGTGCGATAAATTTTCTGATCGATTTTATTCCCAGTCAGGCGGATTTTCTCGGCGTTCACCACCACCACATGGTCTCCGCAATCGAGATGCGGTGTGTAGCGCGGCTTGTCCTTGCCAATCAAAATGCTGGCGACGCGCGCCGCCAGCCGCCCCAGCGCCTGGTTCGTCGCATCGATCACAAACCAATCTTTTCCGGCCGTCAGTTCCTCGACGTCCCGGCCCCTCGGAATATACGTGCGCATCTGCTCTGTACACCCTCTCAGTTAAAAGGCAAACGATAACGATACGTTATGCGCGCATTTTTGTCCACATTTTTCGCCCGGTTGCCGCATTCAAAACGCGCCGATTTGCGTGGATTCGCGGCCGCAGTTCATGTCACGCTGCGGCAGGGTGACGCATGAAATTTCTCCAAGTTTTTAGCAAAGTTGCAGCGGCCACCAGTGGTTGGACTAGCGCAATCCTCTGCTTCAGCGCGGCCGCGGGATATTGGTTAGCGGGCGAGCACCGACGATCCATCTGCTGGGCCGTTCTCGGCGCCATCGAGGTTGCCGCTATCGTCTTGTAGTTCGGCTGCTAGCGTTTGAATGTAAGGGATGCTTTTCAGCGGCGTTAACTTAAGTCATCGTGCCGTGGCCGTCGTAGCCAGGTTCCCTGTTTGCGAGAATATCGAAATCGCATCATTCCGAATCCCTGCCGTCGGACCGGAGAGCAATCTGCCTTTTCTCTTGTATCGGAGCTACGGGGCTAACGGGTCACTTCGGGGTTTCAGCCTGCATTCTTTGCCGCACTTTCTGGATGTCCTCGTCGAACGCGGCGGCTTCGGCTTGCAATCTTTTCCGCTTGCCGGGCCCGATATTCGCACCGAGCATTTCGCTTTCGATTCGCGCGCGCTCGCTTTCCAGATGCGCCAGCAATTGCTGATCGTCGGTGTAAAGTTCGCCGATGGCTCGCTCGACCGCGCGCCGCGCCGCTACGCGGTAGTTTCTTCCCTTGCTCCTCCGTCTCCGCATCCCGCGATCATGCCACACTTCGTCCCACTCGCCCGAATAGACAGAAGAACGAGTTGATCGGTGCCCGTTTTCCTTTCGGTTATTGGGGCTGCTTCGTCACGGCGGCGGGGGGACGCGCGGGGCGTGGCGGCACTACGGCGGGCACTGCGAGGGAGCGCGCGCCGTTTTTGCCTACCGTGCGGACGGCGAAGAAGTGATTGTCTGGCGAGACACCGTCGAGCACGCGCGTCATCGTTGTTTCAGCCCCGGGCGCGCCATTCGCAGCGGGAGCCGACGACGCGTTCGTGCCGGCGTTTGTCGTTATCGTGGGGTTCGTCTCCCTAGCCGCGCGACGTTGCCCACGGCTGCTTCCCGGCACGGTCGCGTCGTTATATGCGGGATTGTTCGGCACCTCGGAAGCCGCCTCTTGTGCGGCATCCTCGGGAACAAAATCGTAGACGGACCATCGCGGCTCCGTTGTCTCACGCCACAGAATTTCGTAGCCGGCACGCTGCGGATCCACAGGCGCGGACCATTTCATCTCCGCGTTTCCCATCGCCGTGCCGAACTGGTGCGTCATGGTCACTTGCGTGGGTGGCGCTGGCGCCATCGCAAGTTCGCGCAGCGGTTCCGCGTTGTCGAGCGCGACATTGCCCATGAATTTGAAGTCCAGAAATTTCGCGAAATCGCCGTACTCGCGGCCGTTCTCGGTGCGCGGCGTCTGGTGCTGGTGGTCGTAATTTTCCTGCGGCTCGCTGAAGCGTACAGCCGGCAATCCCGCCATCACAAACGGAATGTGATCCCCGCCGCGTCCGAGACGATCGAGGCGGAAAATCAGGCGAATGTTGTCGCGCCCGTCGATTTCCTCGATGGCGCGCGCCAGTTCCCGCGAAGGCGAATCGACCCCGTCAGGCCCGCCACCGGAAAAAACGCGCACGCGATGCGGCCCGCCGGGAGCAGGGTCCGAGCCGACAATGTCGTTATTCTCATAGCCGCCGATCGTGTAGCCATTCGCTTGCAAATACTTCAGCATTTGCTGTGCACCCAGCAGACCCTCCTCCTCGCCGGAAAGCGCGGCGAAAAGCAGCGTCGCGCGATACTTGCCGCCGGAAAGCAGGCGCGCGCCCTCAATCGCCACCGCCACGCCGGAAGAATCGTCATCAGCGCCGGGCGCGTCGGCATTGGGATCGTTCGTCCGCGAAGGCCGCGAATCGAAATCGCCTCCGACAAGGAAAACAGTTTTTGCGAGCGCAGGATCGCTGCCGGGCAGAATCGCGTACACATTTTCGAGATGAAGTTTCTCGGCGCTGCGTGGAACGTCCGTCTCAAATTTGTCAACGATCACTTGCAAGCGTCCGCCGGAATCTTTCGCGATGGCCTGGAAGCGGGGGACGATGTGATCGCGTCCGCAGCCGATGCCGCGTTTCGGGTCGGTCCACGATGAAAACGAGTCGCGCGTGCCGCAGGCGACTTGTTCGTTGATGATGTCGCGCATCTCGTTTTCATCTACCGACGAGCGCGCGATTCGGCCCTCGGGCCGCGGCAGCAGCTTCGGAGCCGGTGCGCCGCTGGGAGGCTCGGCGGGATCCTGCGCGCGGCCAGTCGGCGCCATCAGCAGCACGCCAGCCAGCGCCGTAGCAAAATAAATTGCCGAGAAACGCCGCCATCCGAATGAACCGGACAATATGCTCACGATCGCAACCTCGTCACGAAAATTTTTGCGCTGCGGACGCTCGAAATGCACGCCGCGCGCATGAGTCTATGACGTGCGCGCACGCGCCGCAAGTTTCTTTCAATTGCAGACAGGAGTTGTCAGCGAGAATTGTAAATAGGATTTACCGAGGCGCAAAAACGCAGGAGAAGCGTACCCGGTCTGGGTTCGCCAGACCGGCCGCTCAGTGCCAATGTTTCGGACGCCTTAATCCGACGACGTGACCGCAGTCTTCGTCGCGGTGCCGCTGGTGCTGGCGCCGCTGCGCGAGTACGACTTATCGAGCGAGCCGGAAGCGTCGCCGCTCTTGTCGATCTCGATCGAGCCTTTGAAATACGCGCCGTCTTCGATCATGATGCGCGCGGTGGTCAAATCGCCAACCACCGAGCCATCTTTTTTGATTTCGATGCGGTCGCGCGCCCGCAGATTGCCCTTGACGTTGCCGTACACGACGACTTCGCGGGCAATAATGTCGGCCGTCACTTTCGCGCTTGCGCCGACCGTCAGCTTGCGATCTTCCAGCTGAATTAGTCCTTCGACGCTGCCGTCAACGTTCAAATCCTCGTTGCCGGTGATTTCGCCCTTCAAGTGCAAACTCGCGCCCAGCCGCGCCGCAGCGCCGCTCGACGGTGTTGATGGATACATCGGATCATTTGCCATGGACTTCGCCTCCCAGTTTTGCGGTTGTGTTTTCGCCGGAGTCCCTGCCGGTTTCTCCGGTACTGCTGATGCTGCTTGCCCGCCAGGACGGGCCTGCTCGCCAGGACGCGCTTGCTCGCCCGGACGAACTTGTTCGCCTGGGCGAGATGCTTCCTGTTTTTTCTCGTTGCTACGCCACATATGGCCCCTCCTCGGTTCCCAAGGCGTACACCAATACCAGTGAAGCGTGCTTCAGGCTGAGGGACTCTGAATCTAGTCTCTGCTCCACAACCGCGCAACAAAAAATTTCGCCCAAAGTGTCGCCACCGCCACCCGCCCAAACGGCCAGTTCCCCATAGCGAGCACGACAGCTTTGGCGTAAAATAACGGCAGGTGCCGGCAATGACGAATCCTACAATTACAATTCCACTTGACCCCGAAACGGCACGCGCTTACAACTCCGCTGCCCCCGAAGAAAAGCGGAAAATTCAGGCGCTGCTGAGCCTGTGGCTTCGGGAACTCGCCGCCGGAGAGTACCCGTCACTCCAGCAAGTGCTCGATGACGTGGGCCGCAAAGCGAAATCTCGCGGCCTCACGCCCGAAGTCCTGGACTCCATCCTCAAGGGCGCGTGATTGCGCTGCGTTCTCGATACAAACGTCTTGGTCAGCGCGCTGCTCCTGCCCGATTCGAAACCTCGCCAAGCTCTTGCTCTCGGGTTGCAAAAAGGGAAAGTGCTACTCTCCTTCCCAGCGCTTGCCGAACTATATGAAGTTCTAAGCAGGAAGAGCTTCCGTCGTTACATTAACGAGGAGGATATTCGAAGTTTTCTAGCAGTTCTGACGCGGGAGACTGAATGGGTTGATGTGAATGTGCAGTTAACAGCGTGCCGTGATCCAAAGGACGACAAATTCCTCGAACTCGCCGTCAGTGGCGATGCGACCCACATAGTTACCGGCGACGCGGACCTGCTCGTGCTCAATCCCTTCCGGGGCATTTCGATTCTCCCACCTCACTCGTTCCTGAAATTGTCGTTCACCTAGTTTGGAAGGTCGTCGCGCAGGTGCCGTGATTTAGCTCTTCTCTGGTCGCGGCATGTCCAAAGGGCCTATCGAGGCGCTGGGGCTAGTGAGGGGCGGAGGCGGTGGGGAGGGCGCCGGCGGCCATGGAGGCGGCGCTGGCGACCGAGGTGCCGGGAACCGGGAGCAGGCTCATCTCGTGGTCGCAGACGGCCTCAAATTCAGTCCGGTCGCGACGGGCGACAGGTTGCGACGGCGGCAGCGGCAGGTGCTCGAAATTCATGAATTGGCCACGGCGTTCGATGCGGAAATCGAGGTGCGGCCCCGTGGCGAGGCCCGTCATGCCCACCAGCCCGATGCGCTGGCCCTGAACCACGTGCTGGCCATTGCGCACCAGGATGCGCGACAAGTGCATGTAATACGTCTCGTACCCGTTGGTATGCTGAATCTTGACCAGGTTGCCGTCGCCACCCTTGCGCCCGGCAAAAATCACGCGGCCGTCGCCGATGGACTGCACGGGAGTGCCGGTTGGCGCGCCGTAATCGGTGCCAAGATGCTCGCGGTAAACTTTGAGAATTGGATGGAAGCGGTGGTAGCTGAAATGCGAAGTGATGACCGCAGCGAACTTCAGCGGCGAATGCAGGAACGCCTTTTTCAGCGACTTGCCGTCCGGCGTGTAATAGGCGGGCGTTCCGGACGGATCATGAAACAGCACGGCGCGGTAAATCCGGCCGTCGTTATCGTATTCGGCGGCGAGAATCTTTCCATAGCTGAGCGTCTTGCCGTTCGCGAGCACTTTCTTTTCGACCACCAGCCGGAACGTGTCGCCGGGGCGCGGGTCGGTGTAAAAATCCAAATCCCAACTGAAAATGTCCGCCAGACGCATGGCAAGTTCAGGGCTTTCGCCTGCTTTTGTGACGCCGTCGAAAAGCGAGCCGTCGATTTTGCCGGCCACCGCGTCGGTTTCCACGGTCGAGGGAATCGTTTCGACACTGGCTTCAAACTGCGCATCGCGGCGAATGACGGAGAGGAAGCGCTCGGGGTCAATCTGGTAACGCAACTCAAGAAGCTGGCCGGCAACCGAACGGCCAATCGTCAACTTGTTCCCCGCCTCGAAGGTACGAAAATTGAACACGGACTTTGCCGAAGTGACCACTTGGGCCACCGTGGGCGGGTCGATTCCCATGTGCGCCAGCATGATGGCGAATGGGATGCCGCGCGGAATGGTGGTCGACGAATAGACAATCGACGGAGCCTGGGGCACGACAACTTGCAGGGGCGCCGAGGCCGCTGCCCGTGCGATACGGCGTTCATAGGTGAAGCGCGCGAAGTAAGAGCCCGCGATCGCGAGCATCGCGACCAGGATCACAGTTGCCCAGGCGGTGAATTTTTTCCTCTCCACGACCTCTCCGCGATGCCAGATTCCCGACGGAAACGAAGGATACTCCATTGCGTCGCTCAAGCCCAAGTGCAAATGCAAAGTTTTGCGCACTTGGGGTAATCCTGTCCGCGGGAACAGGCGAATCGTTTTCTTGAATGCGAAAAAAACTCGATGGATTCTTTATACGCTAAATCTAAACCATGTTTTTGCAGTGAACGCTGTATTGCGGCGTTTGGTTCTCCTGTTGCCTAATGACCTCGAGCCTTGGCTCAGAATTCCTGAACGCAGCCAGCCGCTCGGGATGCACACGGAGGACAACATGGAAGGAAGTTTGTTCATCACACCTGATCGCGGAACCCGAGCGCCGGATCTTGTTTGCGCGGATTGCGGGGTGCAATTCCGTCCGCGCCGCGTCACCGATGGAGTCGAGGAGATTTGCGATGCATGTTACTCAGCGCGGTTCCCGGCCCCCATCAACGCATACGCGCAACCGTCGCGAAAGGCGATGCCGAACCAACTCGCTGCAGATTAATCGTGGCTGCCGCTTTTCGCCGTAAGGGGCCCAAGAAACTCAAAATCCGCACCCTTGAAACCCTTTGTTCCTCATGGCAAAAGGGTGCGGCGCCCAACGCCCCTAAGAAAATCCAATCGTTCATTTGTAATGGGTAAAGTACGTTTGCGGATGCGTCGCTTGCGGATGCGCTTCGCACGCATTCGATTGCGCGTGAAGGACTCGAAGCGCTCGCTAGCGTTCGGAGTCGGCTGCTACGGTGACGGGCTGGTCGCTCGTTTTATCGGCGAAATAATTGTGCTGGTAGAGATCGTGGTAAATCTTGCCGGCAACGTCGGCAGCATGCGGGCCGCTGACGATATGCGCGCCCCCGCGGAGAAGAACTACGACGACGAGTTTCGGATGGTCTTGGTCCGCGTAAGAAGCAAACCAACCCAGGCGCCCGCCCTTGGTTTCGTCGTTGCAGGTGCCGGTCTTGCCGAGAGTCTGTTCACCTTCGGGATCGTTGCTCTGGCGCGCGGTGCCGTAAAGCACGGCGGCGAGCATTCCCTGGCGAAGCTCTGGAAGGAGCGGAGCGATGGGCAACGTGCGGCGGACGCGCGGCGCGAAATCCTGGGCTCCTGCTTCCGTCGCAGGATATTGCAGGTAATACATGGTTCCGCCGTTGGCGATGGCGGAGACGACCGCGGCCAATTGCAGCGGCGTGATTTTAATTCCTTCACCGAAACTGCACATGCGCGCGACGCCGCCATACACGGGAGGCTTCTCAGGCAGGAAACCAGGCTGCTCGCCCGCGATTTCGTAACCGGCGCGTTCTCCGAGGCCGAAAACATGATCGTAATGCCAAACATTGTCGAAACCGAGGCGACGGCCGAGCTCTTCAAAGAAAGCATTGTTCGAGTGCGCGAGGGCTTCGGTCATGTCCATGTAACGGCGACGGCCAACCTTGATCATCGTGTCCGGAGTGACAATTCCCTTTTCGAGGGCGGCGACCGCGATGATGGGCTTGGTTGTCGAACAGGGCTCGAATCCGGCGGAATAAGCAAGCTTCTGATTGACGATGGTGAGGATGCGACCAGTCGAAGGATCGACAGCGACTACCGAGCCGTTCTGGCGCCCGATGGCATCGAGGGCAGCCTGGCGGACGATGGGATCATCGAAACGCGAATCGTCCCCGATGGCAGGATCAGCCATATACGTGGGCACGCCGCGATAATAATGGCGATAGCGGTGCCGCGTGGAACGGATGGCACGCACAGGCTTGCGTCTGGCGGCATGCGCGGACTTGTGCTTGCTGGTCGAGCGTGCCGGCGATAGCGATGGCGCGAGCATGGCGGCAATCGCCAAAAGCGCGAATTTCACAGCAAACGACTGGGTTCTAGCCTGGGTCTTAGCTGGGTTCGGGGCCATAGTATATTTTTTCGGACCGACTGCAACCTCGCTTAAATTCTTGAGTGGCGCTCATTCTAAAAAAACGAGCTGTGCCGCGCAACTTTAAACTTGCCAATCATTGCAGAGTGTTTCGACAGGCGCAATGGGCCGGATGGCCGAAAGTCGCTCAAAAGTATCAGTACCGTGGTACAGGCCCGAACGTTCTGGTACGCCCTGCGGCGTCATCGTAGGACGGTTCGCCAAAGTTAGATGCTTGGAATCAATGACAGGGTTTTGTGAGGCAAAAAAAAACGCTCAGTAGGGCCGGGGTGAAGACAGGCACACAGGCTGAAGCCCGCCGGGCGGCGGCGGGCCGGTGTGTGCCACACAAAGCTAGCGGGCGGCTTTGGCCTTTGCGGCGGGCACGGCTTGAGGGCCGGACCTCGTGGGGTCCTTGGCAGTTTCGGCCGGCGCGGTCTTGGGGGCTTCGCCGACCGCGACCGAGGTTGGCAGGCCCAGTTGCTTGCGCAAAGTGGCCTCGATTTTATTGCGAATGTCGGCATTTTCGCGCAGGAAAAGGCGCGCGCTTTCGCGGCCCTGGCCGAGGCGTTCGCCACCAAAGGAAATCCACGTGCCGTTCTTTTCGAGGACGCCACGTGAGACGCCGAGGTCAAGCAAATCGCCTTCCCTGGAAACGCCCTCGCCATAAAGAATATCGAATTCAGCTTCGCGGAACGGCGCGGCGACTTTGTTTTTTACGACTTTGGCGCGCGTGCGTGAGCCAATGACGCGGTCGCCTTCTTTGATGGCTTGAATGCGGCGAATGTCGAGACGAATGGAAGAATAGAATTTCAACGCGCGGCCTCCGGTGGTGGTTTCCGGATTACCGAACATGACGCCAATTTTCTCGCGGATCTGATTGATGAAGACGAGGCAAGTTTTGGACTTTGAGACGATGCCGGTGAGTTTGCGAAGAGCCTGGGACATCAAGCGCGCTTGCAAGCCCATCTGTGGGTCGCCCATGTCGCCCTCGAGTTCGGCCTTGGGGACAAGGGCGGCGACCGAGTCGATGACAACGATATCAACGCCGCCGGAACTGATGAGGGCTTGGGCGATTTCGAGGGCTTGTTCGCCATTGTCGGGCTGCGAAACGAGAAGATTGTCCACGTCGACGCCGAGCTTGCGCGCGTAGGACGGATCGAGGGCGTGCTCAGCGTCAATGAATGCGGCTGTGCCGCCGATCTTCTGAGCTTCGGCGATTACGTGCAGAGCGAGAGTGGTTTTGCCGCCGGATTCCGGGCCATAAATTTCGATGACGCGTCCGCGCGGCAGGCCGCCGACGCCCAGAGCTGCGTCGATAGAAATAGCGCCGGTGGGGATAACGTTCACAGGGACGAGAACGTCTTTCGTCCCGAGGCGCATAATCGAACCTTTTCCGTATTGCTTTTCGATTTGCGCGATCGCCGAATCCAGCATCTTGACTCTCTCATCCGCCATTCGCCACCTCTCGCCATGAAATCCCAAGCCGCGGGTGTTAATTGAAGCGGCAGTGTACCAGAGAGTGCCCGCTGCGTCTCCGGTTCTGTCCGGAAAAGGAGGATAGCACAAGGCGAACAAAAAGCAAATGACATTTTGCGCTGAAGGTCAAGTTGCGTGCGGGACGATTCGGGAGGCGTCCCGGGTTTTCATCTGCTTCAAGACTTGGAGCTGCGATTCGAGGCGTTTCCAGGCACGAGCGTTTTTCTTAGTGGCGATGGGGGCATTCGGGTCGGAATAGTAATCGAGAATGTCGTCGCGCAGTTGGCGCGGGATGACGCGATCTCGATCGGAGGTCAAGTGGGCAACCAGTTGCGCATAGGTTTTGTCGGTCAGCCTATAGGCGCCGGGCTTTACCTTTGCTCCCGTGTCCAGATCTCGATTAGGAAGCGTGAGAACAGCCTGTGGATTGGCCAATAATATTTTCAGAAGGCCATCGTAGTCGTCGACAGTGCGGTTGACACTGTCGATGAAAAGGTCTTCGGTGTGGGCATTAGGAATCTTGATGGCGAGCAGTGAAGCTGGCCCAACCTTGGGAATGATCTTCATGATGATTGCCAGCAGAAGCGGGCCGAAACCGGGCTTGTGGTAGGTGTAAGCCAAATGGCGTTCGTAATCGGCGGTCTTCAGACGGCGGATGAATTTGAGATACGCCTCGTTTTGTGTATCGGGGGCAAACTGATGGCCATGAAGCACAATTTCCGCTCCAGCAAACGCGGGGATAAAACTGCGAACGGAGCCGCGATAGCTTCTGAGGGCCGCTGGAGTTCTGCCGAACAATCCCTTGAGGTCGAATCCATAGGTGGAGAGGAAAGCTCGTTCGATAAGGTGGTGCGGCGACTTGAAGCCGATGAAGTGCAGGTATGCCGTCGGCGCGAACGTGCGTTTGGAGAGCTGACCGATATCGAAAGCGAATTCCGTGCGCACGTGTGCGTGAGGATCTTCATCGTAGGTGACGATGGGTCCGTATTGGCGGGCGAGCTTTGGAAAATTGATTGCCGTGGATGGATTTACGGCGACCGAATGTCCAATAGAGTCGCCGAGATAATGGGCCAGCGCGCCAATTGCGAAAGCGTATTCGTCGATATTGCGCGATTCCCGAAACAGATTATTGATGAAATCGCCGGCGCGGACGTAGTGCGTGAGCTCGCTGAAGAATTTATTGCCGAAGGGATAGAAGCCCATGTCCTGCATGACGCAGCCGCCGTAGGCATACGCGTGGGCTTCGCGGAGCTGGGCGTCCGTGGAACCGGGAAAACGCGCCAGCAATAGGGGGCGGATGGAATCTCGCCAGGCGAGGTCAATTAGTTCCTCGTGGGTGAATACGGAATAGGCGGCGGCGGGGCGAGGGAAAAGGATGGAAAGAACTGCGAGAGCCGCGACCAGGATTCGCAAGCGAGTGAATGTCGTAAGCAGACTCGGGCTCCTGCGTGCTCGCCGGGCAAGAGGCGAGAGTGACTCACCACCCTAATGTAACTTGAATTCCTGCGTTCGAGCAATGATGCGTGGGAGAAATTCGGTGGCATGAGCGAGCTCGGAGCGCTGCGCAGTCCGACGGCTCGTCTTTAGACGGCCCTACCACCAGCGCCACATGCGCTGCATAGTATTTGTAGAAACCGCGAGAGGACTCGCGGCGTTGACCGCCGAGCTGCGTCAGGTGTAACAGCATCACTTTGGTGGCGCGAGGGGAATCATCGCATGTTCGTAGGGCGTGCCGGCCCACATCATGTATGGCTTGTTTGGGTCAGGATCCTTAACCCGAGTGTAACCCAAAGTCTTGCTGGGAGGACCGAAGATCATTATGTGAGGGCCAGTGACGATCCAATGATTGTCGGCAGTTTTGCCCGTGGCATATGGGTCCGTATTGCTCGCCCCTTTGTCGCCTGCCAGCATGTACGAAATCCCGACCTTATCGGGCGGCCCAACATGCTTCATCATGGCGTCAATAAACTCCATGCTGTTGCGGTCGTTACACATCTTGTCGGTACCCATAATCATGCACGTAAATCCGTTGTTCCCGGCTCGAAGGGTGCGCATGCTGCCGTTGTTCCCGGCGCGAACAACTGCCGCTCCTTTGGCCACTGCTTTGGGAGCAGCAGAAAGGGCTTGAGCAATGTACTGGGAATCTGAAATGTTTGGCTGCTGCGCGGGTGCGGTCGCGGCAATAGCGAATAGCGATACGGCAATTGCAAAAGTTGTGCTTAACGCACGCATATTTGCTCCGTGAAACTTGAATTTGGAATTCTACTTGGCCTACGAGTAGTGGCATTCTACAGCCAATCGGATTGTCGTCAAGGCTTTTTGGTTCGCGCTAATCCGTGGAAAAAGGCTGCCATTTGACGAGCGGGCGCAAGCCGAAAGAATCTCTGCTTCGCGTTCCGACGGCCCGTCTTTGGACGGGCTACAGAAAGCGCACCACATTTAGTATTTGTAAAAGCCGCGGGAAGATTTGCGGCCGAGCCAGCCGGCGGCGACCATTTTTCTGAGCAGCGGGCAGGCGCGATATTTTGGGTCGCCCAGCCCCTCGTGAAGAACTTCGAGGATATCTACGCAAACATCTAGGCCAATGAAATCGGCGAGTTCGAGCGGGCCCATCGGATGATTCATTCCCAACTTCATTACGGCATCGACGGATTCAGGCGTGGCGACGCCTTCCATTACCGTGTACGCGGCCTCGTTGATCATGGGCATGAGCACGCGATTGGAGACGAAGCCGGGCGAGTCGTTTACGGCGACGGGTTTTTTGCCGAGCTTTTCGCAGAGTGCCATGGTGGCCGAGAAAGTCTCGTCGCTGGTTTGCAGGCCGCGAATCACTTCGACGAGGGTCATCACCGGAACTGGATTCATGAAGTGCATGCCGATGAAATTTTCGGAACGGCTGGTTTTTGCGGCGAGCGCGGTGATGGAAATTGACGAAGTGTTGCTTGCAAGGATTACGCCGGGGCGAAGAGCGGCGTCGGCTTCCTTGAGGACCCGTTCTTTTAGTTCGCGCTGCTCGGGGACGGCTTCGATGGCGATGTCGGCATCATTGAGAGATTTTGCGTCGGTGGTGATTTTGATGCGGGCGAGAGTGGCGGATTTGTCGGCCCCGGTGATTTTTGCTTTTTTGACTTCGCGATCGAGGTTTTTGCCGATGGTGTCGAGCGCGCGGTCGAGATGTTTTTGTTCCACGTCTCGAAGAATCACTGAATAGCCGGCTTTTGCGAAGACGTGCGCGATGCCGTTGCCCATGGTGCCCGCGCCGAGGACGGCGACCGTTTTGATTGCGTCGATTGACATTCAGACCTCAGAAGGAGAAGTAAAAAACGAAATGCACAGAAAGCATATCGCAGCGATAGTTGATAGTCGAGGGAGGTGGCGATGGGATTCGCTTAAATCAGGAGGACGCCACCTTCTTGATTTTGCCGAAGACGATTTTCTGCCACGTGTCCGAAGCAGCAGGCTGGGCCATGTCGAGCTCGACGGACATGTGGTCAGGCGCGGTAATGATGTAGGTAAGACGATAGCGGGGACCGGAATCAGGGCGGTCACCAAGGAAGATGAGCTGCTTGCCGTCTCTCGAAAACGACGCGGTGTAGTTGATCACGTGACCTTCGCTGTCGGTGTAGAAGGCGCGAGTCTGACCGCTGGAGTAGTTGAAGTAGATGATCATCAGATCGTCATGGACCTGGGCGGGACTTCCGCTTGGGCCGGGATATTCGGCGTGATTTCGACGGACCCAGACCTTATTCTGCAGATCCAGTTCGAACGAGGCATAGCCGGAGCCTTGGGTCCTTTCGTTGTAGCCATCGCCGACCCATTTGCCTTGCAGAAATTTCCACGCATCCCAGTTTGGTGCGGACTTTCCCTGCGCCCATACTGCGGCGCATGCGACAAACAATGAAGCAACGAATGCAAGGTTTCGAATCGAGCGCATATGCTTCGCTCCTGTGAACCGCAAATTTTTCACTTCGAAGATGCCGATGGCTGACGCAAAGCCGAAGCGCGGCGTTCGACCTCTTCCGCGCTCAAAACTTCCTTTCGCGTGGCAATGGCCCAGACATGACCGTAAGGATCGGTTTCCAGCGGAGACCGGGCATGAGCAAATCGGCCTGATAGCCCGCTTCACCGTGGAAGGCGATGGGATTGTCTTGCGTGAGTTTCCTGTGTGAAATGCGCTTCAGGACCAAGCCGACTTCGGCAGGGCCGATGCGCCGGGTAGAGAGCGCGACGTAGCCAAGAATGATGACAACAGCGACAGCGATCCACGTGATGTTTGGAATACCGGCCACCATGGTTTTGCTCCCTGTATTTTTGTGAGGGTATCATGCTACTGGAATATCTTTGTTGTCAATTAACGTTGAGCTTGCGCGTAAATGGGGCTATTGCGGAGGGGCGGCGTCGGTGACTTGGCGGACGATTTCCTTGGCGCGATCTTCGTCTTCGGGAAGGACGCGGACGGCAATGTCGCCTGAATCGGGGCGATCGACGTAACAGGCGACGCCGATTTCTGCGAGGCAGGATTTGAGAACTTCCGCCATGATTGCGTCATTGTTGGTGGTGTTGCTGGCGGCGTTGTTCGCGCCATTGCTGGACCAAACTTTGGCGGTGGCGTCCTCGGGGTAAAGCTCTTTTGGGATTTCGTGGCGGATGTCGTCGGCGCCCTCGTCGTCATACGCGGGGATTTCGTTGGAGGCGTCGGGGCGTTCAGCGGGCAACGGTGCGTTGGCCGTGCTATTGAGAACTTCGTCGAGAACGTTTTGCGCGTCGGTGAGATGCGAAGCAGGGACCCAGATTTCGAGTTCGGCAAGTTCCGACGAAAAGAGGAGGCGCGCATCGAGGTCTTCGCGATTGTACGGGAGTTTGGCGTTGTCGAGCGCCGCCGTGATCGCGGAAAACGTCACGCCGTTTGCGCCTTTCCAGAGGAGTGTGGGCGAATCCATTTCGTCCGAGGGAGTGCGGAGTCTGTGGTCGACTTCCTCGGAGGGAAGTGCGTCGACGAGATCGACGTCGCAATCGTTGCAATGCGTGAAGCCGCGGCGAAATTCGTATTTGCAAATCGGGCAGAACATTATTGGGCTCTATTCCTGCTGACTCCCCCTATTTAGAACTGGGCGCGGAGCCGCCGCAAACGCAGATTCCTCGCTAGGTACTGGTCGCATCCGCTCGGAATGGCAAAACTGCAAACTGAGCGGAACATTCGAGAGTCAATTTTACAATGCGTGCGGAAGTTTGCAAGCTAAGCGCGCACGAGTGAAAGAGGTGGAGAGGAACACAGATTCCTCACTTCCGAGGATGAGATATGCTGAACGAAAAGGACTGTATGACGGCGCGCGCTTCGTCCGAATCCAGAAGTGACAAAAGAACTTCCGGCTCGGAGACGATTTTGTTGTCATCCATCTTGGCAATGTCACGCGCGCGAAAATAGTAGGTTTGGCCTGCGTCAGCGGTGAAATGCGTGGCGGCGGTTGACCGCTTTGGACCTATCCAGCTCAGGCCCGTCCTGGCGGATTGCCAGTTGGCACAAACGTGATGCTCACCCGGATCAACAAAAACGTAGAAGTAGGAATTGGCGTGGGTGGCGCCAACCCACGTGCCGTCGACGGCGAAGCGTGTCGTCGGACGCGGAGCGGTGTTGTATTTGAGGTCGTCCTGAAGGAAATAGACAAGGGCTTTGCCGGACTGAGCAGCAGGCGAAGCTGGCGCCTGCTTGGTCGTTCGGATATCGAAGTTGACGTTGGCAGGACCACAGACGGAATCCGTTTGCGCGGCGGCAAACATGGGACAGGCTAACAAGAACAAAACAAAGAGAGTTGAACGGGCAGGAATCATTTTCGACCTCCGATGCGCGAAATGACGATGCGCCGTACGGTCAATGCTACTGACTATGAGACGCATTAAGAGACGAAAGGTTGCAGGAACAGGCCTCTGATGTGACAGTTTCCGCATGCTAGGCGGACCGCAAAAACACGTCTGTGCAGGGCCTGCGATGGCTGGCAAGCACGGCAGGCTGGATGGCGACAAAACGGCGAACTGCGAAGCGGCATGAAGCCAACCCTATGGCCTCACGTCAGTTCGCAAGAGACGCGAACGGGACGTGAGCTACAGGCGTTCGACGGCCATGGCGACGGCGTTGCCGCCGCCGAGGCAGAGGGCGGCGATGCCGCGTTTCAGGTTGCGGCGCTGCAATTCGTAGAGCAGCGTGACGAGAATGCGCGCGCCGCTCGCGCCGATGGGATGGCCGAGCGCGACTGCGCCGCCATTCACGTTGATTTTTTCGGGATTGAGTTTCAGCTCGCGCGCGACGGCAATGGCTTGCACGGCGAAGGCTTCGTTGAGCTCGATCAAGTCGACGTCCTTGTCGCGATCCCAGCCTGTTTTCTTGAGGAGTTTTTCGACGGCCTGGACGGGCGCCATCATCACCCATTTCGGTTCGACGCCGCCGACGGATTGCGCGACGATGCGAGCGATGGGCGATTTGCCGAGGCGCTGCGCGTTGCGCTCGCTGGTGACGACGACGGCCGCGGCTCCGTCGTTTGTGCCGGGAGCATTACCCGCAGTGACGGTGCCGCCGTCTTTTTTGAATGCTGGGCGAAGTTTGCCGAGAGCTTCAAGAGAAGTGTCTTCGCGCGGCGTTTCGTCCTTGCTGATGACGATGGGCGCGCCCTTTTTCTGCGGGATTTCGATGGGCACGATTTGCGGCTCGAAGAAGCAGGACTTCATGGCGCGGACGGCTTTCTGATGGCTTTCTAGCGCGTACTGATCCTGCTCGGCGCGCGAAATTTTATATTTTTCGGCAACGAGTTCGGCGGTCACACCCATGTGATAGTCCTCATAGGCTTCCCAAAGGCCGTCGTGAACCATCGAGTCAATCAACTGGCCATTGCCGAGGCGGTAGCCGGTGCGCGCTTGCATGAGGAGATAGGGGCAATTCGACATGGACTCCATACCGCCAGCGACTAGCGTGTCGGATTCGCCGGTGAGAACGGCTTGCGCGGCGAGGCCGACGGATTTGAGTCCCGAGCCACAAACTTTGTTGATGGTCATGGCGGCGACGCGGTAATCGAGGCCACCCTTGAGCGCGGCCTGTCGCGCGGGATTTTGGCCAAGGCCCGCCTGGACAACGTTGCCCATGATGCATTCGTCGACATCCTTAGGGTCGATGCCTGCGCGGCGAACGGCTTCGGCGACGACTTTCGCGCCAAGCTCGGGAGCGGTGAGCGGAGAAAGTCCGCCCATGAATTTGCCCATGGGCGTGCGCACGGCGCTGAGAATGACGGACTGGTCGGCTACCTGTTGTGGTGATGGCGACATGATGAAATCTCCTTATCGATTGCGTTTCGCTGCTATGAACACTCGATTATAAGCGGCGGGAGCGAAGGGGTCAATTTGGGGAAGGGACGGTGGAAATGCTGGACGAAAATTCAAGCTTTCTTGGTGACGGGGCAGCCCGACTGCCTGGTCAAGACGGCGATTTCAAAGCCATGCTCAGGCTCGCCCGAGTCACAGGTGAGTCGAAGACGACTGCAGCCAAAATCTTCGCAAAAGTCCCAAGGTCGACGGCTCGTGCGCCGACTTTGTCAATTCGGGTTCGGAACGCTGATAACCCTCGGCAGCATAGCAAATGGCTCGATCGAAGAAATGCACGATCAGTCTGTCGAATTCCTTCTGCTGATACAGCTCCATTGCCGAATTTACCAGGCCAGACTGATCCAAGTACTGAATCAGGCGGTCCTTGGTGAGTACCAGAGCCCACAAGACTTCGCTCAGAGGAACGTTCTCTTTGAAGCGTTTCTCGCCAAGCTCCCAATACCAGGCCCGAATTGATTCGTTTGATTTTTCCCAAAGCCAACGGCCGAGATTGCTGTAGACCTTATATACCCGGCTGTAAAGCTCATCATGGGGGAGATTGTGGTAAGACGGCGTTAAGGCACTATTTTGCAAATTCCTCACAGTGCCCTTCGTGAATGCGTCTGCTTCGCTCTCAATAATCTCGACCATGCGGTCGGACAGATTTCTATTATGCTCGGATGACATATCTAAGACTCCTCAAGAGCCTCCTATTTCCTTAGATGCAAAACAGTTGAGGTGCGTCATGGACGCACATCTCAGGTACACGCGCACACGAATGTACACCGCGCTGAGTCCGTTTTGAACACACTTTTTGGACACATACCAAGATCGATCCGGCGGCGAACGGCTTCGGCGACGACTTTCGCGCCAAGCTCGGGAGCGGTGAGCGAAGAAAGTCCGCCCATGAATTTGCCCATTGGGGTGCGGACGGCGCTAAGAATCACGGGCTGGTCGACTACCTGTTGTGGTGATGGCGGCATGATGAAGTCTCCTTATCGATTGCGTCTCGCTGCTATGAGCGCTCGATTATAAGCGGCGGGAGCGAAGGGGTCAATTTGCCGCAATTGAGAAAAATGTGTGCGAACAAACTCGCGAAAAGGCGCGGAACCTCATCCAGTCTGCGACTGAGGGCTGTGATATTCTCAGACGCTTTACTCGTTTGTATGAGAGGAATTGAGGGAGTTGCGGTTACAAGATGGCCTCGCTTTCTTACACTATGAGCACGCTGGATTCGTGGCACTACTGGCTACGCCTTGGAGTCGGGCTGGTCATCGGAGTGTATCTGGCGAGACAGGTGCGCAAGCCTTCCAGATGGATAGGCCGGCCTTTCACCTGGATGATGAACCGCTCCCATTCCAATCTGACGGATTGGGGCCTGCAGCATGTTCAGGTTGGCAAAAACTTTATCCTGCTCGACATCGGGTGCGGCGGCGGCAGAACCATTCAGAAGTTGGCCGCCATCGCCACCGAAGGCAAGGTCTACGGAGTGGATTACGCCTCGGGTAGTATTGCGGCCTCCCGCAAGAAAAACGCAGTTGCCATCAGTGATGGCCGCGTCAACATCAAGCAAGGCTCTGTCTCGCAGCTTCCCTTCGCGGACAACATGTTCGATCTAGCCACCGCCATCGAAACGCAATACTACTGGCCCGACCTGCCGAATGATATGCGGGAAGTCCTGCGCGTGCTGAAACCCGGTGGCACGTTGCTGATCATCGCCGAAACTTACAGGGGCGGCAAAGGGAGTGGGATCACCGCACCGGTCATGAGGCTGCTGGGTTCCTCGAGCCTGAGCGCCGAAGACCAGCGCGGCCTCTTCACCAAAGCCGGCTACACAGATATTCAAATCTTTGAGGAACAGAAAAAGGGCTGGATCTGTGCCAGAGGTGAAAAAGCTCCTTCTCCTTCTTAGCCACGCACATATGGCTGGACAGTGCGAGGCTGAATCCGGCGCATTCGCGGCTCATTCGTGAATTTAGGACGCGTGCGCGGAAGCGAGTTACAATTCAGGTCTCAACAGGATGCCAGGCATACCCACAGACGCAAATTTTGAATTGAATGCGGAGCAGATCGCCGTGGTGGAACACGGCGAAGGGCCGCTGCTCGTCGTGGCGGGCGCGGGCACGGGGAAGACGCGCGTCATTACGCGGCGGATTTGCCGGCTGCTTGAGACGAATCCAGAGCTTTCGGGCGAAAATATTCTGGGACTGACCTTCACCGACAAAGCCGCGAACGAAATGAAATCGCGCGTCACGAAGGCGGCGGGCGAGCGCGCGGAGGGCGTGTGGCTGAGCACGTTCCACAAATTCTGCATGGACAAGATTCTGCTGGATTCGAACGCTGCGTTGCAGGTGATCGAGCCGGTGGAGCACTGGATCTTGCTGCGGCGGAATATTCGCGAGCTGGCGCTGAAGCATTTCACGCGGCTGGCGGAGCCGGGCGAGTTTCTGAGCGATTTCGAGAAGTTCTTTTCGCGCTGCCAGGATGAACTGGTGACGGCGGAGGATTATCAGGGCTACGTCGATGGCTTGCGAGCGGAATTTGAAATGCGAAAGGCGCTGCTTGAGCCAGAGGTGCGCGCGGCGGAAGAAGAAAATCTGGCGCGGCTGGAAGAAGTGGCGCGCGCGTATCGCATCAGCGAGCGTTTGCAGCGCGAACGGAACTTGATCACTTTCGGCGGCCAGTTGCTGCGCGCGGTGGAATTGCTGCGCGGAGATCCAGAACGCCTGGCACGGCTGCGCGAACAATACCGCTATATTTTGGTGGATGAATTTCAAGATACGAATATCGCGCAGCTCGAATTGCTGTGCCTCCTGGCGGGCGATGCTCGGAACATCGTGGCGGTAGGCGATGACAATCAGGCGATCTATCGCTTTCGCGGTGCGTCATTCGGCAGCTTCACGATTTTTTTCGACCGATTTTGCGGCGCGGTGAAGAGTGCGGGCGGCGGCATGCCGTTAAAATCGCTGACGCGAAATTACCGCTCGACGAAGCGGATCCTGGGAGTGGCGAGCCAGGTGATTCAACACAATGAGCATCCGGCGTTTTTGCCGCACCGCAGTCTGGTAACCGAAAACGCGACAGGCGAGAAGATTCGCATCGTGGAATTCGGAAGGCCAGAAGAAGAAGCGCACTGGATCGTCAGCGAGATTGAGCGGTTGCACGCGGCGGGGCGGCCCTGGCGAAGCTGCGCGGTGCTTTATCGCAAGCATTCGCACCGAACGCGCGTTGTCGATGTGCTGCGACGTAAGAGAATTCCGTTCGTGATTCGCGGGCTTTCGGTGCTGTCGAACACGCTGGTGCGCGACCTGCTGGCGTACTTGCGGCTGATCGTGATTCGGTCGGACAACGTGGCACTGTCGCGCGTGGCGGCGGTGCCTTACTGGGGATTTGAGCCGCGCGACCTGGTGCGTCTGGCGGAAAAAACGCGGCGAAACCAATCGATTGCAGACGTGTTGGAAGCGCCGCAGCAGGAATTCTCTTTTCATCCACAGTTGAAAGCGGGTGAGTTGGTGAAGTTCTTGAAGAACCTGCGGCAACTGGCGGCGCGAGCGAGCGCACGGACTGTGTTTGAC